>CAIUTG010000125.1 GCA_903902035.1 uncultured Curvibacter sp. | reverse complement strand
GGTGTTGCGCAGCAACACGACATATTGGTCAAACGACTCAATTTGGCCTTGCAGCTTGATGCCGTTGACCAAATAGATGGACACGGGCACATGTTCACGCCGCAGCGCGTTCAGGAAGGGATCTTGCAGAAGTTGACCTTTGTTGCTCACGATATTCTCCGTGTTCTCTGTGAAGAAGGTTGGAACATAACACATCCCACCGCTTTCAAACCGGCCTTCAGCGCGAGTCCCGATCGGCAAACGGGTTTTCCGAAGTCTTCATTTCGATGCGCAAAGGGGTGCCCACCAAGTTGAATTCCTTGCGGAAGCGCCCTTCCAAAAACCGCTTGTAGGCCTCCGTCACATGCTCCAGGGAGTTGCCATGAATCACGATCAAAGGCGGGTTCATCCCCCCTTGGTGGGCATAGCGCAGCTTGGGCCGGTACATGCCCGTCTTCTTGGGGGTCTGGAACTGCACCGCTTCCAGCAGCAACCGGGTCAGGACCGGGGTTGGCATCTTGACGGTGGCCGAACGGTGGGCCTCGGCGATGGCGGTCCAGAGCGGCCCCAATCCTTGGCGTTTTTTGGCCGAGATGAAATGGACAGACGCGAATTTCAAGAAGGACAAACGGGTCTCAATGGCCCGCTCCACCAACTGGCGCTGGTAATCGTCGACGGCATCCCATTTGTTGATGGCGATCACCACGGCCCGACCGCTTTCCAAAATATAGCCCGCAATGTGGGCATCCTGGTCGGTGATGCCTTGGGTGGCGTCCAGCAACAACAGCACCACATTGGCCGACTCGATGGCTTGCAGGGTTTTGACCACCGAGAATTTTTCGATCGCCTCAAACACCTTGCCCTTGCGGCGCAGTCCCGCCGTATCGATCAGCTCAAAACGCTGACCATGGCGCTCAAAGGGCACGCTGATGGCGTCTCGGGTGGTGCCGGGCATGTCAAAAGCCACCAGCCGCTCTTCGCCCAGCCAGGTGTTGATCAAAGTGGATTTGCCCACATTTGGACGCCCCGCTACCGCCAGCTTGATGGCGGCGTTGGCTTCGGGCGATTCTTCCTCTTCGGGCAATTGCAAAGGGTCCAGGGCCAGCTCCACCAGACTACGGATGCCCTGTCCATGGGCCGCAGACACGGGAGTGACTTCACCCAAACCCAGTTCATAAAACTCGCTGAGTTGAACCCCTTCGACCATGCCCTCGGCCTTGTTGGCCACCAACAAGGTGGGTTTACCCAAGCGACGCAGGTAATTCGCAATGTCATGGTCCTGGCCCGACAGCCCCGCGCGGGCGTCCACCACAAACACCACCACATCGGCCTCGGCCACGGCTTGCTGGGTTTGCTTGGCCATTTCCTTGTAGATGCCACTGCTGGCATCGGGCTCAAAGCCCCCCGTGTCAATCACGATGTATTCATAACGACCCTGCTTGCCATTGCCGTAATGGCGGTCGCGGGTCAACCCGGCATAGTCGGCGACGATGGCGTCGCGCGATTTGGTCAGGCGATTGAAGAGCGTGGATTTACCGACATTGGGTCGGCCCACCAAGGCAATGACGGGCTTCATTGAAGTGAAAAGGCCATCACATTGCCCTTGCGCGTGACCACCACCAAGGTTTGTCCTTGCACCACCGGGGGGGCGGCAAAGCCCGAGCCATCGGTGCTCAAACGGTTGAGGTAATGCCCATCCTCGGTGGCCAGAAAATGCAGGTAACCCTCAGCATCGCCAAACACCAAGGCCTTGCCCAACAGCACTGGCGCGGTCAGTTGCCGGAATTTGAAATTCTGGCTGTTCCAGAGGGCTTCGCCATCGTCCCGACGCCAGGCCATGACCTGGCCATCGGCTTCGGTGCCAAACACGGCGTTGGCGTCCCCCGTCAAGCCGGTGGCCCCATTGGCCGGGTGGCTCCAGGTGGTGCGGCCCGTCGAGACATTCACACAGCCAACCGCCGATGAATAAGCGCGGGCGCACAAACTGTTGGGCTGACGGCTGACACCGCCCACCAAATCCACCAAACGCTCCACATCGTTGACGCCCCGGGGGGTGCCAATCGGCGCTTCCCAGCGCGCGCTGCCATTGTCGGGATTCAGCCCGACCAAACGGCCTGAAAAGCCCACCACCAAGGTGTCCCCCACCGCCATCAAGACACCGGGTGACCGCAGGGTCAGGGCCTCGCTGGGGCGCTGCTGGGTCCAGAGCTGAAAGCCTTTTTGACCATCAAAGGCCATGACCGTGCGCTCGCCCGTTAACACAAACACCCGTCCACCCGCGACCAAAGGCGGGGTGTAGGTGGTTGCTGGGAGGCGCTTGCGCCAAATGAGCTGGTCCCCATCCAACACCAGCAACTCATTTTCAGCGGTGACCACCGCCAAGCGGTTTTCGCCTGTCTGGGTTTGACCCACGCCCAAGCCGACGCCAGCGGTCAGCGGGGTCGCCAGATTGGCGCCGCCCGAGGACTTGCCGCTGGCCAAGGCCAGGGTCTGGAGCGCCCCCTTGTCAGAGGCCAAAACCACCGAATCGGGCGT
>CAIUTG010000124.1 GCA_903902035.1 uncultured Curvibacter sp. | reverse complement strand
CGTGTTGGTTTTGGCTCAAAAGGTCTTGCAGGATTTGCTGGCAGCCCGCGCCCGTGAAGGAGCCCGTTTGACGGTCATGCTGCTGGAGCGGGTGGTCAAACTGCGGGAACTGGCGGCCCAGGCCGAGCCCTTGGTGCCCCAACTGGTGGCACAACAGCAACAACGGTTTTTAAGCCGCTGGCAAGAGGCCCTGGGCCTGGCCAATGGGTCGATAGAAGCCGCGCAAGACCGGGCGTTGAGCGAGGCCACGGCCTTTGCCATCCGGATTGATATGGCCGAAGAAATCAACCGCTTGAACTCGCACCTCGACGAACTGCAAAGCTTGCTCCAGGCTGGCGGCGAATTGGGCAAGCGCTTGGACTTTTTGATGCAGGAACTGCACCGCGAAGCCAACACCCTGGGTTCCAAGTCAGCGGCCCTGGAACTGACCCGCATCAGCGTGGACATGAAGGTGTTGATTGAACAAATGCGCGAGCAAGTTCAGAACATCGAGTGAGTTTCACCCCCCGCGCTGCCTGAAAGCCCGGGGGGACAAGCCCATGTGCCGACTGAAGAATCGACTGAAATAGGCGGGGTCGGTGAAACCCAGCTCATCCGAAATGGTGGCCAAGCGCTTGTTGGTAAAGGTCAGCTGGCGCCGAGCCTCACGCAAGAGGCGGGCTTCAATCAAATGCGAAACGGGCTGGCCCGTCGCCGCTTTGACGCAACGTGTCAAGTGGGTGGCCGAAATGGCCAAGGCCCGGGCATAGTCGGCCACACCCCAATGCGCCAGAAAATGGCTTTCGATCAAGGCCTGCAAGCGTTGCAGCAACTGGTGGCGGGCTGACGCCGTGTTGACGGGTGCCTGCACTTGTGTCAGCAAGGCGCGTGCGGTCTGCCCCAGCAAAGCACTGCACAAACCCCGCAACACCAGGTCCCGCGCAGGGGCCAGGCCATTGAATTCACGCCAAATCTGCTGCACCCCTTGGGCCATGGCCGGGCCCGCCGGCAGGCAGGCCGCTTGGCCCAGCACCAACCGAATTTCCTGCGCGCCTTCATAAATGAAATCCAGCATTTCATCGGCCAACGTCACCACAAAGCCCTGCGTGCCCGGTTGAAACACAAACGCATGCACCGTGCCTGGCGGCACATTCACCAAGCAAGGCGGCGTCAGGGGATGGCCCTCCCCTTCAAAAAAGACGGTTCCGGCCCCGGCCTCGACAAATAAAAACTGGTGCAAGCGGTCATGCCGGTGCGGGGCCAGCTCCCAGTCGTGCAAAGCCGAACGCGAGGCGATGGTCTCGCAATGCACCCGGTCAAGCAAGTCGGTGGACTCGCCAAACAAGCCTGAGAAATGGGCAAATCCTGTCATCGGGAGAGGGCTTTCAGCATGCCTGATCTGTTGGTGCACGGGGGGCAACGTGTCGGCATTATGGCCGAGCGGGTTTGGGGGTCAGGCGGGCAATCCCCGCTCCAGCAAAGAGCCGACATCCAGCAGGCTGGCATCCAGCAAGCCCACTACACGGCCCCAATTCGGGTCATAGCGCGTGGCCATGAAGCCCTCAAACACGCATGAAGGGGCTTGCTGACGCAGCAAACAAGCCTGGCTCAACACGACCAGTCGGCCTGTGAACAGACGGCCCTGGGCTTCGAGTCGGTCAACCGGGCCAAGAAGCATTTGGCGCAAAGCCGCTACTTCGGCCACCAGCCTGGCTTGGCCGGTGGCCGCCAAGTCAAACTGATCGAGGAGTTCAAAGGCGCTTTGCGGATCACGGGCAATCGCCCGCACCACATCCAGACACATCACGTTGCCCGAGCCCTCCCAGATCGAATTCACCGGCGCCTCCCTGAACAAGCGGGCCACCACGCTGTCATCCACATAGCCGTTGCCCCCAAACACCTCCATGGCCTCACCCGTCAATTCGACCGCACGCTTGCACAACCAAAACTTGGCCGCCGGGGTCATGAGGCGTCGCCAACTCCTGGCCCAGGGCTGTTCGCTCTCGAAAGCGGCGGCCAGTTGCATGGACAGCGTCAGCGCGGCCTCGGCTTCCAGCACCAGGTCGACCAGCACCCCTTGCATCAAAGGCTGTTCGGCCAATGTGCGCCCAAACGCCCGACGCTGGCGCGCGTAGGCCAAGGCCTGCACCAAGGCCTGACGCATCAACCCGGCACTGCTGAGCGAGCAGGTCAAGCGCGTGTAAGTCGCCATTTCGATGATGGTCGGAATGCCCCGCCCAGGCTCGCCCATCATCACACCATAGGCGTCATTGAATTCAACCTCGCTGCTGGCATTGCTGCGGTTGCCCACTTTGGCTTTGAGGCGCTGGATCTGAACCGAGTTTTTACGACCGTCTGGACGCCACCGGGGCACAAAAAAACAAGCCAAACCATCGACCGGGGTCTGCGCCACGACCAAATGGGCGTCACACATGGGGGCAGAAAAGAACCATTTGTGCCCACGCAATTCATACTCGCCCCCGCGCCCGCCCGGGCCAACCGGGAGGGCCTGGGTTTGGTTGCTGCGCACGTCCGAGCCGCCCTGCTTTTCGGTCATGCCCATGCCGACCGACAGGCTGCGCTTGTGGGCACTGGGCAGATCGCGTTCGTCATAGGCCGTGCTCAAAATCTTGGCACCATATTCAGCCCAGAGAGCGGGCTCACGTTGCAGCAAAGGGATGGCCCCCAAGGTCATGGAGATTGGACACAGACTGCCCGGCTCCAATTGAGCGTGCATATAAAACCGCGCAGCCCATTCCACCCAGCGTCCCGGGTGTCCCTGCGCAAAGGGACTGCTGTGCAACCCTTGCTGGCGGGCCAAGTCCTCCCAGTGGTGCCAAGCCGGGTGAAACTCAACCAAATCAATGCGCCGCCCCCGCGCATCAAAGCCTTGGAACTGCGGTTGGTGACGGTTGGCCTGTTCTGCCAAACCATAGTTTTCTGGGCTCCCCAGCTCTGCGCCAAGCGCGTGCAAGGCCGCCGCTTGCTGCCCCCCATGGCGCTGTACAGCGGCTTGCAAGGCCACATCACCCGCATAGAGGTTGTGGTTTGTCAGTTCGTCAATTTGGTTTTGAATGGTGTGGGTCTGCCAGGCCATGGAAACGTCGCCCCCGTTATCGCATCTTGCCGATGCGACTGAGTCTAGGAGTTAAGTGGCAGCGTGGCAAGTTGGCGAAAGTGAGTGCCTAACGCGCCCCCAAGAATTGTCCGGCCATGGGCATTGCCTCTTTCTTTGTGCATCTGTGAAGACACCTTGAACCAATCACTGAGTTAGCCCCCTGTTGTGCTGTTATGAGATCAATGGCTGTCATCCACTCAGAATCACCCCAAAGACTCACCCTGTCGAACCAATCAAAGAAAAATTGGTAGATACAAAACAAAAAAGCGCCCGAAGGCGCTTGTTTGCTTTTTACCTGGCGGAAACGGAGGGATTCGAACCCTCGATGCGGCTCTACACCGCATACTCCCTTAGCAGGGGAGCACCTTCGGCCTCTCGGTCACGTTTCCAGGTGGCGTCATTATAGCCTGTGGTCGAAGGCCTTAAGCCTTGACTTGGTCCAAATCAAACACTTTGTGCAGGGCTCGCACGGCGAGTTCCATGTATTTCTCGTCGATCACGACCGAGGTCTTGATTTCGGAGGTTGAAATCATCTGGATGTTGATTCCCTCTTCCGACAAGCAGCGGAACATCTTGGCCGCCACGCCCACATGGCTGCGCATGCCGATGCCCACAATGCTGACCTTGCAGATCTTGGTGTCGCCCACCACGTCTTTCGCACCCAAGGCGGGCAGCACCTTGCTTTTGAGCAGGTCAACGGCCTTGGCGTATTCGTTGCGGTTAACGGTAAAGCTGAAGTCGGTGTGACCGTCTTTGCTCATGTTCTGGATGATCATGTCCACTTCGATATTGGCCTCGGCCACGGCCCCCAGAATTTGGTAGGCAATGCCAGGGCGGTCGGGCACGTTGACCAACGAAATTTTGGCTTCGTCACGGTTAAAGGCGATGCCGGATACGACGGCTTGTTCCATTTTTTCGTCTTCCTCAAAAGTGATCAGGGTGCCCGAAGTGGCTTCCTCTTGCAAATCGATGTCCCAGGGCGTGAAGCTGCTCAACACCCGCAGCTTGACCTTGTATTTGCCCGCGAATTCGACCGAGCGAATTTGGAGCACCTTGGAGCCCAGGGAGGCCATTTCCAGCATTTCTTCAAAGCTCACCGTCGTCAAGCGACGGGCTTCGGGTTCGACGCGGGGATCGGTGGTGTAAACACCATCCACATCGGTGTAAATCAGGCACTCTTCGGCTTTGAGCGCCGCCGCCACGGCCACCGCCGAGGTGTCGCTACCGCCGCGGCCGAGCGTGGTGATGTTGAAGTCTTCGTCAACGCCTTGGAAGCCGGTGATGACCACCACTTTGCCAGCGGCCAGATCGGCGCGCACGCGCTGGTCGTCAATCGACTCAATGCGGGCCTTGGTGAAGGCGCTGTTGGTTTTCACGGCCACTTGCCAGCCTGCATAGCTGACCGACTCAATGCCTTCGGCCTGCAGCGCGATGGCCAGCAAGGCGGAGGAGGCTTGCTCGCCAGTGGCCGCCAGCATATCGAGTTCGCGGTAGTAAGCGTTTTCGGTTTTTTGAGGGGTCAGCTCTTTGGCCAGGCCCAGCAGGCGGTTGGTTTCGCCGCTCATGGCGCTGGGGACGACCACCATTTGGTGACCGGCGCGGGCCCATTTGGCCACGCGTTTGGCCACGTTGCGAATGCGCTCGGTGGAGCCCATCGACGTGCCGCCGTATTTATGAACAATCAAAGCCATAAGGAGTGAAGGTAAGTAAGCCCGCCATTCTAACAATTCGGCCCTGCCCTACTTTGAGGTCAATTTGATGGCCACGGGTGCGGCAAGCCGCCACTTGGCTCAACAGTTCGTGCAGTTGGGCCGTGTTGGCCATGGTTTGGTGTTGTTGGCGCAACCAATGGCGCAGCAAATTGGACTGGCGTTGCCTGGACAAGGCTTGCAAGGCTTTCAGGTTCAAAGCGGGAAAAGACGCCCCCTGCGCTGCCCCTGCCTCCGCGCCAACGGAATGCAGGTCGATCTCGGCCAAATCATCCAACAGCGTTTGCGCCTGGGCCGCATGGGCTGCACTGCGGGCAAAGGTGGTTCTGAATTGGGGAAAAACCGTTTGCAGTTCTGGCAGCATCCACGCCCGAATTCGATTGCGGGTGTAACGCAGGTCTTGGTTGCTGGGGTCCTCGACCCAAGTCACCCCAGCAGCCCGCAAGCCCTCGCGCAAAGCCGCGCCAGGCACTTTTAAAAAAGGCCGGTGCCAGCGCAAGCCGTCACGGGTCCATTCGGCGGGCATGGCCGCCAGGCCCGGCAGGCCCGCGCCGCGCGAGAGCGCCAGCAAAAGGGTTTCGACCTGGTCGTCCGCATGCTGGGCCAAGGCCATGTCTTTGACGCCCAAGCCGGCCCATTCGCTGTGGGCGACATCGGCCAACACCGCGTAACGGGCCAAACGGGCGGCGTCTTCCGGGCTTTGACCCGCGGCATGGCGGGCATCGACACGGCGCACCACCAAAGGCACCTGCCAAGCAGCGCATTGCGCTCGGCAATGGGCTTCAAACAGGTCGGCCGCTTGTTGCAGTCCGTGGTGCACATGAACCGCGTGCACTTGGCCGGGCCAGCGTTTCATGCAGGCCCAAAGCAAGGCCGTGGAATCGGCGCCGCCGCTGTAGGCCACGCCCAGGGGCAGATCAGGAGAAAAAGCGGAGAGAGCCGCCCAGCTCAACTCTCTGCCTTGGTGTCGTTGAAACGGCCATAGCTGTTGAGCCGTTCGTAACGTCGGTCGAGCAATTCTTTGGGCTTGAGGTCGGCCACTTGCCGCCAGGCATCATTCAAAGCCCGTTTCAAGAAGGCCGCCATTTGCTTGGGGTCGCGGTGCGCGCCGCCCACGGGCTCGCTGACAATTTTGTCCACCAAGCCCAGGGCTTTGAGTCGGTGGGCGGTGATGCCCAGGGCCTCCGCCGCGTCTTGGGCACGCTCGGCTGTTTTCCACAAAATGGAGGCACAGCCTTCGGGGCTGATGACGGAATACACCGAATACTGCAGCATCAAGACCTGATCGGCCACTGAAATGGCCAAGGCCCCGCCCGAGCCGCCTTCGCCAATGATGGTGGTGATGATGGGCACTTCAAGCTGCGCCATTTCAAAAATGTTGCGCCCAATGGCCTCGGACTGGCCGCGCTCCTCGGCATCGATGCCGGGGTAAGCGCCGGGAGTGTCGACAAAGGTGAACACCGGGAGTTTGAATTTTTCGGCGGTCTTCATCAAACGCAGCGCTTTGCGGTAGCCCTCGGGCTTGCTCATGCCAAAGTTGCGCAGGCCACGCTCTTTGGTGTCACGGCCTTTTTGCTGCCCCAAAACCATGCAGGCATGGCCATTGAAGCGGGCCAGGCCACCCACGATGCTCAGGTCATCGGCAAAGTGACGGTCACCGTGCAGCTCGACAAAATCGGTGAACAGCTCGTTCACATAGTCCAGGGTGTAGGGGCGCTCGGGGTGGCGCGCGATCTTGGTGATTTGCCAAGGGTTCAAATCACTGTAAATGTCTTTGGTGAGCTGTTGGCTTTTTTTGCTGAGCTGATCGATTTCAGCCGAAATATCGACCGCCGACTCGGTTTGAACATAACGCAACTCTTCGATCTTGGACTCCAACTCCGCGATGGGTTGTTCAAAGTCTAAAAAGGTGGTTTTGGCCATGGGTTTCCTCCAGAAAGTGCAAGTCAATAAGCCACAGGCACGGGGTCCAAAGACCGCCAAATGTACCAAGTGGCCACACTGCAATAAGGCGCCCAAGCCGCAGCCACCTCACGGGCGTCGCTGCGGCTGACGGGTTCGCCAGAAAAATAGTTTTGACTGATGCCGTTGATCAGGCCCATATCGTCCAGGGGCAACACATTCGGTCGCATCAGATGAAAAATCAGGAACATCTCGGCCGTCCATCGGCCAATGCCCCGAATCGCGGTCAACTCGGTGATGATGGCCTCGTCGTCCATGCCGACCCAGTCGTCCACATGCACGGTACCGGCATCAAAGTGAATCGCCAAATCAACCAGGTATTCCGTTTTGCGGGCACTCAGGCCCGCCGCTCGCATGTCGTCCACCTTCAGTTTCAAAACCTGGGCAGGCACAAATTTTTTCGGCAAGACCACCAAACGGTCCCAGACCGTTTGTGCCGCTTTGACCGAAATCTGTTGCCCCACGATGCTGCGCGCCAAGGTGGTAAAGGCGTCGCCCCGGGTTTGCAGGGTCAGGTCGCCCAGCTGAGGAATGAGCCGCTTCATGACCCGGTCTTTTTTGACCAGGTGCTTGCAGGCCTCGTCCCAGTATTCAGGGGCTGAGGCGCTGACAGGGGCGGGCATTTTGGCGCTGGCCTTGGTCATGGCTGCGCTTGCCAGGTGGTGCCGCTGGGGCTGTCTTTCAGAGCAATGCCCTGCGTCAACAGGCTTTGACGGATGCGGTCGGCCTCGGCAAAGTTTTTGTCTTTTTTGGCTTGTGCCCGCAATTCAATTTGGGTTTGAATCTCGTCGGGCGTCAAGCCCGAGCCCGACTCGCCCGCGCCCACCTGGGCCTGCAAATAAGCCCGAGGAGAAGATTGCAGCAGCCCCAGACAAGCGCCCAACGCCTTGAGCTCGGTTCTGAGTCGGGTGGCGGTGTTCACATCGCTGGCCTTGTTGACCTCGCTGGCCAAATCAAACATCACCGCCACCGCTTCGGGTGTGGCAAAGTCTTCGTCCATCGCGGCTTTGAAGCGGGCGGCAAAGGGCGTGGCCCAATCGATTTCGGCCACATTGGCGTCCAACACCGGCCCCGAGTCCAAGGCGGTGTACAAGCGCCGCAAGGCCTGGCGTGCATCCTTCAAATGCACATCGCTGTAATTGAGGGGGCTGCGGTAGTGCGCACGCACCACAAAGAAACGAATGGTTTCGGCATCAAAGCGCTGGAGCACATCACGGATGGTGAAGAAATTGCCCAGGCTTTTGGACATTTTCTCATTGTCCACATTGATGAACCCGTTGTGCATCCAGGTGTTGACAAAGGTTTGGCCGGTGGCCCCTTCGCTCTGGGCAATTTCGGTTTCGTGGTGGGGAAACTGCAGGTCAGCGCCTCCCCCGTGAATGTCCAGGGTGTTGCCCAGCAGCTCACAGGCCATGGCCGAGCACTCGATGTGCCACCCTGGCCGACCCGGACCGAAAACGCTGGGCCATTTGGCCTCGTCGGGCTCTTCGGGCTTGGCGCTTTTCCAAAGCACGGGGTCCAGCGGGTCTTGCTTGCCTTCGGTCACGGCCACACGCTCACCGGCGCGCAAATCGTCCAGGGATTTGCCGCTGAGTTGGCCGTATTGGGGAAAATGACGAATCGACAAATTCACATCCCCCGACAGCGCGCCGCTGGCGCGGTAGGCCAGCCCCTTTTGTGTCAGGGTTTGGATCATGGACAGCATGGCGGGCACATGCTCGGTGGCGCGCGGCTCGACAGTGGGGCGCTCGATGTTCAAAGCATCAAAGTCCTGGTGCATGGCGTCAATCATGCGGTTCGTCAAAGCGCGGATGCTTTCACCATTTTCCAAGGCCCGGCGAATGATCTTGTCGTCGATGTCGGTGATGTTGCGAACATAGGTCACTAGGTATCCTGAAATTTTGAGCCAGCGTTGCACCACGTCAAACGCCACATTGGCTCGGGCATGACCAATGTGGCAATAATCGTAAACCGTCAAACCGCAAACATACAGTCGGACATGCCCTGGCTCAATAGGCGTAAATACCTGCAATTGGCGGGCCAGCGTGTTGTAGATGCGCAAACTCAAAAACCCCTCGGATACAATCATTTCAGTATAGCTTGCCCATGAATTTTTTCCCCTCTCATCCCCCGTCCGTGCGATTGTTTGGCCTGCAATCCTCCCTGATTTCGGGCGGGATTTTATGGCTGTGTTTGTGCGCCATGCCCGCCTTGGCTGACGATTACAGCGAGGTCACGCAACTGCTGCACTCGGGCAAGCTGAGCCAGGCCCAGGCCCTGGCGCAAAGCCACATCAGCAACAACCCCCGCGATCCGCAAATGCGTTTCTTGCAAGCCGAGGTGCTGACGCAACTGGGTCAAACCACCGAAGCCATCGACCTGCTGGAAGCCCTGCGCGCCGAATACCCTGAACTGCCCGAGCCCTACAACAACCTGGCCGCCTTGTACGCCAAGCAAGGCCAATACGACAAAGCCCGGGGTGCGCTGGAAATGGCCATCAAAACCAATCCCCGCTACGTCACCGCGATTGAAAACCTGGGCGACGTCTATGCCAAATTGGCCAGCGAACAATACGCCAAAGCACTCGCTCTGAGCCCAGCCAGCACCACACTGCCGGTCAAGATTGACCGGCTGACCCAGGTTTTCGACACCACCGCCGAAACACTTGCGCTCGATCCCAGCGATGCCCATGACCCCATCGCACAAGCCTTGCGGGACTGGGCCAAGGCCTGGTCCTTGCGCGACATGCCCAGTTACCTGGCGAGCTATGCACCCGACTTTCAGCCCGCCAAGCAACAATCTTTGGCCGATTGGCGCACCGAGCGCTACCAGCGCATCCGGGCCAAGAACCGCATCCAGATCAGCCTGAAAGACCTGCGCGTCCAACACCTCTCGGACGACACGGCCCGCGCCACCTTCATCCAGACCTACCAAGCCGATGGCCTGTCTTTGACCCATCAAAAAGTGTTGGAATTCAAACGCATTGACAATCGCTGGCTGATTCAGCGCGAGTCCAGCGATGAATAAAGTTTGACCCACCCCCCCTCCACAACGTGTTTTGCACCATGTCTTTGCCAACCCCGCCTCGTTCCCTGTTTCGGTCACTGATCCCCGCCCTGCTCGCCCTGGGCTTGCTCGGCCCCCTCCAGGGCTGGGCCCAAACCGATGCCCATCATGAAGTCATGGTCAAGCTGAGCACCAGCGAGGGCGACATCGTGCTGGCCCTGGAACCCGAGAAGGCCCCCAAAACCGTGGCGAACTTTGTTCAGTACGTCAAAGAAGGCGCCTACAACGGCACCGTGTTTCACCGGGTCATCAATGGTTTCATGATCCAGGGCGGGGGCTACACCCCCACCCTCGACGAAAAACCCACCCACGCCCCCATTCCCCTGGAAACAAGCCCTGACCTGAAAAACGAACGCGGCACCATCGCCATGGCCCGCACCATGGCGACCAATTCGGCCACCAACCAGTTTTTCATCAATGTGTCGGACAACCACAGCCTGGATACAACCCAGCCCAACGCCAACGGTTACGCCGTCTTCGGCCATGTGGTCAGCGGCATGGAGGTGGTGGACAAAATCAAGGCCGTGCCCACCACCAATCACCGCCCCTTTCGCGATGTGCCGGTCACCCCGGTGGTCATCACCAGCGCCAGCTTGACGCACTGAGCCCCAACAACCCCTCAACCCCCGAAGGAACCCCCATGAGCAATCCACAAGTTGAAATTCACATCGCCCATGTTGGCGTCATCACCCTCGAACTCGATGCCGAGAAAGCGCCCAAAACCGTCGAGAACTTTTTGAACTATGTCAAAAAGGGCCACTACGAAGGCACGGTGTTCCACCGGGTGATCCCCAACTTCATGATCCAAGGCGGCGGTTTTGAGCCCGGCATGAAGCAACGCCCCACCCAAGCCCCGATTGAAAACGAAGCCAACAACGGTCTGAAAAACGACCACTACACCATTGCCATGGCCCGCACCAGCGCGCCCCACTCGGCTTCGGCTCAGTTCTTCATCAACACCGCTGACAACGACTTTTTGAACCACACCGCGCCCACGGCTTCTGGCTGGGGCTATGCCGTGTTTGGTCAAGTCGTGGCGGGTCAAGACGTGGTGGACGAAATCAACGGCACCAAAACCGGCCGCAAAGGCATGTTTGACGATGTGCCCAAAGAAGATGTGGTGATCGAAAAAGTGGTCCTTCTCGAAGACGGCGCCCGACACACTGAAGAATGACCCCCGCCCTGCTGCAAGCGCCGGCGCATTGGCAGTCGGTGGAATTCGTCTCCGATCTCCACCTGCAACCCCGGCTTGAAAAAACCCGCGAGGGCTTGGTGCAGTACCTGCAACACAACACCGCCGACGCGGTGTTTTTGTTGGGCGATGTGTTTGAAGTGTGGGTGGGTGACGACTCCGCAAGCAGTGGCTTTGCCGCGCAGGGGCTGGCCTTGCTGCAAGCGGCCGCCCAGCGCCAGCCGCTGTATTTCATGGCTGGCAACCGGGATTTTTTGCTGTCAGCCCAGCTCTTGCAGTCGGTGGGCATCACTTGGCTGGCCGACCCCACGGTGTTTGAATTTGGGGGCGAGCGGTTTTTGCTGAGCCACGGTGACCAGTTTTGCATTGATGACTTGCCTTACCAGAAGTTTCGGCAAATGGTGCGCGACCCGCAATGGCAAGCGGCGGTGCTGAGCCGCCCCTTGGCCGAACGGCTCGCCTTGGCGCAAAACATGCGCGAGCAAAGCAGCGGTGTTCACAGCAACGAGCCCAACGCCCAAGAGCACTGGATTGATTTGAACCCCGATGCGGTGCGCAAGGCCCTGAACGAGGCGGATGCCACCACCCTGATTCACGGCCACACCCACGCCCCCACCTGCCACGCACTGGGCCGCAACGCGAGGGGCCAAGCCCTGACCCGCGAGGTCTTGAGCGATTGGGATCTGGATGCCCCCCAGCCCCGCGCCGAAGTCTTCAGGCTGTCGATTCAGGCCCCAGCCGACCCCCGCCAGCCCGTGACTCGCGCCAGACTGGGTTGGCCGAGCCCCGGAGCAGTCTAAGCCTCAGTTGCCTGCTTTGGCGTCGGCTTTGGCAGCCGCATTCAACTGCCACACAATGTTGGAAAAAGACAGGTTCAAAGCCCCATAAACCTCGTTGGCTTTCGGGTCTGCGTTGTCCCCCATCAGTTCCACGCTGGCGGTGGCCACATCCACCAAAGGCACGCCCTCCACGGTCAGGCGCTGAATGCCCGACACCCGCTTGGCCTCATTGAAGGTGCCCGAAGCATCCAGCACCACGCGGCTGTCAAACCCCGCCTGCTTGGCCGCCAGAGCTGGCAAAGCCGCACACACCTCCAGTGAAATGCCCGCCACCAAAAGCTGATGGCGTCCGGTGGCCTTGACGGCGGCCACCACCTGGGGGTCGTCCCAGGCATTGATGACGGTGCGCCGAATGACCTTGAGGTTGGGCAACGCCTCGCTGATTTCGGGCAACACCGGACCCCACAAATTGCCCGGACCTACGGCGGTCACAATGATGGGCACGTCCAGCAGCTTGGCCACTTTGACCAGTGCCGCCACATTGCGCGACAAATCGCCGGTGGCAATGTCGCGCACGCCGCTGAGCAAGCCCACCTGCTCATCGACCAAGAGCAACACCGCGTCACTGCGATGGAGCAAGGCATTGTGCGGCTTGGCTTGAGCGGCCGCTTCGGCCAGGGCATTGCCGCTTTGGCCCAAGGCCATGGACAAGACGGCTGTGACGCCTCCCAATTGAAGTGTTTGGGAGATGGTTTTAAGGTTCATGACAAGGGTCTTTCGAGAGGGTTAAAAAAAGCCGCCCCATTGTCTGAACCCTGGCCTCAATTGTCTGTTTGCATTTGAAACAAAGGCCTCATCGCTGCCCCATCGAGGTGTCCCCAAACAGGGCTTTTAACTCGCGGGGTTGAGAGCGCCAGTATTGCGCTGGCACCGACACCTGCGCCCCCAACTCGGCGGCGGCATGCCAGGGCCAACGCGGGTCATACAGCATGCCCCGCGCCAGGGCCACAAAATCGGCTTCACCTTGGGCCACAATCGCTTCGGCTTGCTGGGGCTCGGTGATCAACCCCACGGCGATGGTGGGCAAGCCCACCTCGCGTTTCAAGTGGGCCGCCAAATCCACTTGGTAGCCCGGCCCCAACGGAATTTTTTGCAAAGGCGAAACGCCCGCGCTGGACACATGCAAAAACGCTGCGCCTCGGGCTTTCAGGGCCAAACCGAATTCGGTGGTTTGGGCCAAATCCAAACCGCCGTCCACCCAGTCGGTGGCCGACAGCCGCACCCCAACCGGCAGGCTTTCAGGCAAGGCCTGGCGCACCGCCTCAAAGACTTCCAGCGGGAACCGCAGTCGATGGCTCAGGCTGCCGCCATATTCGTCGGTGCGCTGGTTGGCCAAGGGGGACAAAAATTGGTGCAACAAATAACCATGCGCGGCATGCAGCTCGATGGCCTCAAAACCAATTCGCTGCGCACGCAAAGCCGCTTGCACAAAGTCGGCCTTGATGCGGGCCAGATCGGCCAAAGTCAACGCCTGGGGCGGCACTTCATTGGTCAAATGCGGCAAAGCCGATGGCCCCACCGTGGGCCAGCCGCCCTGCCCTGGGGGCAACAACTGGCCCCCGCGCCACGGCACCTCGCTGGAGGCCTTGCGACCGGCGTGCCCCAGCTGAATGGCCAAGGGCATGCGGCTGGCATTGGCCCAACGCTGCACCGAGGCGATCACGCGGGCCAGCGCCGCCTCGTTCTCATCGGACCACAGCCCCAAATCCTGCGGGGTGATGCGTCCTTCCGGGCTCACCGCCGTGGCCTCGACAATCAACAGGCCCGCCCCCGACATGGCCAACTGCCCCAGGTGCATGAGGTGCCAATCGGAGGCATTGCCGTTGTCGGCCGAATATTGGCACATGGGCGCAATGACGATGCGGTTTTGGAGGGTCAACGCGCCCAGCGCATGGGGTGAAAAAAGCAAACTCATGGGGATTCCTTCAAAGCCAATAAGACCGCAGCGTGAAAGGCCTCGGGTTGTTCAAACTGCACCCAATGCCCTGCACTTTCCACCAGGGTCATGCCTCGGAAATTCGGCGTGACACGGGCGTAAGCAGCTTCCAACTGATGAATATAACTTTTGTACAAGGCATCAAACTCACCGTAGATGACGCTCACCGGACACGGAATTTGAGGCAATGACTCGGCCAGCAAGGCCGTGTGGGCCAAACGGCGCCTGGGCAAACGGTCCCGCACCACATTGGCGACATGAACCTGCATCGCCAAGGTCGGGGGTTCATCGGCGCGGCCAATCAGCTTGTCGTCAAACAGCATCAGCGCCCCGAGGTTGTGGCGGTGCACCTCGGCTTGTGCCAAGGCATCACTCAGGTGACGCCAGCCCTTGAGCTCGAACTGGCGTTGCGGCACCACGCCCATGGCGGGTGCCCCCACCAAAATCAACTGCCGCGCCAAGGTGGGGCGCGTCACCAGCATCAAACCAGCGGTCAAGCCGCCGAAAGAAAACCCCAACAAATGGCAGCGCTGATGCGCCAAGCGCTCGCCCAAAAGCTGGTCCAACCCTTCGAGCAAGGGGCGCACCATGGCATCGGCGTCGGGGCCATCGGGCGAGGCCGCCGAGTCACCAAAGCCCGGCAAATCGGGCAGCCAAAGCTCCTGCCCATGCGCCACCAAGGCGTCAATGTTGCGGATGAAATGGGTCCAACTGCCGCTGCCGCCATGCAGCATCACCAAGGGCGGCTGATGGGGTCTGGGCACGCCAAAGCGGCGCCAGACGATTTGGCCTTCACCGCAAGGCGTGGTGAACACCTGAACAGGCGAGCAGACTTGCATTCAATGGCGGGGGGTCAGATGCGGGTCAGGGCCTCGATGGCCAAGGGGTAACCGGCCACACCCAAGCCGCACATCACGGCGCGCGCGGCGGGGGCCAAGTAGGAGTGGTGACGGAAGGCCTCGCGGGCGTGCACATTGCTGATGTGCAACTCGATCAAGGTGATGCCCGTGCCCTTGGTGGCGTCGTGCAGGGCCACACTGGTGTGGGTGTAAGCGCCGGCGTTGAACACCACGCCCAGCAACTCGCCTTGGGCATGCAATTTGCCAGCCTCGTGAATCCAATCGATCAAGGTGCCTTCGTGGTTGCTTTGCCTGAATTCGAGCTTCAGGCCCCATTTTTCGCAGGCATCGGCGCAGAGCTTTTCCACATCGGCCAAGGTTTGCGAACCATAAACCGCAGGCTCACGGGTGCCAAGCAAATTGAGGTTGGGGCCATTGAGAACATAAACAGTTTTCACAAAAACTCCTGAGGCTATTTTTTAAGACAGCCCCAGTTTAAAACAAGGCGTTTGCGTTTTGGCTAAACCGGGCTTTTAGCGGTGACCGCCACCGTGCCCACCCCCGCCATGACCAGCATACCCCCCGTACCCATGGCCCCAGCCGCCAAACAAAGCGCCCAGCCCCACACCCACCGCGACCGCTGGCCACACCGGGTTGTAATAGGGAGCCGGGGCCGAAACCACCACCGGCGCATAAACAGGTTGTGGATATTGATACACCACTTGAGGGGCCGTTTGATAAACCACCTGGGGGGCTTGTTGGTAATAAACGCTTGACGGTTGGGGGCTGTAAACCGGTGCCGCATAGGACTGGGCCCTGGCCATCGGTGTCACGAACCCAGCCACCACCCCCACCAGCACGCAAGCCGCCACGGCACGGCGTGAGCGGTTGAACGAAAGACCAGAACTTTGACGCATGATGGACTCCAATCACTTTTTAAAAGACCCTGCCTTGATCCAACGCGGGGACTGACTTGGCAGTTGACACCCATTGTGCAAGCAAGATGTGAAAGTGTGTCAATTAAAGTGAAGCCACCCAGACCCGAGTGGGCTCACGGCTCTAAAATCGGCCCATGAGTTCTACCCTGCCCACGTCCTCCGCCCAAGCCGCGCCCGCCGCCGCCAACAAGCCCAGCCATTTCTTGCGCCAAATCATTGAAAACGATTTGTCGCAAAAAACCTATGCCAGTCGCCACTGGGCGGGATCGCCGGGCGACGCTGCCCACCAAGCCGCAGGCCCCCTGGACCCGCAACCGGTGCGCCTGCGCTTTCCGCCCGAGCCCAACGGCTACCTGCATGTGGGGCATGCCAAAAGCATCTGCCTGAACTTTGGTTTGGCCCGTGACTACGGGGGCGTGTGCCACCTGCGCTTTGACGACACCAACCCGGAAAAAGAGGACCAGGAATACGTCGACGCCATCAAAGACACCGTCCAATGGCTGGGCTTTGACTGGGGGCCGAACTTGTATGAAGCCAGCAACTACTTCGACTTCATGCACCGTGCGGCGGTCTATTTGATCGAGGCCGGTCACGCCTATGTGGACGAACAAAGCGCCGATCAAATGCGCGCCAACCGGGGCGACTTCAACACCCCCGGCACCGACAGCCCGTTCCGCAGCCGCAGCGTGGCCGACAACCTGGCCCGCTTTGCCGCCATGCGCCAGGGCGAGTTGCCCGATGGCGCAGCCGTCTTGCGCGCCAAAATCGACATGGCCTCGCCCAACATCAACCTGCGCGACCCCGCCATCTACCGCATCAAACACGCCGAGCACCACCACACCGGCAACACCTGGTGCATCTACCCGATGTACACCTTCGCCCACCCCATTGAAGACGCGCTGGAAAACATCACCCACAGCATCTGCACGTTGGAGTTTGAAGACCAGCGCCCTTTTTACGACTGGTTACTGGCGCGCCTGATCGAAGGGGGCCTGCTCGCCTCGCCACCACCCCGGCAATACGAATTTGCCCGGCTCAACCTCACCTTTGTGGTGACCAGCAAACGCAAACTGGCCCAGCTCGTCACCGAAGGCCATGTGCAAGGCTGGGACGACCCCCGCATGCCCACCTTGGTGGGGCTGCGTCGGCGCGGTTACACCCCTGAATCGCTGCAACTTTTTTGTGAGCGCATTGGTGTCACCAAAGACTACAGCTGGATTGACTACAGCACCCTGGAAGGGGCGCTGCGCGACGACCTCGACACCAAAGCCGCCCGCGGCATGGCCGTGCTCGACCCCATCAAACTGCGCATCACCAACTGGGACGACACCTTGGGCACCACCCTGGGCAAGGGCCAGTGGGACCCCTGCTCGGCCCCCATCCACCCGCACCACGCCGAAATGGGTCGCCGTGAATTCTTGTTTGGCCCCGAACTCTGGATCGAGCGCAGCGACTACGAGGAAGTGCCCCCCAAGGGCTACCACCGGCTCTACCCCGGCAACAAAGTGCGCCTCAAATATGGCCATGTGGTCGAATGCACCGGCGCGGTCAAAAACGAAGCCGGTGACGTGGTGGAAGTCTTGGCCACTTTGGTGCCCGACACCAAAAGCGGCACGCCCGGGGCCGATGCCATCAAGGTCAAAGGCGTCATCACCTGGGTCGGCGTGAGCGACGGGGTGGCGGCTGAAGTGCGCTTGTACGACTGCCTGTTTGCCGATGCCCAGCCCGACGCCAGCGGCAAAGACTTTTTAGCTTGCCTGAACCCCGACAGCTTGAAAACCATTCGGGCCGTGGTCGAACCCAGCCTGGCGCAAGCCCCCGCTGGCGGGCACTTTCAGTTCGAGCGCCACGGCTACTTTGTGGCCGACCGATCAGACCACCAGCCCGGCCAACAACCCGTGTTCAACCGCGCCGTGGGGTTGAAGGATTCCTGGGCCAAATAACCCCCCGAGCCCAAGTGCCCGGGCCTGCCTCAGTTGTAGGACATGGTGTAGTTGGCCACCCCGGTCACATTGCCCGTCAAATTGGTCGTGCCCGTGCTGTAGTAATAGGCGTTGAGGTCTGACCAGGCGCCGAGTGGGTGCTGCTGTTGATGTTCCAGGTGGTAGCCCCCGTGGCATTGTTGGCGAGCACCGGGCTGCCCGAGGTGGTTTCTGAAATCTGAACCCCCACAGCCGTCGCTGGTGAGGTGCTGGCTGTGTTGG
>CAIUTG010000123.1 GCA_903902035.1 uncultured Curvibacter sp. | reverse complement strand
CGGGCCGTTTGTGAGCCTTACTTCGATCGGCCCTTGAAGGAAATCTCCTTGGGCATGGTGCTGCTGCGTTTGTTCCAAACCTCGCGCCGCTTCAATGTGGAGATTCAGCCGCAATTGGTCTTGTTGCAAAAGACCTTGCTCAACATCGAGGGCTTGGGGCGACAACTCGATCCCGAGCTGGATTTGTGGAGCACGGCCAAACCATTTCTGGAGTCCTGGATGCGTGAGCAAATGGGCCCCAAGCGCTTGCTCAAACAACTCTGGGCGCAATGGCCCAGTTACATCAAAATTTTGCCCGAGCTGCCCCGTCTCATGTCCGACTATTTGCAAGCCGGCCACAAGACCGGCGCTGAGCAAGGTTTGCTGGAGTTGGTGCAAGAGCAAAAACGCACCAACCGCTTGCTGCGCGGCTTGGCCTGGGGGGGCGTGGCCTTTGGCGTGACCTTCCTCTTTTTGCAATGGTTGCTGCGCGCGCATTTTCACTGAACCGAGGACTCTGAAGCCATGTTGTTGACTTTGGTGATTGCTTATTTGTTGGTCACGATTGCGATTGGTTTGATGGCGGCCAAGCGGGTGAAAACCACCGCCGATTTTGCGGTGGCAGGTCGTCATCTGCCCTTGGCAATGATTGTTACCACCACCTTTGCCACCTGGTTTGGTTCCGAGACCGTGTTGGGCATCCCCGCCAAGTTCATTGGGGGCGGCTTGAATGGGGTGATCGAAGACCCCTTTGGGGCGGGCACGTGTCTGGTCTTGGTGGGGCTGTTTTTTGCAGGCAAGCTCTATCGCATGAACCTCTTGACCATCAGCGACTACTACCGCGAGCGCTTCGGGCGAGGGGTGGAGGTGGCGGCTTCGCTCATCATCATGCTCAGTTATCTGGGCTGGGTCTCGGCGCAGGTGACGGCTTTGGGGCTGGTCTTCAATGTGTTGTCGGGCGGTGTCATTGCCGTGCCTTTGGGGATGGTGATTGGGGTGGTTTCCATCCTCGCCTACACCTTGTTTGGGGGCATGTGGTCGGTGGCGATCACCGACTTCATGCAGATGATTATTTTGGTGGCGGGTTTGGCCATCCTGGCCTTTTTTGCCGCCCACCAGGCGGGCGGCGCCGACAAGGTCATGGCCTTGATGGTGAGCCGTGATCTGTTTCGTTTCCTGCCCGAGCCCAGTTTCAAAGACGCGGTGTTTTTCTTGGCCGCTGCCATCACCATGATGTTGGGCTCGATTCCGCAGCAAGACGTGTTCCAGCGCGTGATGTCGGCCAACAACATCCAATCGGCCACCCGGGGGCCTGTGATTGGAGGGGTTTGCTATATCTTGTTTGCGTTTGTGCCCATGTTTCTGGTGGCCAGCGCCTTGATCATCATGCCGGAGCAAGCCCAACGCCTGTTAGAGCAAGATCCCCAAAAGGTGTTGCCGACCTTGGTGTTGGAGCGCATGCCGTTTGTCATGCAGGTCTTGTTCTTCGGGGCTTTGTTGTCGGCCATCAAGTCCACGGCTTCGGCCACCTTGTTGGCCCCCAGCGTGACTTTTACCGAAAACATCTGGCGTCAATTCCGGCCCCGGGTCTCGGACCGACAAGAACTCAAAACCATGCGCGTCACCGTCTTGGTCTTCAGCACCTTGGTG
>CAIUTG010000122.1 GCA_903902035.1 uncultured Curvibacter sp. | reverse complement strand
CTGCCTTCATGCGCTCAGCTGGCACTGTCCATACTTTCGAATCCAGATCGACCTCATCCCACTTAGCACCCACAACCTCCCCGGTGCGTGCAGCGGTTAACAGCATGAACTCGAGGGCCAAGGGTGCAGTGCCAGGCATCGCCCGCAGGTCTGTCACAAACTTGTTTACTTGAGTGAAATGGATCGCAGCATGGTGCTCAACCTTTTTGATCTTCTGGGCCTTTGGAAGTAATTCGCCTAATGCGCCTTTGAGTCGTGCAGGGTTTTCTCCTTTGAGGTAGCCCCTGGCCTTGCACCAGTCCATCACCACCTCAATGCGCTGCCGGACCCGGGTGGCAGTTTCGGTTTTGGTGACCCATATCGGCTCCAGCACCTTGTATACCAAGTCTGTGGTAACGAGCTCCACGGGCAGTTTGCCTAAAAGTGGAGAGGCATATGCGTTTAGTGTGTTGACCCATTGTTGGCCGTGTTTGATGTTTTTCCACTCAAGAGATTTTGTTTCAAGGCACTTTCTTACAGCTTCATCAAAGGTGATTCGATGCGCCCTTTCAGAAACAGCGGCAGCACGCTGCTTATCTCTTTCATCTTTTGGATCACGGCCATCGAGCACTTGCAGTCTAAAGTCGTTGGCCAATTTTCTGGCATCAGCAAGTGAACGAACGCGAGTAGGACCAAGTCCAAGCTCACGGCGTTTATTGGTGGTGGGGGAGCTATATCGGAATACCCAGCTTCGAGTGATTCGCCCCTGGCCTTGCGAAACTTGAAGGTTCAAGCCTGGGCATGCGCCGTCAGCGAAATAACCGAGACGCTTTTCTGTCTCAGCCAGCTTTGCAGTCAATGGTTTTGCAGCAATCCTACCCACCAATTTACCCTCCAATATAGGCTGGATTTTACTGAATCTTGCTGGACCTCGCCAGAGCTTTCCTCCAATAAATTATTGCGTTTTAAGGGTGTATTGGAGTTCAATGGAGTTTGGTGAGTGTGGATGCGTAGGACGTCCACTCCGCCAATGAAATCAACGGGTTAGCGAGAAATTGCTAACCCGTTTTTCTTTGCATGTTCCAAAGTTTGGAATATCGCCACTGAACAGACTTGGCGAATGATGTACTCGCTAGAATGCCCTGTAGACTCCTGCGTGTCGATTTGCCCAGATGCCAACTTGTCGCTCACGCCTTTGGGGAGGCAGTCTTACGGGCTGAACGGCTGATAGGGCGGTGGGCTCTTTGACGAAGCCGTCTGCCATCGCTCGTGCCAGTGGGTACTGCTTGTGCGTTAAGCACACGAGCTTTACCGCAACTCATACCAAGCCCCACGCCCACTTCCATGCTGACCTAAATGGTTGCGCTCTACCAAGTTGCGGAGGTGCTGTTTCAGGGTGTTTCTGCTTGCGCCAGTCAACTTAATGGCGTCAGCCATTGTGATTCGACCATGCTCACGCGCGAACTCGACAATCTGGAGCGACAGTTCTGGCATGGTGGCGAGTACGATCCTTTCCCGCTCGACCTTCTTCTCCAGTCGCCGGACTTGCTCGGCCAACGACCGCAGGAAAAATACCAACCACGGTTGCCAGTTGGGTGTTGCTGTTCGAATCGTGCCCTGCGTCTGCCGCAGTGCCAGGTAGTAGGCTTCCTTGTTGACCTCGATCACGCTTTCTAGCGAGCTGTACGGCACATAGGCGTAGCCCGCCTGGATCAGCAGCAGGGTGGTCAGTACGCGGCTGAGGCGTCCGTTGCCGTCCTGGAATGGGTGAATTTCCAGAAAGACCACGACGAAGATTGAGATGATCAGCAGGGGGTGCAGTTGCGCCTTGTCCCGCTCTTGGGCGACCCACGCCACCAATTCCGCCATCAGGCGCGGCGTGTCAAACGGGCTGGCGGTTTCGAACACGATGCCGATCTGGGTGCCGTTTTCGTCGAAGGCGGCTACGCTGTTGGAGTTGGTCTTGTACTGGCCCCGGTGCCGCTCATCCTTTTCGCTATGGCGCAGCAACGTCTGGTGCAACTGCTTGATGTGGTTTTCGTTGAAGGGGATGTCTTGCCACGAACTGAATACCAGATCCATCAGTTCAGCGTAGCCAGCCACTTCCTGCTCGTCGCGCGTCTCGAACGACTTGATCTCAAGGTTAGAAAGCAGTTTTTCGACCTCACGGTCCGAGAGCTTGCTGCCTTCGATGCGGGTGGAAGAACCAATGCTTTCGATGGTGGCCACGCGCCGTAAGGCCAACAATCGGTCCGGTGCGAGGGTGCCCAGTGCTCGCCAAGCGCCCTTGAACTCGTCGATCCGGGAGATCAGGCTCAGGACTTCTCGGGTGATTTGGAGGGACTCAGTGCCTAACATGGAACCAATATTACACCCATTTGCACCCAATTCATGCCATGTGCGGCGCATAGTCCATGTGGCCGAGGTTGCCCAATAAATCACCCATTTACACCCATTTCTGGGGCTGCGGGATCGCGGTTACTAAATCCAAACAGGGACTCGAACCCCGCGCTGCACTGGTGGCTCACTTGCACTCCGCCAAGGTTCTGTTTTTTACCGTCTCAAACGGTATCAAAAAACCCCTAAAAGCCCCGTTCTACGGGGCTTTTTTGTTTCATGCTGCCCGATGAGGTCTTGCAACTCCAGTGCAAGGCGGGTGGCCCGGGCAGGGTTGCCTTTTGCAATCAATCAATCAACCCTGTAGGCTTAACAGTCAGGGGCACCTGAAAAATGGTGGCGTCGGCGTCGGGGTTGTGATTGCGGGCTTGGTGATTGCTTTGCTGACGACCCGTTATCAGAAACGCCCACCTTGCCTGCATGACCGCCGGGGATTTAGGGGGACAATGAATCTCCATGTTTTGATTTTTTTGGAAGTCCTTTGCAGGAGCATTGCCCATGATTTATCGCGAAAGAATGAATGCCCGCCTGGAGGGAGACTTTGTGGTTTTTCTGATTGGCATGCGCGTCAATCAGTGGGCAAAAATTCACTGCTGGCTTCCTGTGCTGCGCTCTATGGGCAAAATGCTCAAAGAGCTTGAAGGCAATCCTCAATTGGGGCTGCTGCACCATGAGGCATTTCCTTTTTTGATTGTTCAGTACTGGCGATCGATGGATCATTTAGTGGACTATGCCAAGAACAAAGACGCTGAGCATTTGCCTGCTTGGAAGGCCTTTAACCAAAAAATTGCCCGTGAGGCTTCGGTGGGGATCTGGCATGAAACCTACCTTGCCTCTGCGGGTACCTACGAAAACATTTACGTCAACATGCCTGCATTTGGTCTTGGCAAGGCGGGTGCTTTGATGCCGGTTTCCGGCAAGGGCGAATCTGCAAGTGCCCGAATGGCGCGAATGGCCGAGCCGGGTTCATGAGCTGGCAAACCGACGCCTTTGCTTCACCGATCAAACAAATCAGGCAATAAAAAAACCCGCTACGGTTTAGATAGCGGGTTTCCCTTGTGTGACAAGGACTTGATTGGCTCCTCGACCTGGGCT
>CAIUTG010000121.1 GCA_903902035.1 uncultured Curvibacter sp. | reverse complement strand
GTTGCCGTCGATCTGCTCATGGTGGCCCGCGATGATGGCGGCGACCTCGGTCATGTCCTCTTGCCCTTGCAAGAGCTGGGCACCGGCCAAGGGGTGATTTTTAACGGCGGGCAGATCGGTTAGGTAGAGCCCATGAAAAGGGGTCTTGAGCAGGCGGTCACTCAAGCTGATTTTGCCAATGTCATGCAGCAAACCGCCGATGAACACCTCCTGGCAGGCGGCTTCGTCCATGCCACATGCCTGAGCCACCTTGAAGGCCAGATTGGCCACGTCACGCGAGTGGTCCAGCAGCGCTCGGTTGCGCAACCCCAGCATGCCAGACAGGGATTTGATGGAGGCCACATAAGACTTCTTCAACTGTTCATTGGCACTGCTCAGGTCTTGGGTGCGCTCTTGCACCTTTTGCTCAAGGGTCTCGACCAAGTCTTTTAGTTCGACATTCTGCGCCTTCACTTGCAAGGTCAACTCGTCGCGCTCTTGCTTGACCCGCGCCAATTCGGTGGCGGAGCGCAAGCTGCTGATCAGGTCGGTGTCGTCCCAGGGCTTGGTCAAGAAGCGGTAGATGCCGCCACGGTTCACGGCATCAATGGCAGCATTCAAATCCGCGTGACCGGTGAGCAAAATGCGTGTTGTCTCAGGGTACTGGTCTTTCACGATTTCCAGCAACTGTGCCCCATTCATCTGGGGCATTTGCATATCGCAAAGCACCACATCCATGGTTTGTTGCGCCAGGATTTCGAGGGCCTGGGCGCCACTGTCGGCGACTTCAATCTGAAAGCCGGCCAACACCAGCATGCGGCGCAAGGCATTCAAGATGTTGGGTTCGTCGTCAACGCAAAGCACGCGAATCGGCGCGTCGCTGGGGTCAGGGCTCATGACTTCTTCCTGGCAAAGGGCATCGGTCGTTAAACTGTAACAGCCCTTTGCTGCCCTGAAGTCGAAACGGCGGGCGTTTAGTGAGGCATTTCAGTGCGCCATGACTTGACCGCGCACCTCGCCTTTGGGGTTTTCGGCGGTGTGCAAATTCACATACCAATGGCCTGCCAGCAGGGCCATTTCTTGTTCGGTGGTGAGGACCACGGTGCCCTTAATGGGGCTGTCCAGTGGGGGCGCGAAGGCCACTGCAACCCCCGCATTTTGACCCAGGGGGGCCGGTCCGTGGAAATGCCCCATTTTCACGGGACCTGTCAAACCCGAGTAGGTGACTTGGTAGCTCAGGGTGTGGGTGGCCGGGTCAAACTGACCGGTCAATTCCCCCGTGCCGGTGCTGGGGTTGGGGGGGACTTCCTGGGCCGCGCTCAAAGTGGCCATGACCATCATGACCTCGGCGGCTTGAGCGGTTTGAGACACACCGGCAGCGGCCAGCCAGGTCATGGCGATGCCAGCAGTGGCGAGGGTGAAGTGACGACGGAGGTTCATAACGATCCTGTGTAGAGTTGGAGCGTTCAGATTAAACCAAACCCTCTGACAAAACAAGCGAAATGAAAAGCCGGGTTGTCAGCCCTCAAAGATCGAGCACCAGCAGTTCGGTTTTGGCGCGCGAACAGCAGGGCATGAACACATCATTTTGGGCCTGCTCTTCGGGCACCAAATAGCTGTCGCGGTGATCGGGGATGCCCTCAATCACACCGGTCATGCAGGTGCCGCAGACGCCCTGTTCGCACGAGGTGAGCAAGTCAACGCCGGCTTTCAGCAGGGCTTGGGCCACGGTCTCGGTCGCGCTGACCTCAATGATTTGGCCGGTGCTGGCCAGTTTGACTTGAAAGGCTTTTTCAGTGGGGTTCATGAAGTCAAATCCGTTTGTTTTTTCTCGGCGGCCAGCAAGCCATCGATGACTTTGCGGGCCTGCACCCCGCCGGCGTCGATGTTGAGCATCAGCAAGGCACGGCCGGGGTGATCGAGCAGGTTCTGTTGTTGACGTTCCAAAATTTCCAGGTCTTCGCTGAAGATCTTGCCTTGACCGGCGCGAATGCTGTCGGTGAGTTCGGCATTTTGCGCCTGGAAGTGGCGGGCCATGCCCCAGAAGTAATGGATGGAGGTGTCGGTTTCGGGGGTGATGAAGTCCACCACGATGCTGGAAACTTTGTGTTCGGGCGGCGCCTCATAGCCGCCATGACCGGCGTGGGCCACCCCCACTTCGATCATCACATGGCTGGGGGGCGTGAAGCGGCAAATTTGCCAGCGATCCACCCGCACATCGTCGGCCAGTCCATTGCCGCGCAGGGCCATGCGCCAAAACGGTGGGGCTTCAATGTTGCTGATGTGGCGGCTGGTCACCACTTGTTGCCCCTCTACGGTGGTTTTGCAGGGGGTTTCGTCGATCTCTTTTTGCCCGATGCTGCTGGCATGCACATAGGTCTCGTGCGTCAGGTCCATCAGGTTGTCGATCATCAGCCGGTAGTCGCACTGGATGTGATAGAGGCCACCGCCATAGGCCCATTCGGGGTGGTCGTACCAAGCTTGATGGGGAATGGCGGTGGCATCGGCTTGGGCCGCATCGCCAGGCCAAACCCAGATGAAGCCGTAGCGTTCCACGGCAGGGAAGCTGCGAATCGGGGGGAAACCGCGCACCCGCTGACCTGGCATGGCCACGGTTTTGCCATCACAGCCCATTTCCAAGCCGTGGTAGCCACAGACCAGCTTGCCTTTGCAAACCCGGCCCAGCGACAAGGGGGCGCCTCGGTGAGGGCAAAAGTCTTCCAAGGCCGAGATGATTTGGTTTTCATTGCGAAAAAAAACCATGCGTTCGTTGCAAATTTTCCGGCCCAAGGGTTGGTCGCTCACCTCGTGCGAGGCAGCGGCAACATACCAGGTGTTTTTCAGGTAGGGTGTTGAGCGGGCATTGGAGTTCATGCCCCGATTCTAAATTGGGCATGAAAAAAGCTGCTGCCTCCGAGAAGACAGCAGCCTTAGCAGACCGAATCAGATTCGATTACTTGCTGGGGTAAGCGATGTCGGCGCGGCGGTTTTGTGACCAAGCGGCTTCGTCATGCCCCAAGGCGACGGGCTTTTCCTTGCCAAAGCTCACCGACTCCATTTGGTCTTCTTTCACACCAGCCAACTTCAAAGCCTGTTTGACAGCGTCGGCACGTTTTTGACCCAGGGACAAGTTGTACTCACGGCCACCGCGTTCGTCTGCATTGCCTTCGATCTTGATGCTCAGGCTGGGGTGAGCCACCAAGTACTTGGCGTGACGGTCCACCACGGCAACGTAGTTGGATTGGATGGAGTATTTGTCGAATTCAAAGAAGACGCTGTGGTCACGGCGAATCGCGCTGTTGGGGTCCAGGTAGTCAGGGATGGTGACCTTGGCGACAGCGGATTCAGCAGGCGGCGCCATGGGGGCGGGCGCTGCAGGCGCTGCGGTGGCGACGGGTGCAGGAGCCGCTTCTTCTTTTTTGGGGGTGCTGCTGCAACCAGCCAGGGTGCCGAGCACCAGTGCGATGGACAAGAGATTCAGCTTAGCATTCATGGGTAACTCCTAGGAAAAACGAGTGGTTTGAGAGATCGGAAAAATTTGGGTAATACGTTTGTACAAAATCATTTTACAGGATGTAACAAATTGATTTGAGGTTAAGCTGCCACTGGCGCTGTTTTTTGGAAAACCGAATAAAACGGTTGGGCTCAAGCGCCAGAACAGGACCTTATTTTTACATTTGGGCAAATATAATTATGGCATCACTTTGTCAACGGTGATTGCATCGCCACCCAAGGAACACCTTTACCTGGAAAAACTGTGCCACATCTGTCAAACCAAAGCCCCTTGACAAACCCAGTGATGGCGAGCGACGCTGCTGTCTTGGACGGGGACCTGTCTGTGCCTGTTTTGCGCAAATTCAGGCAGGTCTTTAATGCGGTCAAGTCGCATTTTCAGCAAATTGAAAAAAAAGTGGGGGTGGGCGGCGCGCAAGCCTGGGCGTTGAGCGTGGTGCACCAGCAACCTGGCATTGGAACCACAGACTTGGCCCGGGCCATGGACATTCACCAAACCACGGCCAGCAATTTGATCCGCAGTCTGGTGGCCGCGCAACTGGTGGTGGCCGAAAAAAGCCAGAATGATCGGCGTGCAATTGAGCTTTTCATCTTGCCTGAAGGCCAGCGTTTGCTGAAAAAGATCCCGGGTCCGCATGCCGGCATCTTGCCGCATGCTTTGACGCAAATGGACCCAGAAACATTGAAAAGACTGAATGCCGATTTGAAGACCTTGTTGAGGTTGATCAATGCGGATGAAAAATTGGCCCAAGTGCCTCTGGGGTTGAAATCGCCTTGAGCCTTCTTCAAGGTCGAGATGCCGCTAACATCGCCCTGGCATTTTTTTATCGAACCCGCTTTAGGAGCACACCATGGCCAAGGCCTACTTTGTCAGCATCTACCACGCCATCCACGATGAAAACGCATTGGCGGCCTATGCCAAATTGGCCGGACCCGCCCTGGTCGCGGGGGGTGGGCGGGTTTTATCGCGTGGGATGCCCGCCGTGGTGAAGGAACAAGGCGAGATGATGCGCACGGTGTTGATTGAATTTGACAGTGTGGAAATTGCCCTCAAGGCCTATGACAGCCCGGCCTACAAAGAAGCCTTGGCCTTGTTGGGCAATGCGGTGGATCGGGAGATCCGGATCCTGGAAGGCGTGTAAAACAGTATTGACAGTTTTGTTGTTTGGATGTAAAACCGTATGCATTGTTTTATGGGAGGTTCAAATGACTCAACGTTCTACACAAAAATGGTCCTCCATCGTGGCCAGGGTCTGGCACCTGTTGACCGCCTCGGGGCCAGATACGGATGGGGCTTCACACCGCCAGCCCGCCCCGCCTTTGGGGCCTTACGCGGCCATTTATGTGGCGCGCGGCGAGTGGCCACAGGTCTGATTCCGGCAACTTGGCGGCGAGTCCTTGGGTTCTGCCTTGGACTGGCCCTGTGTGGGGTTGGTGGGGGCGCGCAAGCCGCTTCAGCCACACCAGAAACCGCCAGCGCTGACCACGGCATGGTGGTGAGCGCGCAACACTTGGCCACTGAGGTCGGTGTGCAAGTTCTGAAGGATGGCGGCAATGCCGTTGATGCGGCAGTGGCCGTGGGTTACGCCTTGGCGGTGGTCTATCCCGCTGCTGGCAACCTGGGTGGCGGTGGGTTCATGACCCTGCGCATGGCCGATGGGCGTGAGACCGTCATCGATTTTCGTGAAACCGCGCCTGCGCGGGCCAGTCAAAACATGTATCTGGACGCACAAGGTAAGGTCATTCCAGGCCTCAGTACCTTCGGTTACTTGGCGGCAGGGGTGCCCGGGACGGTGGCGGGCTTGGAGCTGGCCCGCACGCACTACGGCACCCAAGACCGGGCCAAGCTGGTCGGTCCGGCAGTGGCCTTGGCTGAAAAAGGTTTTGTGCTGGACGCTGGGGACGCCGAGATGCTCAAGAATGCCACCCCCAACCTGGCCAAAGACCCCGCCTCTGCCCGCATTTTCACCCACCAGGGACAGGCCTACCAAGCCGGAGAGACCTTGCGTCAAACCGACTTGGCCAACACCTTGCGCCAAGTGGCCGACAAGGGGGTGGCAGGGTTCTATCAAGGGCCGGTCGCCGCCAAAATCACCTTGGCCAATCAACAGATGGGCGGGCTGATCGGTGCCCAAGATCTGGCCAGCTACCGAGCGCTGGAGCGCGTTCCTGTGACTTGTGATTACCGGGGGTTTCACATCATTTCGGCACCACCACCGAGTTCAGGGGGAACCATCGTTTGTGAAATTCTGAACATCCTGGAAGGCTACCCCTTGGCCCAGTGGGGCTTTCGATCACCGCAGGCCGTGCATGTCCAAATTGAGGCCATGCGCCACGCCTACCTGGATCGCAACTTCGAGTTGGGCGATCCGGGTTGGGTCTACAACCCCGTCGCCAGGCTGACCGACAAGGCCTATGCGGCCCGCTTGCGGTCGGCCATTGACCTGCAACGGGCCGGGGTGTCCAAAGAATTGCACGAAGGCAAGCCCCCGCACGAAGGCATGAACACCACCCACTATTCGGTGGCCGATGCCGCAGGCAATGTGGTTTCGGTGACCTACACGCTCAACAATTGGTTTGGGGCCTGCGTCACGGTGCCGGGTACCGGAGTCGTGTTGAACGACGAAATGGATGACTTCACCGTGCAGCCCAACCACCCCAACAGCTTTGGCCTGGTTCAAGGTGAAAACAATGCCATTGCGCCCGGCAAGCGGCCCTTGTCCAGCATGAGTCCCACCGTGGTCATGCGCGACGGCCAGCCGGTAATGGTGTTGGGCACACCCGGCGGCAGCCGAATCATTACCGCCGTTTTACACACCCTCATCAACAGCATTGATTACGGCATGGACTTGCAACAGGCCATCGACACGCCGCGCTTTCACCACCAATGGCTACCCGACGAAACCCAATTTGAGCCTGGGGCCATCTCCGAAGAAACGGCCCAAGCCTTGCGGGCCATGGGGCACTCCATCGGTCCGCCGTATGTCGCCAACCACATGGCGGTCATCACCCTGGGTTCACCCTATTTGCAAGGCGGCTCCCATCCACCCCACCAAGCCCACCGATTTTTTGGCGCCACCGATCCTCGGCGCTCGACGGGCATGGCCTTGGGGTTTTGAAAATAGCTTTGCAGTCATTGGGGTTAATACGGGTTATCGGGGGAAAATATTAAGTAACTGATGTAAAGGTTTCTTGATTTATGGCAAACTCGGTAAATTCGACCAGTGGACCGTCATGAGCAAAAGAAACATTACCCCGACCAGTCGTGAAATTGTGATGAAGGAAGAAGAGTTCATCGTTTCCAAAACTGACCTCAAGGGGCGCATCACTTATGGAAATAAGACTTTTCTAGAGTTTTCCGGCTTTGATGAGGCGGAAATGATAGGCACGCAGCACAACGTGATTCGGCACCCCGACATGCCCAGAGCCGTGTTCAAGATTCTCTGGGATGCCATCCAGAGCAAACGCGAAGTTTTTGCTTACGTCAAAAACATCAGTAAGGACGGCGGCTATTACTGGGTTTTGGCCAACGTCACCCCGTCTGTGGATGAGTCGGGTCAGGTCCTGGGCTACTACTCGGTGCGCCGCAAGCCCAATCCCAAAGCCATCCAAGTGGTCTCTGCGCTTTACAAGCAAATGCTGGATGAGGAGCGTCGCGCAGGCGCCCGGGACGCCATTTCGGCGTCAACTGAATTGTTAAATCAAGTTTTGAAAGGCCGAGGCCAGTCCTATGAGCAAATGGTTCTCTCTCTCCAAGCGCTTTGAGTTGTCAGCGCGCAGTGCGGTCGTTTGGCTGGGTCTTTTGGGCTTGCTGTCGGCTTTAGGTGGTTTTTATCAAAGTCAATCGGCCTGGGGCTTTCTCTTGTTGGCCGGTTTGATTTTGGTGGCATCTATGTTGGCCCTGCTGGGCATTGCCAGCGAACACCGTTTGCTGGGACAGATCGAAAGGGTTCTGTCCGAAGCCAGCCAAGGCAAATTGGAGGGGCGGGTCATCAACATCGCGTCTGGCAAACCCCTCACCAACTCAGCTTGGGGTGTGAATGAATTGCTGGATCAGGTGGAAGCGGTTTTCCGTGAATCGCTGACCGTGGTGAACCGCATGGGCGAGGGTGACTTTTCTCGTGAACCTCAGTTGGCTGGTTTGAAAGGCATTTTCCCGGTGGTCCTGGGTCGCATTGCCGAAGTGCAAACCCGCGTGCGCCACACCGTCAGTTCATTGCGTGAGGTCATGACGGCCTTGGCACAGGGCCGATTTGACCAACGGGTCCAGCTCAGTGGTGAACAAGGTGAGTACAAGCTCATTTTGGAAAACGCCCAGCAAGCCATCACCGCTTTGGACAGTGTGCTGAGTGAGGTGGTGAGTGTCATGGGCGAGATGTCTCGTGGTAATTTGACCCCCCGTGTCACGTCCAATGGCCAAGGCAATTTGGCCATGTTGAAAAACAACATCAATGAGACCCTGGATTCCTTGTCCCGGGCGATGACAAGCATCAACAGCAATGCCCGCCAAGTCGCTTCGGCTTCAAGCGAAACCAGCAGTGCCATTGGTCAAATTTCGGATGGGGCGCAAAACCAGACCCATGCCATTAGTCAGGTCTCAACCGCAGTGCGCCAAACGGTGACTTCGGTGGCCGAGGTTTCCCGCAGCACCGAAGCGGCCAGCCAAAAATCCCGTGGGGCCGTCACCGTGGTGCGCAACAGCATGACCAAGATGGACGAAATGGTGAAGGTGGTGAACAACATCGCTGTCAACTCGGAAAAAATCAACAAGATCACAGAAGTGATCGAGAAGATTGCCAATAAAACCAATTTGCTGAGCCTGAATGCGGCCATCGAAGCGGCGCGCGCCGGTGAGCATGGCAAGGGCTTTGCGGTGGTGGCCGATGAGGTGGGCAAATTGGCCGTCAGCAGTGCCGAAAGCTCCAAAGAAATTGCCGTGTTGGTCGAGCAGGCTGTGAAAGAAGCCCACCAGGCCGTGCAGGCCGTCACGGCCGTCAACGAAGACATGGCCAACATCGAGCGAGGCTCTCAGGAAACCGACCAAATGCTCCAGCGCATTGCGGCCGCCTTGGAGCAACAAAGCTCGGCCATGGAAGAAATCAATGCCAACGTGGCCAGCGTGGACCGCATTGCCCAAAGCAATGCAGCGGCTTCGGAAGAAATCACCGCAACGGTGGTGGAGTTGTCCAAGATCGCCAACGCCACCCGCCAAGAGGTGGAAAAGTTCACGATCTGAACAAAAGCCTTTAATCCCGCCTGAGTGTTCGGAAATCGAGCACTTGGGTGGCGATGATGGTTTCGGTCATAAAGCAGACCAGGGCCAGCAAAAACATCCCCACACCCGCCAGGAAGCTCCACACCGAGGCGCGGCCGTTCTCCAGCAGCGTGGTTTCACCCAAGAACAGCAAGATGATGGTGAGCCCGATCAAAAAGGCACACAGCGTCAGCAAACCAATGCTCAGGTTGGCCAATCGGCCTCTGAATTGAAGGTGTTTGAGCTCTTCCCGAACCCGATCAAACTCCAGCGGGTTCTGGCTGCTGAGGTAACGTTCTTCAATGATCCGTCCACGGTCAATGATGCGCGAAAGCCGACCGGCGACCGTGCCGATCATGGACGCCACAGCGGTGAGCAAAAACACCGGCGCGGTTGCCAGACGGATGCCGTTGGTGATGAACTCGGGATCGATGTGAGTGACCATAGGCCTGAATTCTAGTCGGCCCGTTCCAGCACCACCCGAATGCGGCGGTTGCTGGACGCCAAAGGATTGGACTCGTCCTGGGGCTCTTTGAACCCCTTGCCCTCAGTGCGCAGTCGATTGGCGGCCACACCATGCGCAACGAGGTAAACGCGCACCGCGTCTGCTTGTTGTTTGCTCAGCGAAAAACTGTAACGGTTGCTGCCGCGGGCATCCGTATGGCCTTCAATCAGGTAGTTGGCATTGAGCAGCCGGGGGTCCTGCAAGGCGGCGCTCAGGTGCTCCAGCAGTGGCAGGCCGTTATCGCTGAACTGGTCTGAATCGTTTTTGAATTCAATCGCCAGCTCGAGGGTGCCGGGGGGGAAGGTTTTTTTCTTTTTTGTTCGTTTGAGCGATTTGGGGTCCAGCTGTTTGACGATGTCTTCCACCTTGGCCGCTGCCAGAGGCAGGGGGTGTTTGGGGGCTTTGGGCGAGGGAATGGGGGCGGCTTCCACGGCAACATAACCTGCTTTGGGTTTGTCGTCTGTGGCGGCGCTGGGGGCTTCTTCCTTGGCGCCTTCATGGGCTTGGACCCCTGCTGTGAAAGCACAGGCGCTGGCGATCAGGGGGACCAGGAAAGCCGTTTTGAGAGGGCAAAAGCGCATAAAAATTCCGTATTTTCGACAACTTATTTTGACCCGATCAGGTCAAAGTGGCACTGGACGTTCTTCTCGAATTGGTAAATTCACCAGGCTCGCGAAAATGGACAAACCAATGTCCAAGTACCACATCAGCTGGTAATTGCCATTCGATTGAAGCACCAGGCCCCCAACATAGGCGCCCAAAAAACCGCCAATTTGGTGTGACAGCAAGGTCAGGCCAAACAGGGTGGCCAGGTAGCGCACGCCGAACAGTTTGCCCACCAAGGCCGCCGTGGGCGGCACCGTGGCCAGCCAGGTAAAGCCCAGGCCCAAGGCAAACAGATAAAACACCCCAGGCACTTTGGGCGCGAGCAAATACAGGCCGATCAACACGGCACGCGAGGCGTACATGCCCGCCAGCATCAGCTTGCTGCGGTGGCGGTTGATGCGACTGCCGACCCACAAACTGCCCGCGATATTGGCCAAGCCAATCAGGGCCAAGGACCAACTTGCCACGCTGGGGGCGAGTCCGCACAGGTTCACTTCGGTGGGCAGGTGGGTCACCAAAAACGCAATGTGAAAACCGCAGGTGAAAAAGCCCAGATGCAGCAGCCCGTAGCTGGGGTTTTTGAAGGCTTGAGCGAGGGCCGCTTGCATGCCACCAGACGGGTGGGGGAGGGCCGAGGTGACGGGACTGGG
>CAIUTG010000120.1 GCA_903902035.1 uncultured Curvibacter sp. | reverse complement strand
CACAACGCCCAGCGCATGGCTGCCTTGCCAGGCGTGCTTGCGCCCCGGATGCAGGATTGCACGCGCGCCGATTTGCTGGCCATGGCCCATCGGGCGGCGCTGGCGTTTCCGGTTCTGCTGCGCCGCCCCGGTTTCCAAACCGGCAAGTATTTCGCCAAGCTGGACTCGCTGCCCGAGCTGGTGGCTTATTTGGCGGCCGAGCCGGGGGAGCGCTGGTTGGTGATCGAGTACCTGAACGCGCAAGGGGCCGATGGGGCTTACCGAAAATACCGGGTGATGATGGTGGATGGGGCGCTTTACCCCTTGCACCTGGCCATTTCAAACCATTGGAAGGTGCATTATTTCAGCGCCGCCATGCAAGACCGTGCCGAGCATCGGGCCGAAGAACAGCGGTTTTTGAGCGACATGAACAGCACTTTGGGCCCCACAGCCGTGCAGGCGTTGAAGGCGATTCAGGCCGCGCTTCACCTGGATTACGCGGGCATTGATTTTGGGCGCAGCGCCCAAGGCGAGCTGGTGTTTTTTGAGGCCAATGCCACCATGGTCATGGCCCCGCCGCCTGCTGACCCCATGTGGGACTACCGCCGCGCTGCCACCGAGCGCGCGATGGCGGCAGCGACGGCGCTGTTTTTAAGTCGGGCTCAGAACCGGCTTCAGCTCAAGCACCCCGGTGATAAGCCGTGATGCGCTCGACCTCGTTTTTAGAACCCAAAACCACGCTCACCCGCTCGTGTAACTGGCTGGGTTGAAGGTCCAGAATGCGCTCACGGCCATTGGTCGAAGCGCCGCCCGCTTGCTCGATGATCCAGGACATGGGGTTGGCCTCGTACATCAGGCGCAGCTTGCCGGCCTTGTTCGGTTCGCGCTTGTCCCAGGGGTACATGAAGACGCCGCCCCGGGTCAGGATGCGGTGCACATCGGCCACCATGCTGGCAATCCAGCGCATGTTGAAGTTCTTGCCACGCGGGCCTTCAACGCCTTGCAGGCATTCGTCCACATAGCGTTTCACGGGCTCGTCCCAGTGGCGCATATTGCTCATGTTGATGGCGAACTCTTGCGTGTCTTCGGGAATCTTGAACTGGTTTTGCGTCAGCACAAAAGAGCCCTGTTCGCGGTCCAGCGTGAAGGCCACCACGCCCTGACCCACGGTCAAGACCAGGGTGGTTTGTGGGCCGTAGACGCAATAACCAGCGGCCACTTGTTGCGCGCCGCTTTGCAAAAAGTCTTCTTTGCTGACCACCGCGCCGCCTTCGGGCTTTTTCAGCACGCTGAAAATCGTGCCAATGCTGACGTTCACATCGATGTTGCTGGAGCCATCCAGGGGATCAAACAGCAGCAGGTATTCACCCTGTGGGTAGCGATTGGGCACGGGGTAAATGTCGTCCATTTCTTCTGAGGCCATGGCCGCGAGGTGGCCACCCCACTCATTGGCCTCGATCAAAACCTCGTTGGCGATGATGTCGAGTTTCTTTTGAATCTCGCCCTGCACGTTTTCGCTCTCGGCACTGCCCAGCACGCCGCCCAAAGCCCCTTTGTTGACCGCATGGCTGATGCTTTTGCAAGCCCGTGCCACGACCTCCAGCAGCAGCCGAAGTTCACTGGGGATGATTTGGTTGCTGCGCTGGAGTTCGATCAGGTAGCGGGTCAGGCTGATGTTGGGGTTGGAGCTCATAGGGCGTTCAGGGCGTTAAAACAAAGGGGTTAAATCAAACGGGTTAAACCAGGGCGCGGGTAGGGTCACTCGGTCAAAGCCCGGCTGACGACTTCGCGCACATCGTTGCTTAAATCGGGTTTGGCCGCCACCCGTTTAATGGCTTCGCGGGCGGCGCTGCGGTAGGGCTCTGCGAGTTTTTTCCAGCGGTCCAAGGCACGCGCCAAACGGGCCGCCACCTGGGGGTTGATGGCGTCCAACTCCATCACGCGCTCGGCCCAGAACACATAGCCAGCCGCATCCCGGCGGTGGAAGGCGGCTGGGTTGGCGTTGCAAAAGCCAAAGATCAGGCTGCGTGCCCGATTCGGATTCAAGAGGTTGAAGTCGGGGTGTTGCATCAAGGCGCGCACGGCGGGCAACACATGGCCGTCTTGATCGGGGGCGCTGGCTTGCAGCGCAAACCACTTGTCAATGACCAGGGCTTCGGACTTGAACAGACTGTGAAAGCGTTCCAAAGCCGTCTTGGCCAATTCGTGGCCGCTGCTCACCAAGGCGCTCAAGGCGTTGAAGCGGTCGGTCATGTTGTGGGCGTCTTTGAAGCGTTGGTACGCCTTGCCAGGCCAAGGATTGACGACCGAGGGATTTTGGGCCGAAGTGATTTGGGCCGCCAGACACAGATGCGTCAAGGCCAGGCCGGTGAGGGCACGCCGACCACTGGACTTGGCATCCGGCGTGTAGGCCCCGCTGTCTTGGTTGGCCTGGTAGGTTTGCACCCAGTCGTCTTGCAAATCCAGGGCCATTTGCTCACGCATGGCTTGACGCACGGCGTGGACCCGTTGGGGGTCCACTTCTTCGATTTGCTCGGCCAGGTAGCTTTCCGAGGGCAGGGTGAGGACCAGCTCTTTGAAGGCGGCGTCGAGCTGGGGGTCGCGCAAAATTTGGCGCATGGCATTCAGGAAGGGCTCGTCCAGCACGGGGCTGCGGTCCGCTCCTTGGGGTTCGCCGGCGTGGATGGCTTTCAAGGCGCGGTTCACGGCCAAGCGCTGGCCCGCTTCCCAGCGATTGAAGGGGTCGGTGTCGTGCGCCAACAAGGTGAGCAATTCGGCGTCGGTGTAGTCGTAGTGCAGCACCACGGGCGCGGAAAATTCGCGCAACAAAGAAGGCACGGGGGCCACCGGGACCTGCACGAAGGTCAAGCTCTCCTGGGCTTGGGTCAGCACAAATTGACCGGTGCCGTTTTGGGCATGGGGCCAGTGGGCCAGTTGCAAGGGCAGAGGCTCGCCACTGGGGGTCAGCAAGCCCAGGTTCAAAGGCAACAAGAAAGGGGCTTTCTCGCTTTGACCGGGGGTGGGGGAGCAGACCTGTTGGAAGCGCAAGGTGTAGGTTTTTTGCTCCGCGTCGTAAACACCGCTGGCGCTCAGGATGGGCGTGCCGGCCTGGCTGTACCAAAGCTTGAACTGGGCCAAACGGCGTGCCAGTTCGGAGTCGGGGTTGGCGTCGGCAATTGCTTGCACAAAATCGTCGCAGGTCACGGCTTGGCCATCGTGGCGCTCGAAATACAGCTTCATGCCCTTGGCAAAACCCGCGCGGCCCACCAGGGTCTGCATCATGCGCACGACCTCGGCCCCTTTTTCGTAAATGGTGACGGTGTAGAAGTTGTTGATTTCGATGTAGCTGTCGGGCCGCACCGGGTGGGCCATGGGGCCCGCATCTTCGGGGAATTGGGCGGTGCGCAGCACGCGCACGTCCTCAATGCGCTTGACCGCTCGGGCCGAGGCGCTGCCCGCCAGGTCCTGGCTGAATTCCTGGTCGCGAAAGACCGTCAGGCCTTCTTTGAGCGAGAGCTGAAACCAGTCGCGGCAGGTGACGCGGTTGCCGGTCCAGTTGTGGAAGTACTCGTGACCGACCACGCTTTCGATGTTGGCGAAATCAGTGTCGGTGGCGGTGGTGGGGCTGGCCAACACATATTTGGTGTTGAAGATGTTCAGGCCTTTGTTTTCCATCGCACCCATGTTGAAGTCGGAGGTCGCCACGATCATGAAGCGCTCCAAATCCAGGGGCAAGCCAAAGCGGGCTTCGTCCCACGCCACCGAGGCCATGAGCGAGTTCATCGCGTGTTCGGTTTTGTCCAAATCGCCGGGCCGCACAAACACTTGCAGCAAATGGTCTTGGCCCGAGCGCGAGCGGATGCGCTGTTCACGCGCCACCAATTTGCCTGCCACCAGGGCAAACAAATAGCAGGGCTTTTTGTGGGGATCGACCCATTTGGCGAAGTGACGGCCTTCCTCCAATTCACCGGAATCCACCAGGTTGCCATTGGACAGCAAGACCGGGTATTTCGCCTTGTCGGCGCGCAAGGTGACGGTGTAGTGGGCCATCACATCGGGACGGTCCAGGAAATAGGTGATGCGCCGAAAGCCCTCGGCCTCGCACTGGGTGAAAAACGAATCGTTGCTGGTGTACAAGCCCATCAGCTTGGTGTTTTTGGCGGGCTGGCAGGTGGTGAAAATTTCCAGCGAAAAGGGCTCATTGCCTTCGGGCAGGCTTTCCAATACCAAGTGGTTGCCGTCCATTTTGAAGCTGGTGCCCTGGCCGTTGACCAGCACCCGCGCCAGGTTCAGCTCTTCGCCGTTGAGACGCAGGGCCTGGGGTGCGACTTCTGCATTGCGGCGCAAAGTCATTTTGTTCAGCACCCGGGTTTTGGCCGGATCGAGGTCGAAGGTCAATTCGACCTGATCGATCCAATAGGCGGGAGCGGTGTAGTCAGCACGGGAAATGGCCGTGGCCTGTCCTTCGCGAATCATGGTGTCTTTCGGTTGTCAGCGCGTGGTGAGAGGGGTTAAACGCCTTGTTTCAAGGAGGCGGCAATGAAGGCATCCAAATCGCCATCCAACACTTTTTGGGTGTTGGAAATTTCAACATTGGTGCGCAAGTCCTTGATGCGGCTTTGGTCCAGAACATAGGAGCGGATCTGGTGGCCCCAGCCCACATCGGTCTTGGTGTCTTCGAGTTTTTGTTGCTCTTCCATGCGTTTGCGCATTTCAAAGTCGTACAAACGCGAGCGCAAGCGTTTCCAGGCCACATCGCGGTTGCTGTGTTGGCTGCGCCCGTCCTGGCATTGCACCACGATGCCCGTGGGAATGTGTGTCAGGCGCACAGCCGAGTCGGTCTTGTTGATGTGCTGGCCACCCGCGCCGCTGGCGCGGAAGGTGTCGGTGCGCACGTCGGCGGGGTTGATGTCGATTTCAATGGAGTCGTCCACTTCGGGGTAGACAAAGACGCTGGCAAAGCTGGTGTGGCGCCCGCCCGATGAGTCGAAGGGCGATTTGCGCACCAGTCGGTGCACCCCGGTTTCGGTGCGCAGCAGGCCGAAGGCGTATTCGCCCTCGATTTTGATGGTGGCGCTCTTGATGCCCGCCACGTCCCCGGGGGTTTCGTCTTCGACGGTGGCTTTGAAGCCCTTGCGCTCGGCGTACTTCAGGTACTGGCGCAGCAGCATGCTGGCCCAGTCGCAGGCCTCGGTGCCACCCGCACCGGCTTGCAGGTCCAGAAAGCAGGGGCTGGGATCGGCCGGTTGGTTGAACATGCGGCGGAATTCAAGGCCCTCAATGATCTCGCTCAGCTTGGCGCATTCGGCCTCAATGGTTTCCAGTCCGGCTTCATCACCTTCTTCTTTGGACATTTCGAACAGCTCGGTGTTGTCGGCCAATTCGGTGTTCAGGCGCTCCAGCACCAAGACCACATCGTCCAGGGCTTTCTTTTCTTTGGACAGTTCTTGGGCTTTCTTGGGATCGTTCCAAACGCTGGGGTCTTCCAGCGACGCGATCACTGTGCGCAGGCGGTCGGCTTTGGCATCGTAGTCAAAGATACCCCCGAAGATCGACCGCGCGGCGGCTGAGGTCGGCCAGGTTGGTGCCAATGAGGTTGACGCGTTCTGCTTCCATGATGAAATCCCTGTTGTTCTTCAAAAGGCGTATTTTCTCATGGACTGCTCGGGTCCAAGCCCGCTGGGTCTGATCAGCCGTCGTTCAAAAAGGACGCCATCAGCTGCGCCAGGTATTGCGGCTGGTCGTGGTGCAGCATGTGGCCCGAATCGGGCACCACTTCGATCTGGCATTGGGGCACTTGTTTCAGGCGTTGGTGGAATTCTTCCAGGCTGAATTTCCCCTTCCACCATTGGCTCAGACTGTCGTCGCTGGCCTCGACCACCAAGACCGGCGCGCTGATGCGTTGGTAGAGCGCCAGGGCCTCCTCGACCCGGTACAACTGGGCGCTGACCACTTTGTGCGCCGCCTCTCCCCGGATGCGAAAAGCGGTGCCGCCATCGGTTTGCGGCACGGCTTCAGACCAGTGGGCGGCCAGCCACAGGGCCTGGTCTGGCTTCAAGCGGGAATTGGTTTTGACCAGCCGGGCCGCCACGGCGGCCAAATCGGGGTAGGTTTTGAGCGCCATCTCGCCGCGTTGCAAGGCTTTTAACTCGTCCATCCATTGGGCATAGCGCCCTGGGGCTTGCGCCGCTTGGGTTGAGGCCATGCCAAAGCCTTCCAAATTGATCAGGCGGCGGATGCGCTCTGGCCGGATGCCGCTGTACATCATGGCGATGTTGCCCCCCATGCTGTGGCCAACCAGGTCAATCGGGCGTTCGCCTACCAAGTGGTCGAGCAAAAAGTCCAGATCGGCCAGGTAGTCAGCAAACACATAGTGATCGCAAAACGGGCCAGTGGTCTCACCAAAACCCCGCCAATCGGGGGCCAGCACCCAGCGTTCTTGCTGCAAGGCGTCCACCACGAACTGGTAGGACGCCGCCACATCCATCCAGCCATGGACCATCACCAGGGGCGTTTGGTCGGTTCGGGGCTGGCCCCACTGGCGCACATGGTGACGGTGGCCGCGCAGTGGCACAAAGAGGCTTTGTGAAATTCTTTGGGGTTGGTAGGGGAGGGGAGTCGCTTGGGGCATAGGTCGATCTTATCGACTGAGCCTGACACCTTTACACTTAAGGGCATCGATTCACTCTTTTTTTCAACATGAAAACACTGTCTTTGGGCAAAAGCGATTTGCAAGTCAGCCCCATTTGCTTGGGCACCATGACGTTTGGCGAGCAGGTGAACGAGGCGGATGCCCACGCCATCATGGACCGGGCTTTGGAGCGCGGTGTGAATTTTTGGGACACGGCCGAAAT
>CAIUTG010000119.1 GCA_903902035.1 uncultured Curvibacter sp. | reverse complement strand
CCGCCGCTTTGATGGCGTCTTCGGCCAGGATCGAGCAGTGAATTTTGACGGGTGGCAGAGCCAGCTCTTCCGCGATTTGGCTGTTTTTCAGCGCCGCGGCTTCGTCCAGGGTTTTGCCCTTGACCCATTCGGTCACGAGCGAGCTGGAGGCGATGGCCGAGCCGCAGCCGTAGGTTTTGAAGCGCGCATCTTCGATCACGCCGGTGCTGGGGTTGACCTTGATTTGCAGCTTCATCACATCGCCGCAAGCCGGCGCTCCCACCATGCCGGTGCCCACGGAGTCGTCGCCTTTTTCAAAAGAACCAACGTTGCGGGGGTTTTCGTAGTGATCGATCACTTTGTCTGAATAAGCCATGATGAACTCCTTGAATCTGAATTTAGTGCGCAGCCCATTGAATGGTGCTGATGTCGATGCCGTCTTGGTGCATTTCCCACAACGGACTGAGCTCGCGCAGTTTGGCCACATTGGTTTTGATGGTCTCAATGGCGTAGTCGATCTCGGCCTCGGTGGTGAAGCGGCCAATGGTCATGCGCAAGCTGCTGTGGGCCAGCTCGTCGCTGCGGCCCAGGGCCCGCAGCACATAGCTGGGTTCCAGGCTGGCCGAGGTGCAAGCCGAGCCCGATGAGACGGCCAGGCCCTTGATGCCCATGATGAGGGATTCGCCTTCCACAAAGTTGAAACTCATGTTCAGGTTTTGTGGCACCCGGTGTTCCATGCTGCCATTGATGAAGACTTGTTCGATGTCTTTCAAGCCATTGAGCAAGCGTTGCTGTAAGGCATAGGCCTTGGCATTGCCTTCGGCCATTTCGGCCTTGGCGATGCGGAAAGCCTCGCCCATGCCCACAATCTGGTGGGTCGGCAAGGTGCCCGAACGCATGCCGCGTTCGTGGCCACCGCCGTGCATTTGGGCTTCCAAACGCACGCGGGGTTTGCGCCGCACATACAAAGCACCGACGCCCTTGGGGCCGTAGGTTTTGTGGGCGGTCATGCTCATCAGGTCGATGGGCAGTTGGTTCATGTCAATCGCCACCCGGCCGGTGGCCTGGGCCGCATCCACATGCAGCAGGATGCCTTTTTCGCGGGTCAAGGCGCCGATGGCGGGGATGTCTTGGATCACGCCAATTTCATTGTTGACGAACAAGATGCTGATCAAAATGGTGTCGGGGCGAATCGCGGCCTTGAGCGCGTCCAGGTCCACCAGACCATCGGGCTTGACGTCCAGGTAGGTGACTTCAAAGCCTTGGCGCTCCAATTCCCGCATGGTGTCGAGCACGGCTTTGTGCTCGGTTTTGAGCGTGATCAGGTGCTTGCCCTTGCCTTTGTAAAACTGGGCTGCGCCTTTCAAGGCCAGGTTGATGGACTCGGTGGCGCCGCTGGTCCAGACGATTTCGCGGGGGTCGGCACCGATCAGGTCGGCCACTTGGCCGCGGGCCTTTTCAATGGCCTCTTCGGCTTCCCAGCCCCAAGCGTGGCTGCGCGAGGCGGCGTTGCCAAAGTGTTCATAAAGCCATGGCAGCATGGCATCCACCACACGGGGGTCTACCGGGGTGGTGGCGCCATAGTCGAGGTAAATGGGGAAATGTGGGGTCATGATGAAATGAAGAGAGTTCGCTGGAAAATAAAAATCACGGTTCGATCCGGACTCACTGCCCGATCAAGTGCCCACCCAGGGCAAAAACCGAGTTCGGGGCGTTCACACGTGGCGGTTTGAGTGCGGGTGCGGGAGAAATGGCGCGCCGCAACATGGGCTTGGCTTCGACCTGCATGCCTTTGGCCACTTGTTCAT
>CAIUTG010000118.1 GCA_903902035.1 uncultured Curvibacter sp. | reverse complement strand
CTGAGCACGCTCCGCTTGGCCATGACCGCCGCCGAAACGGGGCATTTGGTGCTGGCGTCCTTGCACACGTCTGGGGCGGCCAAAAGCATCGGCCGGATCGTCGATGTCTTTCCCGGTGAGGAAAAAAGCGGGGTGTTCAGCCGGTTGTCGGAGTCACTGGAGGCCGTGATCTCACAGGTGCTGCTCAAGCGCAAAGCGGGGGCCGGGCGGGTGGCCGCCTATGAAATCATGGTGGCCAACCCTGCGATTCGCCACCTGATTCGTGAAGGCAAGGTGGCGCAGATGCACTCAGTCATTCAAACGGGCAGTGCCGCAGGAATGAAAACCCTGGACCAAAGCCTGGCTGCTTTGGTCAGGCAGGGCGTGGTTGAAATGTCAGAGGCCAAATCCAAGGCCCATGACCCCGACCAACTGGTCGGGGGTTTTTAGAACGATCAGGTGCTGCGTTTTTTGGCCGCGGGTGTGGCTGATTTGGTGGCGTTCAGCGCCGTATTGGCCGCAGCATTGATGTTCGCTTCTGTAATGTCGGTGGCTTGCTTGACGGCTTTTTGGACCGACTCAAAAGCCGCATTGGCAGCCGTGGCGGCCGACTTGGCAAATGCCACCGCGCTTTCAGTGCCGGCGGGGGCATTTTTGGCGTTGCTGTCAATGAAGTGGCTCACACTCTTGTGAAGTTCGGCCGTTTTGGCTTCGGCAACCTTGCTGAACTCACCTTGAATGCTGGTGCTGATGTCATACAAATGACGGCTGTAGGCAGCCGTTTTTTCAGCCAGTGGCTGGAGCAGGGCGGCTTGCAAAGCCAGCAGTTCCTGGGCGTCTTTGGCACTCAGGGTGGCGTTGGCGTGTTCAGCGCTTTCCTCCAGGGCGGCGCGAGCCACGCTCACGTGCAATTCAACCAGCTTTTCAACGCCAGCAAAGGCTTTGGTGGTCAGGCCAAAGAGGGTTTCCACATTGGCTCTTTGGGCAGCGAGGATTTGTTCAACGGTCAAGCTCATGTCAATCTCCTAAAAAATAGAAAGTTAAATTTGCTGAGCGTTTATGTTGCACTGCAGCATGTTTCGATTGTCTTCCCTTTTTATGACAACGGCAAGACATTTTTGCTGCATTGCAACAAAATGCAACGCAAAAAACCTTCGGTGTGCCCTCCGGCCCCTGCGAACAACAGGTCACGCAAGCAGGGGCGTCGGTGAATGAATTTTTCATTGCTTGCATTTTGAAAAACTGAAAACAGATAAAACGCTGGTTTTCCCTAGGTTTTTTGAAGAAGCCGACTAAAATAGAGAGTTACCCGATTGCCACTATGAGACGCCCATTTCGCCCGCGCTTGCCTTTGATCGACGCCCTGAAGGGCTTGGCGTGCTTGGTCGTGGTGGGTCATCACTTGACTGCTTATGGTCCCATGTCCGATTCGGCCCTGTCTGTGCTGCCCGGCCTGCTGGCCTGGTTTTTTGATTATGGGCGCATGGCGGTGCAGGTCTTTCTGGTGGTCGCCGGCTATTTGATGGCCGCTCAACTGAGCCAACTCGCACAGCGAGACCGGCACACCTCATTCGTTCAGTTGTTGCACAAACGTTACACGCGTTTGGTCATTCCTTATGTGTTGGCGCTGTTGTTTGGCGTTTCGCTGAGCAGTGGCGTGCATTGGTTTTTCGATGTGGAGTCCTTCGAGTCCGTCTCCAGCTGGGTGCAATGGCTGACCCATGTGCTGTTGTTGGAAACCTGGTTGAACCAACCCCACATTGCGGCCGGGGTCTGGTACGTGGCCATTGATTTCCAGCTTTACGCCCTGATGGCTGGGGTGTTTTGCTTGTGCCAAAAGCATGTGGCGAGCACCCAAGGGCCGTGGATGAGGCCAGAAACCGATCCGGAATCCTTGATCGCGCTGGTGATGGCCTGGGTGCTGGTGCTGGCCATGGCGGCGATGTTTTATTTCAACCGCCACCCGGCCTTTGACATATCGGCCCTTTACTTTATGGGGTCCTATGGCTTGGGCATGTTGGCACGGTGGTTCTCAACCCGTCCCAATTCATTGGCTTGGGTGCTGGGTCTGGCGGGCTTGCTGGTCTTTGCCTTGTGGTTTGATTTCCGTTGGCGCTTGGTTGTGGCTGGGGCGACCGCGTTGTTGCTGTGCACCGAGTCACTGAAAACAGTGAGTGAGTCTTCTTGGGTGCAGCGTCTTCACTTGTCGGATCTGGGGAAAATTTCTTACTCTGTTTTTCTGGTGCATTTCCCGGTTTGCATGGCGTTTAACAAGGTCTGGCCAATGCTGGTGCCGCTCACCTCGGCCTGGGGACAGGTCTTGGGCATGTTGATGGCCATGGTCTGCAGCGTGGTTGCGGGCTATGTTTTTTGGCGGTGGGTGGAGAGCCAGGTACCTGGGTGGCTCCAATTTTGGGCTCAAAGGCTCAAGGCACTACCGGCCCAGCGTTAAAACTTGACGCTGGTCAAGGTTTTTGCATCGGCCCGTGTCTGGTCACATCAGAGGCCAAGCCATCCGCTAGCATTTGGGCTTAATCAACTGCTTAAGGGACACCATGTCTGACCATCTCTCCAAAGCCGAAAACGAGGCACAAGACACTCAAAGTCTGAACCAGCGTCTTGCGGAGCTCAAGCAACTTTTGCAAGAGCGGGCCGATCAAGCGGTACCGGAAGTCGCCAAGTTGAGCTCACAGATTGAAGCCAGTTTGCACCAATTGGGGCAAAACGCCAAATTGTCCGCTGCCGAATTGCGTGAACGCGCCAGATTGATGAAGCATGCCTCCGACCGTTATGCCAGGGACCAGCCTTGGCAGGTGGCCGGCATGGCTTTGGGCTTGGGCGCCGTGTTGGGGTATTTGATGGGTCGAAGCAAAAAATAACGGCACATGAATTTATTCAAAATTGCCATGGGGGTCTTGGGCGTCGTGCGCTTGAGAAATAAAGTCAAGGACAGGGTGCAAAACCTGGAGGTTCGCGCTGAAATCCTCAAGCTGGAATGGTTGCTGGAGCGGCGCCGTTGGGCCAAACTGGTCATGTGGGGCGTCTTGGCTGCAGTGGCCGTGTTCATCACCTTGTTGGTTTTGACTTTGTTGGTGCTGGCTTGTTGGTGGGATTCTTCTGATCGGGTGACCGTGACGGCCTGTGTCGCAGGCTTTTGGGTGTTGGTTTCCGCTGTCGCCCTTTATGTGACGGTGCGGACCTGGCATGCCGGACAACAAGCGTTCGCAGTCACCCGTTCCGAACTCAAATCCCAATGGCCCAAGTGGCTGGGTTCCATTGGGGATCAGCCCCCCACTTCCTCTAACTGAGTGACTCCAGTTCGCTGGTCAAGACCAGCCAGCGTTCTTCCATTTGGCCTAGATGCTCATGGAGGGTTTGGAGTTGGCGGCCCAGGTCGGCCAACTCCGCCGGGTCTTGGCTCTTGTTCAACTGCGTCTCCAGCTGATCTTTCTGCTGGCTCAAGGGCGCCATCTTGGCCTCCAAAGCGGTCAATTCTTTTTTCAAGGGCCTGAGTTTTTCAATGGGCGTGCTGGCTCTTTTTACTTCAACAACGGGGAGCTTGGGGGCTTTGCTGGCTTCTTGAGCGGCTTCTTTGGCTTCTTCGCGCAAGCGCTTGGACTCGTCCAGCAAATAGCGCTGATAGTCGTCCAAGTCACCGTCAAATGGGGTCACCACACCGCGTCCGACCATCCAGAATTCATCGCACACCGAGCGCAGCAAGGCGCGGTCGTGGCTGACCAGCATCACCGTGCCTTCAAATTCATTCAACGCCATGGACAGGGCTTCACGGGTGGCCAGGTCCAGGTGGTTGGTGGGTTCGTCCAGCAACAAGAGGTTGGGGCGCTGCCAGACAATCATGGCCAGCACCAAGCGGGCTTTTTCGCCACCGCTCATGGTGCCGACCTTTTGTTTGACCATGTCGCCGCTGAAATTGAAGCTGCCCAAATAGCTGCGCAAATCTTGTTCGCGGGTGGGTTCTTTGGCGGCAGCCCCCAGGTCGCGTGCCAGGCGAATCATGTGTTCCAGTGGGTTGTCGTCGGGCCGCAGCACATCCAGCTCTTGCTGTGCAAAGTAGCCAATCGACAGGCCCTTGCCTTCGGTGATGGTGCCGCCCAAGGCCTTCAGGTCGCGGGCTATGGTTTTGACCAAGGTGGATTTGCCCTGTCCGTTGGCGCCCAGAATGCCAATGCGTTGACCGGCTAAAACGCTTTTGTTCACGCCCGACAGGATGCGTTTGCGGCCAATTTCCTCGCCATCCTCGTTCAAGGTGATGTAACCAAACTCGCCGTCCGTCAAGGTCAGCATGGGGTTGGGCAGGTTGGTGGGTTCCTTGAATTCAAAGGTGAATTCGGCTTCGGCCAACAGCGGCGCAATTTTTTCCATGCGCTCCAACGCCTTGACCCGGCTTTGGGCTTGCTTGGCTTTGCTGGCCTTGGCCTTGAAGCGGTCAATGAATTTTTGCAAATGCGCCATCTTCTCTTGCTGCTTGGAGAAGGCCGCTTGTTGCAGCTCCAATTGCTGGGCTTTGAGAATTTCAAACGCGCTGTAGTTGCCACCGTAGCGGGTCAGTTGGGCGCTTTCGATTTGCAAGGTGACGTTGGTCACCGCATCCAAAAATTCACGGTCGTGGCTGATCACGATCATGGTGCCCGCGTAGCGTTTCAGCCAGGCTTCGAGCCAAACCAGGGCGTCCAAGTCCAAGTGGTTGGTGGGCTCGTCCAGCAGCAGCAAGTCTGAGGGGCACATCAGCGCACGCGCCAATTGCAAGCGCATGCGCCAGCCGCCCGAAAAGCTGTTGACCGGGCGTTCCAACTCGTCGTTGTTGAAGCCCAAACCAAGGATCAAGGCCTGGGCGCGTGGCACGGCGTCGTGCTCCCCCGCGTCGGCCAAGTCGGTGTAGGCCTGGGCGATGGCCATGCCGTGGTCCATGTCGTCCAGGGCCACATCGGCCTGTTCCAGCTCGGTCAAGGTTTGGCGCAGCTCGGCCAAACGGGTGTCGCCGCCCAGCACAAAGTCAGTGGCGCTTTCCGAGGTTTCGGGCATGTTTTGCGCCACTTGCGCCATCAGCCATTGTTTGGGCTTGTAGAAGTCGCCCCCATCTTCATGCAGGGCACCGCTGAAAAGGGCAAACAGGGTGGACTTGCCCGCCCCATTGCGGCCCACCAAACCGACTTTTTCGCCGGGGTTCAAGGTCACGGAAACGTTGTCGAGCAACACCTTGGCACTGCGTCGCAGGACAATGTTTTTTAGGCTAATCATGGAAACAATTCAATTCAGGTAGGCCAAGGCTTCGCGGGTGATCAGCAGCACTTGGTCGTCGCCAGCACTGGTGGACAACCAAAAAACCGGCAATTGCGGGAAGGCGGCCTCGAAGTAGTCGCGCTCGTTGCCGATTTCCAGCACCAACACGCTGTCTCGGCCCATGACCTGAGGCGCATCTTTGAGCAATTGACGCACGAAGTCCATGCCGTCGGTGCCTCCGGCCAGGGCCAGGGTCGGCTCGGCCAAATACTCGGCAGGCAAGGCGGCCATGCTTTGGGCGTTCACATAAGGCGGGTTGCACAAAATCAGGTCGAAGGTTTTGCCGGGCAAGAAAGCCTTTAAACCATCGCTCAAGCCCAAGCGAATGCGGTCTTGTAATTCGTGCTGATCCACATTGATCCGGGCCACCGCCAAGGCGTCGGCTGAAATGTCCACGGCCTCCACGCTCACGTCCGGCCACGCCATCGCAGCCAAAATCGCCAAACTGCCATTGCCGGTGCACAGGTCCAGCACGCTTTTGGTTTGGTCGCTCAGCCAGTCGTCCAAAGTGCCATCGGCAATCAGTTCGGCAATCAGGCTGCGCGGCACGATGGCGCGCTCATCGACGTAAAAAGGCACGCCTTGCAGCCAAGCTTGCTGCGTCAGATAAGCGGCGGGTTTGCGGCTGCTGATGCGCTCGGCCACCAAGGCTTGCAACTGGGCCAGTTCCACCGCACTGACGCTTTGGTCTGCCCTGGACTGCGGG
>CAIUTG010000117.1 GCA_903902035.1 uncultured Curvibacter sp. | reverse complement strand
TGGGGGCGAGGGAGCTGATGCGGGACTGGATGGCCAGGATTGGGATCCAGGACGGGGATGAGGCCGCATGTGGATGGGCAGGAGAAACTGGATGGTACTTCCAGCGCCTGCTGGCTGCAGCTGGGCGGCGTGTTGGCCAGGGCATCTGCTGTGGCAGAGGGGCAGCCTCTGCTGGGGTGGGGGATGGGGCCGCTTGAGCGGCTGGAGGCTGGTGGGCCAGGATGAAGGCCTTGACCTCTGGGTAGACCACCTCGCGCCAGCGGCGGCCGCTGAAAATGCCATAGTGCCCCGCACCCTTGGCTTCCAAATGTCGCTTTTGTTGCGCGGGAATGCTGCTGCAAAGCCCTTGAGCCGCTTGGGTTTGACCCGAGCCGGAGATGTCGTCCAATTCGCCTTCAACCGTCAACAAGGCAGTGGTTTGAATGTCTTGGGGCTTGACCCGCTCGGGCTTGCCAGCGGGGTTTTTGACGTCCCAGGTGCCGTTCACCAGTTTGAAGTCCTGGAAGACGGTTTGGATGGTTTCCAAATAATAGTCGGCATCCATGTCGAGCACGGCGTTGTACTCGTCATAGAACTTGCGATGGGCTTCCGCGCTGGCATCATCGCCCTTCATCAGGTCTTTGAAATACTCGAAGTGGCTCTTGGCATGGCGATCGGGGTTCATGGCCACAAAACCCGTGTGCTGCAAGAAGCCGGGATAGACGCGACGCCCAGCGCCTGGGAAGTTGGCGGGAACCCGGTAAATCACATTGTTTTCAAACCACTCAAAGCTTTTGTTGGTGGCCAGATTGTTGACGGAGGTGGGTGACTTGCTGGCGTCGATGGGGCCGCCCATCATGGTCATGGACAAGGGGGTTTTTTCGCCACGCGAGGCCATCAGGGAAACCGCGGCCAGCACCGGCACCGTGGGTTGGCAAACACTCATGATGTGGCAATTGCCATAAATGCCTTGCAGGTGGCGAATGAAGGATTCCACATAGTTGACGTAGTCATCCAGGTGGAACTCGCCCTCGCTCAAAGGCACATTGCGGGCATTTTTCCAGTCGGTGATGTAGACCTTGTGGTCGCGCAACATGGTCTTGACGGTGTCGCGCAGCAGCGTGGCGTAATGACCAGACAGGGGGGCCACAATCAAAACCACGGGTTGGCCTTTTAGCGATTGCAAGGTGGCGGGATCGTCGCTGAAACGCTTGAAACGGCGCAGCTCGCAAAACGGCAGGTCCACTTCCACGCGCTCATGAATCGCGACCGACACGCCGTTCACATCGACGGTCTTGATTTCAAATTGGGGGCGCTCATAGTCTTTGGCCAAGCGGTACATCAAGTCCAAGCTGGCCGACACGCGCTGGGCGAAGGGCGCTTGCTTGAACGGGGGCTGGCTGTACATCTTGGCCGCTGCCTGAGCGAAATCCGAAAAGGGCTCCATCAGGGAGCGTTGCGTTTCATAAAGCTGATAGAGCATGGGGGTTCCTGATGGGCTGATGCCGGGTTAAATGTTGCGGTGCAGCAATGCTAGCAGAAGAAACTTGAATTCTGCTGACATTTGAGAGGTCAATTTCAAATCAAACGACCTTGGCAATGGCCTGGCAAACATAGTCGATGTTTTGGCTGTTCAGCGCGGCCACGCACATGCGGCCCGTGTCGGTGCCATACACCCCAAATTCGCTGCGCAGGCGCACCATTTGGTCTTTGCTCAAGCCGGAGTAGCTGAACATGCCAATTTGGGTGGTAATGAAGCCCATGTCTTGCTGCACACCTGCGGCCTTCAGGCCGTCCACCAATTTTTGGCGCATGGCCTTGATGCGAACCCGCATTTCGCCCAATTCTTTTTCCCAGAGGGTGCGCAACTCGGGGTTGTTCAACACCGCTGCCACCACCGCGCCACCGTGAATGGGTGGGTTGGAGTAGTTGGTTCGAATCACGATCTTGAGTTG
>CAIUTG010000116.1 GCA_903902035.1 uncultured Curvibacter sp. | reverse complement strand
TGCCCACGCGCGCGTTGGGGGCGCCACAAACAATGTTCAGCAGTTGCGGCTGACCCGCCGCGTCGGTTTGGCCCACATCCACCTGGCAGACACGCAAGCGGTCGGCGTTGGGGTGTTGCACCGCTTCTTTGATTTCGCCCACCACGATGTGGCTGAACGGCGGAGCCACCGTTTGCATCTCTTCCACTTCCAAACCCGCCATGGTCAGGGTGTCGGCAAGCTGTTGAGTGGTCAAGGGCGGGTTGCAAAACTGGCGCAACCAAGATTCTGGGAATTGCATGGCTTTTACTTATTGAAATTGCGACAGAAAACGAACGTCACCGTCAAAGAACAAGCGCAGGTCGTTCACGCCGTAGCGCAACATGGTCAAGCGGTCGGGGCCCATGCCGAAGGCAAAGCCGATGTATTTTTCGGGGTCCAGGCCCATGTTGCGCACCACATTCGGGTGCACCTGGCCTGAGCCCGCCACCTCCAACCAACGCCCCGCCAAGGGGCCGCTGGGGAACTGAATGTCGATCTCGGCGCTGGGCTCGGTGAAAGGGAAAAAACTGGGCCGAAAGCGCAGCACCAGGTCGTCCGACTCAAAAAAAGTGCGGCAAAAATCGGTGAACACCACCTTCAAGTCTTTGAAACTCACATTCGCGCCGATCCACAGGCCCTCGCACTGGTGGAACATGGGCGAATGCGTGGCATCGCTGTCGACGCGGTAGGTGCGGCCTGGGGCGATGACCCGAATTTCGGGCATGGGCTCACCCGCGTCGAGCAAGGCTTGGTAGCGTCGCACATGCTGCACCGCGTGGCGAATTTGCATCGGGCTGGTGTGGGTGCGCAGCAAATTGGGGGCGGCCTGCGTGCCGCCTTCCACATAAAAGGTGTCGTGCATGGAACGCGCCGGGTGGTCTTCAGGCGTGTTGAGGGCGGTGAAATTGAACCAATCGGATTCGATCTCGGGGCCTTGGGCCACATCAAAACCCATGCTGCCAAAAATGCCTTCAATGCGCTCCAGCGTCAAAGAAACGGGGTGCAGCCCCCCCTGCCCCAAGCGGCGGCCGGGCAAGGAAACATCCAGCGCTTCGGCTTTGAGTTGGGCCTCCAGCTCGGCGTCGGCCAAGGCCTGACGGCGCGCATTCAGCGCCGCCTCAATGGCTTGTTTGGCCTGATTGATGATGGCACCACGGGTCTTTTTTTCTTCCACCGGCAGCGCCGCCAAGCCCTTCATCAGTTCGGTGATGCGACCCGATTTGCCCAAGTACACGGCCTTGGCATTTTCCAAATCGGCAGGGGTGGTGGCCTGCGCAAAACCTTGTGCAGCGCTTTCAACCAGGGCGTCCAACTCGTTCATAGACATTTATCTTTGCAGCTTCAACAATGAAAAAGGGCCTTCGCTGAAGGTAGCGCGGGCCCTTGTTTCTGGATCTCAGCCCCGCTTTTAAAAAGCAGGGCTTGGCCGTGACCAATCAAGCCGCCAGCTTGGCCTTGACTTGTTCCACGATGCTGCCAAACGCAGCCTTGTCGTGCACGGCCAAATCGGCCAGCATTTTGCGGTCGATTTCGATGGCGGCTTTTTTCAGGCCGTTGGCGAATTGGCTGTAGGTCAGACCCAATTCACGCGAAGCCGCGTT
>CAIUTG010000115.1 GCA_903902035.1 uncultured Curvibacter sp. | reverse complement strand
GGTGGGCACGGCGGTGGGCAAGGACCCTTTGTAGGGGACGACTTGCAACCATTTTTGTTCTTCTGTCGTCAGGCCAAAAATCTTGCCGACGATCTTGGCCTGCTTGGCATCCAGGGTCATCTGGCCCAAGCAGGCCGCAGTGGTCCACTCTTTGGAGAGGCCAACTTTTTGGGCCACTTCTTCCCATTTGATGCCTTTGGAGACTTTGGCGCTGATGATTTTTTCGGTGACTTCGAGTCGGTTCATGTGATCTCCTGAGGGGGTTGAAAAAAATTAACTGGCTTGCCTCACCCAGCGTTTCAATTCTGGCAGACATGAGCCGCAGCGGGTGCCGCATCCGTGTTGCTGTTGCAGGGCGGCGAGGCGTTCGGAGTCGCTCCCGCCCAGCTGCTGCAAGCAGGCCTGGATGGCGTCTTCACGAACATTCAAACAGCTGCAGACCTGCCGCGCCAGCGGGCGTGATGTTTGGGGCGGCTCGCTGCTGGCTTGCAGCCATTGACGTGCCGTCCAGGGCAAAGCCTGAGCTTGTTCGCCTTGGGCCAACAGGTCTTTGAGCCATGGGCCAGAGCGGGTGTCACCGGCCAGCGCAAAGCCTTGCAATCGACGCAAGCCTGAAGGTGGCACGGCTGTCTGGTCAGCTTGGGCCCCCAAACGCAGCGCCCGCTGTTGGACCCGTTTGGGGTCGGCATAGCGCAGCGTGTCAGGCCCATCGAGTTCCAGGAAGCGCAGTATTTGTTGAACTTGCTGCCATCGTTGGGCCGACTCATTTTGAGAACTTGGCGCTTGATTCAAAGCGGCCCTGAACAACAAACCCGTGCGGGGGGATGGGTCGGTCAGGTCGGCTGCGGGGTCGGCGAAGGGCACCAGACTGGCGTAATCAAATTCGGCCATGAGGGGTTGCAACCAGGCGCGAACCTGCCAGACCGTCTCAGCAGGCAACCACGCCATGGCCAACAAAGACCAAGCACTGACGGCTTGCGCCGTGATTTGCACGGCGGCGTGTTTGAGTTCAGGCTGTTTGGATGTGGGACAAAACGTCGAGGTGGTCAGTCCATTCACGCCCAAGCCCGGTTGGCCCTGGGCATCGCGCCCGCTCAGCACCTCTGGGCCCCAGTGCATCGCGATGAAGGCTTGCAGCGGGGCCACCTGATGGCTCGACTGCACGGGCAGCACCAAGCTGCCGCGCTTGCTGCGCACTTGGGCCAGGTCGCCATTTTTTAACCCCAAACGCTGCAGGTCTTGTGGGTGCATCTCCACGCAGGGTTCGGGGCTGTGGGCAAACAGTCGGCCTGCCGTGCCGGTGCGCGTCATGCCGTGCCACTGATCGCGCAGGCGGCCCGTGCTCAGGGCGAACGGGAACTGTGAAACCCGCTCTTCGCTCACGGGCTCCCAGCGCACTGCGGCGAATTGGGCGCGCTGGTCAGGGGTGGCAAATCGGCCATCGGTGTACAAGCGGGTTTGACTTTGGCCGGTGGTGTCAGGGCAGGGCCATTGCGCGGGGGCAATCGCCAGAGCGTCGTAGCTCAAGCCAGTGATGTCGAGGTCGCGCCCCCGGGTGCTTTCGCGGTGCTCGTTCCACAGGGCCTCTGGGGTGGCAAAGTCCAACAACCTTGCATCTTGCGGGCGTTGCAAGGCCACCGCCAGTTGTTGGCCAATGTCGCAGGCAATTTGCCAGTCGTGCCGGGCCTCACCGGGCGGGGGCACTGCAGCGCGAACGCGGCTGATGCGGCGTTCGCTGTTGGTCACCGTGCCTTCTTTTTCGCCCCAAGTGGTGGCCGGTAAGAGCAGGTCGGCAAACTCGCAGGTGGCCGCTGTTTGAAAGGCCTCTTGCACCATCACCCACTCGGCACGCTGCAAGGCACGGCGCACGGTTTTTTGATCGGGCATGGACTGCGCCGGATTCGTACAAACCAGCCACAGCGCTTTCACTTGGCCGTCTGCAGCCGCTTCAAACAGCTCGACCGCCGTCAGGCCGGGTTGGGCCGGCACCTCGGGCACGCCCCAAAGGGCGGCCACTTCAGCGCGGTGTTGCGGATTGGCCAAGTCGCGGTGTGCGCTCATCAAATTGGCCATGCCACCGACCTCGCGCCCGCCCATGGCGTTGGGTTGGCCTGTCAAGGAAAACGGGCCTGCACCGGGCTTGCCAATTTGCGCCGTGGCCAAATGCAGGTTAATCAAGGCCGCATTCTTGGCGCTGCCGTTGCTCGATTGGTTCAGGCCTTGGCAATACAAGCTCAGCGTGGCGGGTGAGGTGGCAAACCAGCGGGCAGCGGTGTGCAAGTCTTCGGTGCGGATGCCGCAAATTTGCGCCACATGCTCTGGGGTGTGGTCGGCCACCAAGGCCTGCAGGGCTTCAAAGCCCTTGGTATGGGCGGCGATGTAGTGAGCGTTCGTCCAGCCTTCTTGCAGCATCACCTGCAACAGGCCGTGGCACAACAGCACGTCGGTGCCGGGCTGAATTTGCAAATGCAGATCGGCCATCTCGGCGGTGTCGGTGCGACGCGGGTCAACCACGATCATTTTCATGTCGGGGTTGGCGCGGCGTGCGTCTTCGATGCGCCTGAACAAAATGGGATGCGCCCAAGCCGTGTTGCTGCCCGCTATGAACAGGCACTGCGCCAACGCCAGGTCTTCGTAGCACGCGGGTGGGGCGTCGGCCCCCAGGGTCATTTTGTAGCCCGCCACGGCGCTGCTCATGCACAGGCGTGAATTGCTGTCGATGTTGTTGGTGCCCAGCAGGCCCTTGGCCAGTTTGTTGAAGGCGTAATAGTCTTCGGTCAGCAGTTGACCCGAGATGTAAAAGCCCAGTGCATCCGGGCCGTGTTGGCGCACCAGGTTGGCCAAACGCGCTGTGGCCATTTGGGTGGCTTGGCCCCAACTCAACGCTTGCGGCGCTTGGCCCCGCACGGGCCGCCATTGCGGCGTCAGCAGCCGAGTTTGTGCGGTCACTGCTGGCGCAGCCGTCAAATGCAGGGACTGGCCCTTGGTGCACAAACGCCCGAAGTTGGCTGGGTGGTCCGGGTCCCCACGCACGCCGGTGATTTGCGAGCCGCGCGACTCGATGAGAACGCCGCAACCCACACCGCAATAGGGGCAGGTGGATTTGGTCAGGTTCACCGTTTCGGTCCCGCAATCGGTCGTGTCAGGTCGGTGGCGTGGCTCGCCAATTCTGTTGCGTCCAAGTAAACCACTTGGGCCTCCACTTTGACGGCAAAGCGGGGCGTGCAACCTTCATCGGGGGCTTGGGCCAGGCCGTCGCCAAGGCCGATGGTCCAGTTGTGCAGGGGACAGGCCACTTGCTGCCCAAACACAATGCCTTGCGACAAAGGCCCGCCCTTGTGGGGGCAGCGGTCGAGCAGGGCGAACACTTCGTCGCGGTCGGTTCTGAAAATGGCCACGTCCATGCCGTGCTCCCGGGCAACACGACGTGAGCCCAAAACCGGAATGTCTTCAACGCGGCAAATGGCTTTCCAAACTGTCATGGGGTTTCCAGTGCGATGGGTTGCTTAGATGGCGGGGCGGGCGGCAATCGCCACGGGCTCAAACTGACGCGTGTCCACACGCGCTTTGCTGAATTCGAACCAGGGGTCGGGCTCGCCTTCCAAAGCGTGCTGCAAGCGGGCCCACAGCGCCTGGCGGTTGGCTGGGTCTTCCAGCACATTTTTCTTGATGTGGTCCATGCCGACGCGGTGCAGGTAATGCACGGTGCGCTCCAAATACCAGCCTTCTTCGCGGTACAGCTGCATGAAAGCGCCGGTGTACTCCAAGACTTCTTCGGCGGTTTTGACTTTCACAAAGAACTCGGCCACTTCGGTTTTGATGCCGCCATTGCCACCGATGTACATCTCCCAACCGCTGTCCACGCCAATCACCCCCACATCTTTGATGCCCGCCTCAGCGCAGTTGCGGGGGCAGCCCGAAACGGCAAACTTGACCTTGTGTGGGGCATACATGCGCCACATGGCTTTTTCGAGGTCCTTGCCCATTTGCGTGCTGTCTTGGGTGCCCATGCGGCACCACTCGCTGCCCACGCAGGTTTTGACGGTGCGCAAGGCTTTGGCGTAGGCATGCCCGCTGGGCATGCCGATGTCGCGCCAAACATCCACCAGGTCTTCTTTCTTCACGCCCAACAAGTCAATGCGTTGGCCGCCCGTGACCTTCACGGTGGGGATGTTGTACTTGTCCACCACATCCGCAATGCGGCGCAATTCGGCGGCGGTGGTTTCACCGCCCCACATGCGGGGAATGACGCTGTAAGTGCCATCTTTTTGGATGTTGGCGTGGCTGCGTTCGTTGATGAAGCGGCTTTGCGGATCGTCCTGTGCCTCTTTGGGCCAGGTGCTGATGAGGTAGTAATTCACGGCGGGGCGGCAACTGGCACAGCCGTTGGGGGTGCGCCATTCCATGGTCCGAAACACCTCGCCAATGCTCAACAGCTTGTGGTCGCGAATCGCATCGCGCACCGCTTGATGGCCGTGTGAGGTGCAACCGCACAAGGCTTTCATTTTCGGCGTGGCCGAGTAGTCGCCCCCGGCCGTGAACATCAAAATCTGTTCGACCAAACCGGTGCATGAACCGCAGCTGGCGCTGGCTTTGGTGTGCTTGCGCACCTCTTCCAGGGTGAACAAGCCTTTTTCCTGAATGGTCTTGCAAATGGCGCCCTTGGTCACGCCGTTGCAGCCGCAAACCTCGTCGGTGTCGGCCATGGCGGCGGCCTTGCTTTGGCCTTGGTGACCCACGTCGCCGATGTTGGATTCACCAAACATCAGCTTGTCGCGGATGTCGGCCACCTGACGACCTTCGCGCAAGAGTTTGAAGTACCAGCTGCCGTCGACGGTGTCGCCGTACAAACAGGCGCCGACCAATTGGTCGTTGCGGATGACGAGTTTTTTGTACACACCGACGTGCGGGTCGCTGAGCACAATGTCTTCGGTGCTGCCGTCGTCTGCGCCCATGAATTCACCCGCGCTGAACAAATCGATGCCGGTGACTTTCAGTTTGGTGGAGGTCAAGGAGCCGGTGTAACGGCCAATGCCAAACTCGGCCAGGTGGTTGGCCAAGACCTTGCCTTGCTCAAACAAGGGCGCCACCAAACCGTAGGCAATGCCCCGGTGCGCCGCACATTCACCGACCGCATAAATGCGCGGGTCGGTGACGGTTTGCAAGGTGTCGCTGACCACAATGCCGCGCTCGCAATGCAGGTGCATTTTTTCGGCCAAAGCCGTGTTCGGCCGAATGCCGACGGCCATCACCACCAGTTCGGCGGCCACGGGGGGGCCGTCTTTGAACTGCACCGAGGCCACCCGTCCGCTGGCGTCACCCAGCAATGCCTGGGTCTGGGCGCCCATGCGGAACTGCATGCCGCGCTCTTCCAGCGAGCGCTGCAACAGGCCACCGGCCACTTTGTCGAGTTGGCGCTCCATCAGCCAATCGCTGGCGTGCACCACGGTCACGTTCATGCCACGTTTCATCAGGCCATTGGCGGCTTCCAGGCCGAGCAAGCCGCCGCCGATCACCACGGCCTGCTTGAATTGCGTGGCCGCTTCAATCATGGCTTGGGTGTCGGCAATGTCGCGGTAGGCCAGCACCCCGTTCAGCTCACGCCCCGGAATGGGCAGCATGAAGGGGTTGGAGCCCGTTGCCAATATGAGCCGGTCATAAGGGGCGCTGCAAGATTCACCCGCTGCATTTTGAGCATGCACCACGCGCTGGGTGCGGTCCACTTGCGTGACCGTCCAGCCGGTGTGCAGGTTGATTTGGTGATCGCGGTACCAATCGAAGGGGTTCAGAATGATTTCATCCAGCGTTTGCTCACCCGCCAACACCGGCGACAACAAAATCCGGTTGTAGTTGGGGTGCGGCTCCGACCCGAAGACGGTGATCTCATAGAGGTCGGGCGTGAGTTTGAGGAGTTCCTCCAAAGTGCGCACTCCGGCCATGCCGTTGCCCACCATCACCAGTTTGAGTTTTTGGCCCATGGCTTGCTTGCCTCTCTCAGTGTTTTTCAACATGCGCTTGGCGCGTGTACAAAAAGTCAATCACCGCTTTGCGGTACTGCAGGTAAGCCGGGTCGTCGGCCAGCGCGACGCGGGAGCGCGGGCGGGGCAAATTCACCTGCAGCACTTCGCCGATGGTGGCGGCAGGGCCATTGGTCATCATCACAATCTTGTCGGACAACAACACGGCCTCGTCCACGTCGTGCGTCACCATCACCACCGTGCTTTGGGTGTTGGCCACAATCGCCAGCAACTCGTCTTGCAGCTTGGCGCGGGTGAGGGCGTCGAGGGCGCCAAAGGGCTCGTCCATCAACAGCACTTGGGGTTGCATCGCCAGCGCCCGGGCAATGCCCACGCGCTGCTTCATGCCGCCCGAAATTTCGCCGGGTCGTTTGAACGCTGCGTGGCTCAGGCCCACCATGTCGAGCGCGGCATGGGTGCGGGCGGTGAGTTGCGCTTTGTTTTCTTTGGTTTTGCCGTCAATGCGGCCCGATTGGCCAAAGACTCGCTCCACGCCGAGGTAGACATTTTCAAAACAGGTGAGCCAAGGCAAGAGCGAATGGTTTTGAAACACCACCGCCCGTTCAGGGCCGGGCCCCGCGATCTCGCGGTTGGCGCAAATCAGGGTGCCTGCGGTGGGCAAGGTCAGGCCAGCAATCAGGTTGAGCAAGGTCGATTTGCCGCAACCCGAGTGACCAATCAGGGTGACGAATTCGCCTTTGGCAATGTTGAGGTGGATGTCGCGCAGCGCTGGAAAATCGCCCTTGCTGGTTTTGAAGGTTTGGGCCACGCCGTCGATTTGCAGGTACTTGGCATTCAAGGAAGGATTCAAAGAGGCGTTCATGACTGCACCTCATCAAAGGTGAAGGCGGTGGCGAGTTGGATCAAGGCGAACTCCAGAATCAGCCCCACCAGGCCGATCACGAAAATGGCGATGATGATGTTTTTCACATTCAGGTTGTTCCACTCGTCCCAGACCCAAAACCCAATGCCCACGCCTCCTGTGAGCATTTCGGCGGCCACGATCACCAGCCAGGCCGTGCCCACCGCCAGGCGCACGCCGGTCAGCAGATAGGGCAAGACCGAAGGGAACAGAATTTGGCTGACCACTTTCCATTCAGACAGGTCGAGCACGCGGGCCACATTCAAATAGTCTTGCGGCACCCGCTTGACGCCCACCGCGGTGTTGATGACCATGGGCCAAATGGAGCAAATGAAAATGGTCCAGATGGCGGCCGGATCCGCGCCTTTGAAAACCAGCAAGCCAATGGGCAGCCAAGCCAGTGGCGACACCGGCCGCAGCAGGCTGATGAGCGGGTTGAACATGCGCGACAAAAATTCAAACCGGCCAATCAAGAAGCCCGCAGGAATGCCCACCACTGCGGCCAAACCGAAGCCCAGCGCCACCCGTTTGAGCGAGCTCCACACGTTCCAGCCCACGCCTTGGTCGTTCGGGCCGTTGCTGTAAAACGGGTCTTTGAACACCTCCACCGCTTGCCAGAAGGTCTCACTGGGGCTGGGGAAATGGTTGGTGCTGGTGACCGACACCAGCGACCAAACACCCACCAGCAATGCCAAACCCATCAGGGGCGGCAGCACGCGGGACAAGAGATTTTTCAAATTCATGGGGTGTCCTTGGTCAAAAAATTCAGGCGTGCACTTTGAAACTGTCGGCGTATTTTTTCGGGTCCTTGCCATCCCACACCACGCCGTCCATGAGCTTGCTGGTGCGCATCACGTCTTTGGGGACGGGGGTGTTGCTGGCCGCAGCGGCTTGCTTGAAAAGGTCCATTTGGTTGATCTCTTTGGCCACCTTCAAATAGTCCGGGTGGTCTTTGAGCAAGCCCCAGCGCTTGTGCTGAGTCAGGAACCACATGCCATCGGAGAGGTAGGGGAAGTTGGCCGTGCCGTCATTGAAAAACTGCATGTGGTGCGGGTCGTCCCAGGTTTTGCCCAAGCCGTTTTGGTAGCGGCCCAAGATGCGCTGGTTGATCACCTCCACGCTGGTGTTCACATAGGCTTTGTTGGCAATGGTTTCGGCCATCTTCAATTTGTTTTGCAGGCTGGCGTCGATCCATTTGCCCGCCTCCAAGATGGCGGCGGTCACGGCGCGGGCGGTGTTGGGGTATTTTTTGACAAAGTCTGCCGTCGTGCCCAATACCTTCTCGGGGTGGTCGCGCCAAATGTCTTGGCTGGTGGCGGCGGTGATGCCAATGCCATCAACAATCGCCCGGTGACCCCAAGGCTCACCCACGCAAAAACCATCCATGCTGCCCACCCGCATATTGGCCACCATTTGGGGCGGCGGCACCGTGATGACCTTGGCGTCTTTGAATGGGTTCACCCCCACACTGGCAAGCCAGTAATACAACCACATGGCGTGGGTGCCGGTGGGAAAAGTCTGGGCGAAGGTGTATTCGCGTTTTTCTGTGGCCATCAATTTGGCCAGGCTGGGGGCATCGACCGCGCCTTTGTCGGCCAATTTTTTGGACAGGCTGATGGCTTGCCCGTTTTGGCTCAAGTTCATCAACACCGCCATGTCTTTCTTAGGGCCTGCCGTGCCCAGGTGAACGCCATAAATCAGGCCATACAGGGCGTGGGCAAAATCCAGCTCACCATTCACCAGCTTGTCGCGCACCCCGGCCCAGCTGGACTCTTTGCTGGGGATGATCTTGACGCCGTATTTCTTGTCGAAGCCCAACACCGAGGCCATCACCACGCTGGCGCAATCGGTGAGGGGGATGAAACCGATCTTGACCTCCTCTTTTTCAGGCTTGTCCGATCCTTGGGCGTAGACCGCAGCACGCAAGCTGGGTGCAATCGTCAACGCGCCAGCGGTGGCGGCTTGCAAAACTTGGCGTCGGCTCATGGGGCTCTCCAAAAAATCGGTCATGACATCACTCCTAAAAAAACCGGGGCCAGAAATGGCAAAGGCGTCCTCACCGCCAACACCGAGGGTGCTGGGGTGGGGACGCCTTTGTCCTTGGGACTTCATTGGCCCATTGCGTTCATTCTTGCAAGTGCTGTGCCAGCGTGAGTGGGTCTGCCCGCCCTTGAAAATGCCCCAAGATGAGGCGTTTAAAGAAATTTTTCAATCGGTTGCACCAAATCGGCACCCCAAATCAGGACAGCAGGTCGGCCATGTCCAAGGTGCGCTGCGCGATGTCGGCCAGCTTGAGGCCCTTGTC
>CAIUTG010000114.1 GCA_903902035.1 uncultured Curvibacter sp. | reverse complement strand
TCAACACCTCGCTGCTGCTGCTGTCGTCCATCACCTATGGCTTTGCCATGCTGGAAATGCAAAAGAACCGCCTGAACAACACCCTGGGCTGGCTGGTGCTGACCGGTTTGTTGGGCGCTGGTTTCATTGGTCTGGAACTGACCGAGTTTGCGCACCTGATTGCCGAAGGCGCAGGCCCGCAGCGCAGCGCCTTTTTGTCCTCCTTTTTCACGCTGGTGGGCACCCACGGCCTGCACGTGAGCTTTGGGATTGTCTGGTTGGTGGTGCTGATGCTGCAACTCAAGCAACACGGTTTCACCGAGGCCAACCGCCGCCGCTTGCAATGCCTGTCCATGTTCTGGCACTTTTTGGATGTGGTCTGGATTGGCGTCTTTAGCTTTGTTTATCTGATGGGAACCCTGCCATGAGCACGCACCAAAACAATCACCAACACGATCACCACCACGACTCACATGACCACGGCAGCCTGAAAAGCTATTTGACCGGGTTCATCCTGTCGGTCATCCTCACGGCCATCCCCTTTTGGTTGGTCATGGGCAAGGTTTTGCCCAGCGCCAGCACCACCGCCTTGGTGGTATTGGGTTTGGGCGCGGTGCAAATTGTGGTTCACATGGTTTACTTCCTGCACATGAACACCCGCTCTGAAGGCGGCTGGTCGATGCTGGCCCTGATCTTCACCAGCACCCTGGTGGTGATCACCCTGGCGGGCTCTTTGTGGGTCATGTTCCACCTGAACCACAACATGATGCCCCCTTCCAGCCACGAAATGCGCAACCTGCCCTGACCGTGCGCCCCGAGCTGGCCGCTGCGGCCAAAACAAGCCCACGCCACGCTGCGCTCTTGGTGAGCGCGATGGGGTTGTTGGGCTTTTTTTTGTTCGCGGGCCTCATCGCCCTGGGCGTGTGGCAGCTACAGCGCCTGGCCTGGAAGGAAGCCCTGATCGATCGGGTCAACCAACGGGTCCATGCCCCCGCGCTGCCTCCCCCCACACCCGCGCAATGGCCACGACTCAGCGTGGCAGAACATGAATATCGGCATGTGCATTTGAGTGGGACCTTCCTGCCCCAATACACCAGCCTGACCCAGGCCAACACCCGCATGGGGCCTGGTTTTTGGGTCATGACGCCTTTGCGCGATGAGCAGGGCCAACTCACCTGGATCAACCGGGGTTTTGTGAGTGAAAGACAAACCCCCATCAAAACGCCTTCAGGGGAAGTCCGTCTCAATGGCCTTTTGCGCTGGAGCGAGCCCCACGGCAGTTGGCTGCGCCCCAACCAGGCGGCCAGCGGGCAATGGTATTCCCGCGATGTGGCCGCCCTGAGCCAGGCCCATGGCTTGACCGCGGTCGCCCCCTACTTTGTGGACGCCGACGCCGACCCCGCGGCCCCCTTTGAACCACAAGCCGGGCAGCCGCTGGGCGGTTTGACCGTGATAAGCTTTGCCAATCACCACCTGTCTTATGCACTCACTTGGTTTGCTTTGGCTTTGGGGGTGGTGCTGGCCGCTTGGCAATTCAGGCGCCTGAACCGGCTTGAAAACGCCCCCCTTTCGCCCCCCGATGACGACCCTGCCCCCCCCCCCCCCCCCCCCCCCCCCCCCC
>CAIUTG010000113.1 GCA_903902035.1 uncultured Curvibacter sp. | reverse complement strand
GACTACCTCAAGGGCCTGAAGGACGCGCTCGGCGCCAAGGCGTTGGCCACATTCCAGACCACGTACTTCAGACGTTGGGTCCAGTCGGCGCGTTCGACCAATGTGCTGAACTTGGTGCCGATTTCGTTTTGACCTGCGCCTGCCACTTCGTGGTGGAACACTTCAACGGGGATGCCGATGGATTCGAGGATCAAAGACATTTCGGCGCGCATGTCTTGCGTGCTGTCCACGGGAGGCACGGGGAAATAGCCGCCCTTGACGGTGGGACGGTGGCCGCGGTTGCCGCCTTCGAGTTTGGCACCGGTGTTCCAGGAGGCTTCGTATTCTTCAATTTCAAACATCGCGCCCGACATGTCGTTCTTCCAACGCACGCCGTCAAAGATGAAGAACTCGGGTTCGGGACCGAAGTAAGCGGTGTCGCCCAAGCCTGAAGCGCGCATGAAAGCTTCTGCACGCTTGGCGATGGAACGGGGGTCACGGTCATAGGCCTTGCCGTCGGCAGGTTCCAACACATCGCAGGTCAAAACCAGGGTGGTTTCTTCAAAGAAGGGATCGACAATGGCGGTATTGTGGTCGGGCATCAACAGCATGTCGGAGGCCTCAATGCCTTTCCAACCGGCGATGGAAGAACCATCAAAAGCATGACCCGACGTGAACTTGTCTTCGTCAAAATGTGACACCGGAACGGTCACGTGTTGTTCTTTACCACGGGTATCGGTGAAGCGGAAGTCCACAAATTTGACTTCTTCGTCTTTCACCAACTTCATGACGTCAGCGACAGTCTTTGCCATCAGGTTCTCCTATGTTGAGGCGTACAAACTTTGAATTCACATGCAGTTCTTGTGCCAAACCGCAGGCACGGTATTTTGCCTTGCCTGCGGGCATTTTTTTGGATTATCACATCAAACGGTTCAGCTTAGTTTTATCAATGCACCATTTGTGTGCATTTTTCGCACCAAACCGATTCTTGGAATTTAACGCACCATTTCAGGGCCAAATTGGACGCCATGGGATTTCAGGCCTTGCAACAAAGCCGGATAAGCCAAGGCCACCGCCTGGGGCTCGCCCTTGACCCCCAACTCGATGTGACGCCCGTGCTCGGGGTGGTCAACGCTGGGGAGACTGAACACCTTAACGGACGCGTGTTCGCGCTCAATTTGCTCCATGAGCGGGGTCAAGGCCGCCTCCATGGCGCCGAAAACCACAATGGATTGTTCAACGAAAGGAATGGCATTGAAGCACGCACGGTAATGGGTGTCCAAGACCCACTCGATCATGGGCCAGGCCATGACCGGAAAGCCCGGCACAAAATGCACCGCGCCGCCCGCCTGCCCCGCACAGCTGAAACCCGGGATTTTGTTGTAAGGGTTGGGAATGATCTGCGCCGACGCCGGAAACACCCCCATGTTCAATCGGTGCACGTTCTCTGGGCTGTCTGCCACATAGGTCAGGCCTTGCTCGCGGGCCGTGTCTTGCATGCGCTCACGAATCAGGGCCTCCGCCTCGGGATGCAACTGCAGGGGCAAACCCAGCGCCTGAGCCGCGCATTGGCGGGTGTGGTCGTCGGGCGTGGCACCAATGCCGCCACAAGAAAACACCACATCGCCTGAAGCGAATGCCCGCTTGAGGGTGGCCACAATCCGAGCCGGATCGTCGCCCACATACTCGGCCCAAGACAAGGGCAGGCCCCGCGCCGCCAGCAATTCAATGACCTTGGGCAGGTGTTTGTCCGCACGCTTGCCGGACAGAATTTCATCGCCCACGATGATGAGGCCAAATTTTTGAGAAGACATGCTCAATTTCCAGGAAAAGAATCGGTTTCACGCAATTGCAACAAAGCGGCCAGGCCGTAGTGGGCAAACCACAGCCCAGCCAAGGCAAAGACCGCCACATAAATGGCCATGGCCAAAGGCACCAACACCGCAAAGGCGGTGGCCCACAATGTGCCAGAAACCCAGATCAAGGTCGGCAAAGCCGCCAAATAACCACAAAACAGGCCCATCAGTAGCCAGGTGACTCGGTGCTGCTGCAGTAAAAGCACGCGTTCTTCACGGCGGCTGTACGCAGCAAGCACGGCGGTGGGCAACACCCGGTAAACCAGCCAGCCCCAAATCAAGGGCGGCAACACCATCACCATGGGCGGCACGAGCCACAAGGGCGAAGAAACGATCAAGGCCAAAATGGCCATCCACAAGGCCTGCAAGACCCGCCACCAGACGTCGGCCCCCGCCCGCCCGGTTTGCTTTGGCAATGTTGCAAAACGGCGGCGTCCGACCCAGCTCACCAAAGCGGGCAACATGAACACCATCACCGCCAACAAACTGATCATGACCAAAAAGGGGGTGACAGACAAAATCACCAGCAAAGGGGCCACCACTTGCTTAAGACGCCCCCAGCCCAGGGCCTCCAGCCAGAGGCCCCCCGAGTTGAGCCAACGGGCGTCGCTCAGAACATCACTGAGTCGATCCAGCGCCAAGTCCCAGAAAAAATAGCCCAAACTCCAGGCCACGGCGGTCAACACCAGCAAAGGCATCAAGGCCAAAGCGAGGGTGCGGGGGTGGCAAAAATAAAGACCGGCTCGCCACAGCGAGTCCAAACAAAGCCCCATGGTTTTGACCATCAGGCCTTGCCCACCAAGCGCAGCAAGCCCAGCCACTGCTGCTCCCAGAACCCATCGCCATAACGGCGCAAACGGTTCTGGGCATCGGGTTCCAGCTGGTCACGCACGCCCGTGGGTTCGTAACGCAATTCAAAATTGGCCGTGCCAAAAAGCAGATCCCAAATGGGCAACAAGACCGCGAAGTTGCAGCCCCCCAGCACCCCGTTGGGGCCCTCATGCCCCAAACCAATGGCGTGGTGAAGTCGGTGAAAACGCGGGCTCACCCACAAGCGTTCGCCCCAAGGGCCAAACCAGCATTTGAAATTGGCGTGGCTCAGGTTTTCGGACAATTTTGTGAGCGCCACAATGGCCACATACTGACCTGGCTCGACCCCAATGATTTGGCTCAGTGTTGCGAGCAAGGTGGCTTGCATCAAATCGTCCAACAAATGATTGCGGCTGTCGGTCCACACCGTCATTTGACGCTGGGAATGGTGCAAGGCATGCAGGGCCCACCAAAAATCAAACCGATGCTGGGCGCGATGAATCCAATAATTGAAGAAGTCAAACGCCACCAGGTAAAGCAAGAAGGTGACCCAAGGAACATCGGTCACACCGGGCCACAGATCGTCCAAATGCCAAATGGGCAACCCGGCCAAATGCCAGGCATCGAACCAGTCGCCCAACCAGGGGTCAATCGCGAAGAAAACCACCAATTGAAACAGCCCCAGCCTTTGGATCAAGGTGTAGATGACATCCACCCGCACCGCTCGGCGGTCCTGCAAGGGTTCGACAGGGCGCCATTTTTGCAAGGGGACGATCACAACCAGCATGACCACCAATTGCAGCACCCCCATCAAGAACCAGCCCGTGGCATCAAAGGCCTCTTCAATGTAGGTGGCCCACCCCCAATGAAACATGAGGGGTTGAACCACCGCTTCGAACAGGGCCTGCTGCACATTGACGAAGGCATCGGCGAAGAAATCCAAATGAAAGTTCATGGCTGGGAGGCCAGTTGTTGGCGGTAAAGTGGGTGGTGGCGCAGGGTGTCAAAACAAAAGCCCTTGGCCTTCAAGCCCACAATCAGCGGCTCCAATACCGCCGGGGCCCACGGGTCCTGACGCGACCAAATGCCCAAATGGGCCATCAAAATATCGCCGGGACGGATGTTCTGCAAGGCTTTTTTCAGCAGCAGCGCATTGGGGTACGGGCCACTGGGCAACTCGTCGCCCAAAAAACCAGCATCGGCCCAAGCCACATGCAGATAGCCTTGACCTTGGGGCGTTTTGCACTGCCGTGCCGCCGCCACCAAGGCCGGTGAAATCTTGCCCCCGGGTGCGCGAAACAGGGGCAATGCCGGCACGCCGGTGATGGCCTCCAGGCGGCGGTTGCTGCGGGCCAATTCCTCACAATACTCGGCGGCCGTCAAGACCTGGGTTTTCCCGGCCAGGGGCCCCGCGGAGGGCTTCATTTGAAACCGGGGTTCAGCCGCGGCCGCATCACCGGGCAAATCGGCACGCCAATACACATGGTCATAGGTGTGGGAGGCAAAGTCGTGGCCTTCTAAAGCCCGCTCACGCCACCAGGGGGCCCAGTATTCGCCCAAGCTGCCATCGCCCTCTTTGGTGGGCTCGTTGGCAGCAAAGAAAGTCACCCGCACCTGTTGGCGCTGGAGCACCTCGGCAATCCAGGGGGCGACGCCCATGTGGCCGGTGTCAAAGGTCAGGTAGACCGGTTTGCTGCAATTCTGCGGGGCCGCGATGGGCTCTGCCCTTGCAGCCAGAGAGACCGCAAAGGCCAGGGCTGCGGTCAAAACCAGCAACCTGCCACAGCCAGCCTTCACCCCGCTGGCCCGGCGCCCAACAAGCGGCGCGGGTTCAACGTTGGGCGTGATCGAGCGTCCAAACTCCATGGGGCGATTTTCCCACATTCACCTGCCGCACCACCTTGCCTGTTTCGGTGTCGATCACTGTGATTTTTCGGGTCCAGCGTGAACTGAGCAAAATCAAGCGACCATCTTTGGTCACATCCATGCAATCGGGACCGCCCGGCGCAGGAAAGGTTTTGACCACAGACTGGGTGAGCATGTCGATCTGGCTGATCGTGTCGGCCACACGGTTGCTCACATAAATATGCCGACCATCGCCCACCGCCCGAAAAGCGTGTGCGCCCTTGCCCGTCGGCAGGGTCTTGACCAAACGCCCTTCCTTGCCCGAAACGTCGTAGATTTCGACGCCCTCGCCGCCAGTCAATCCGACAAACAAGAATTTTTCATCCGGCGATGCGTAAATGTCCGCAGGCAGCGAACCCGTTTTGATGCGCCATTTGAGTTTCTGGGTGGGCAAGTCAATGGCCACCAATTCATCGCTGTCTTGCATCGTCGAATAAACCGTTTTACTGCCCTTGTCGATCCACAAATGGCTGGGCGTTTTGCCCGTGGGAACGCTGGTCGCCAGGCTCAGGTCTTTGCCGTCCCAGTGGTAGATATCGACGTGATTGAGGCGGTTGCCCGTGGTGACAAACCATTTCATGTCGGGTGAAAAACGCAGTTGGTAGGGATCCAAAATACCCCGAACCGTGCGCTGCACCTCGGCGGTTTTGGGGTCTAAAAACAACAAGGAATCGCCCACCGCATTGGCCACAATCAGCGACTTGTTGTCCGGGGTCAAGTACAGGTGGTGGGGCTCTTTGCCCGTGGCAATGCGCTTGGTCTCAGTCCAGGTGGCTGGATCGATCACGCTGACAGAGGCGTCCAAAGAGTTCAGTACAAATATCGGGGTGGTCGGCAACACGGGCTCGGCCGCGATGGCCACTGGGCTCACCAAGGCCACACCCAGCCCCCCCATCACAAACAACATCAGAGGCAATACAAAACGCAAAGAGAAATTCACAAGCCCTACTTTCACAACACCTTGAACGACGGTAAAACCGACCCGAACGAGAGTGTAGCCCCTGGCACAAGGGCAGCGCCTCGGGCCAGGCAACTCAAGCCGCTTTCAGTGCACTCAAATCCGACTCAGACAACCAACGCCATTGCCCAGGGGCCAAATCTGCGGGCAGGCGCAAAGCCCCAATTTGAGAACGGTGCAATGCCTCCACCCGATTGCCCACGGCGGCCAGCATGCGCTTGACCTGGTGGTACTTGCCCTCCAGCAACGTCAGCCGCAAATGGTGTTCTGCCACCAGCTCCGCCGCCGCTGCCCGCACGGGTTTGGGGTCATCCTCCAACACCACGCCCGCCAATAACCGGGACACCTGGTCCGGGTCCAGAGGGTGTTTGGTGCTCACCTCATAGACTTTGGGCACATGCTTTTTGGGCGAGCTCATGCGGTGAATGAACTGGCCATCGTCGCTCAGCAACAACAAGCCTGTGGTGTCTTGGTCCAGCCGGCCAATGGCCTGCACTCCTTGCACCGCGCTTTTGCTGGGACGTTGGCGCAAAGGTGCGGGCAGCAAGGTGTAGATGCTGGGCCAAGCCGAAGGCTTTTGCGAACACTCGGTGCCGGCGGGTTTGTGCAGCATGAGGTAAGCCTTTTCGGCGTACTGCCAAGGCACGCCTTGGACCTCAAAGGACAAACCCTGTGGCTCAAAACGCTCCGTGGAATCAAGCACAGGCCGGGCTTGGCCCGACGCGTCCATCACGCTCACCCAGCCCTGCTGGACCAAGCCCGCAGAGACACGCCGAGTACCAAAACCCTGGGAAAAGAGAATGTCTTGTAATTGCATCAATTTGGGTCAGCAACGAAAATCAAAGGGGTGACGGAGAACCTGCATCAAGGATGTTCCGAAATTTGAATGATCACTTTCATCCCACTTGCCGAACCAACCAACTGAAGCGGAAATGCATCCAATGGTACCGCGCCAACAACGACAAGGCTTTGGTTGCTTGGATCAAATCTCAACCAACTTGGCAACCGCGCGTTCCCAGCTGACGTTAGTTTCCAATCAGGGCTGGCAATCAGTGGGGATGCTTCGTCAGGGAGTTGTATCACCAAACCAACAGAACTCCCAGAAGAACTTGGAGGCAAGGACACCGAAACCACGCCCAACTGCGTTGGTGATGCGGTCTGAATATTGGTCACTACAACCCCAGATCCGTTGACGGTTGAAACGGAAACATCGACAGGTGCAGCAGGCGGACTCGCCACCTCTGCGGTACCCATACTTGTTGGCGACGTGCTTGAAACATCAGCCAAAGTTGTGACCCCAACTGAGGACGTTTGAACAGCCACCGAATTCGGAGCAATTGCGATAGTTGAAGACGATGAATCACCCTGCTGAGTGGCCACGGTCAATGAGGGTGGCAACACCACCGTCCCTGAAGTAGACGGCAGGTTGGTTGAGCCAACGAAGGTGTTGCTTGGATTCTTCAAATCCACCGTGCCCATGGTCGAGTCGAAGGTTGAGGTGCCCGTCACGCTCAAGGGTCCCGTTTGCGTGATGTCACCCACACCCGTTGCACTCAGGTTGCCTGTCACTGTTGTCGTGCCAGAACCAAACACCGTGCCACCGCTGCTTGT
>CAIUTG010000112.1 GCA_903902035.1 uncultured Curvibacter sp. | reverse complement strand
GGCCCAGTTCGGTAACGTGTTTGCCAGCTCTTCTTTGCAAAACTCGGCGACCACGGTGGGGCAAGGTGTGACCCTGCAATCGGTGACCCAAGACTTTTCTCAAGGCAATATTGTTCAGTCCGATAACTCGCTGAACATGGCGATTTCGGGTTCTGGTTTTTTTCCCATGGAGTCTGCCGACGGACTGCAACAGGTGTACACCCGGGACGGCCAGTTTCAACTCAATAGCCAATTCCAGGTGGTGAACTCTTCGGGTCAAAAATTACTGGCCTCGGCAGTGGACTCGGCGGGTAACGCCATCATTTCCAACCAGTCGGTGTTGACGATTCCACAGCAAACCACGGGTGAAGCCAAGGCCACCAGTGATGTGAATTTGGGCATCAATTTCCCGGCTTCGGCCAGTGTGATTGCCAGCACCTTTAACCCCAACGACTCCTCCACCTACAACTACAGCAATGCCATGACCGTGTACGACGGTTCGGGCAACAGCTACCTGGCCACGGTTTATTACGTCAAAACCCAGGATGCGAGCCAAACCACGCCCCACAACACCTGGCAAACCTATGTTGAAATTGGTGGCACCACGGTGCAACCCGGTTTGCAGCAAGCGACCAATGCGTCGGGTCAGGCTTTGTATGTGAACAAATATGGCCAGACTGCTTCTTACAGCAGTGTGAAGAATCAGTTGAGCAACTCCACCACCCAGATGTACTACCTGGACCAGTTGACCAACACCCAGACTTCAACCGCGGCTTCGACCACGGGCTCGCCTGCATCGAATTTCCCCACGGGAGACAGTCCGGCTAATTTTGTTTCAGCGGTAGAGAGTCAAAATGGGGGCAGCTCGACCCTGTTTTCAGTGAACATTGACGGCTCGGCTTCCACACAAAATGTGGACGTCAGCGGTCTGCCTGCCTGGGCCGCTGCGCAAAGTCCGGCCGTTACCACCATTACCCCAAGCGTGTTGGCCCAATACGCCACGGACCAGTTGCAGCAAGGGTACGGTGGGCAAGCTGCATTCACGTTTTCGGGTCCCACCGATAGCAATGCCAATTTCGACTTGACCATTGGCACAGGCGGCACGGCCCAAACGGTGCCCATTAATTTGGCGGCAGGGACCACGGGTGCCAGCACCTTGACCATCAGTGGGGCGGTTGCGGCCATCAATGCCCAACTGGCCACGGCTGGCGTGACGGGTGTGACGGCTTCCTACAACACCAATACCCAGCAGTTTCAATTTTCGGACAGCACGGGCACGCCGGCCACCGACATTGAAATTTCGGCTGGAACGACGACCGGTTCAGTGAATAATTTATTTGGTCTGAACACCACGCCCATCAGCACCAGTAATTACACCACCCAAGTCGTCCCGAATGGATCGGCTATTTTGAGTGCGGCGGACCAGCGATACGGCATGTCGGTCAGTTATGACAGTGCCACCAATGAGTTCACCGTGACCTCGGGCTCCACCGGCGACTCCTCCAGTGTGGTCATTTCAAATGCTTCCAGCTTTGCGACTTCGAACCTGGGAATTTCCAATGCGGATGTTCCGGCCCAGACCATCACCGCAACGCGAGGCTTGACTTCCAAGCCCGCCTCTGTGACGGGGACTGCGGTGACGGTAGACGTGTCTGGTGAGTTCCAATTGGACCCCACTGACAACTCATTCTTGGTGACGGTGAATGGCGTCAAAGGCACGGTGACTTTGCCCACCACCGACGCGTCGGGCAGTCCGATCAACTACACCACGGCCACTTTTGCGCAGGCTTTGCAGAATGGCATCAACAACATGGGCGATGGGGCGGGTGGCACTGTCAACGGCGTGACGGTGAGCTACAACGCCACCAGCAATGAGTTCACCGTGACCGGTGGCACCACCGGTGCCAATTCATTCATTGAGGTTTCAGGCAGCGCCAACTGGGGTTTTGGCCAAGCGCCATCGGCCAACGGCACCACATCCACCTGGATCAAGCCCACCCAGGTGGAAGACAGCGTTTCTGGCACGGCCGCGCCCCAATACATCACGTCCACGGGCCAGCAAACCGCCAGCAGCGCAGGCTACAACTCTGCGAACCCTCCCGAGTGGTCGCCTATTTATTTGACCCCGGGACAACTGACATTCAACACCAGTGGTGCCTTGGTGTCGCCCACCACCGCCATGCCATTGAGCACGGTGTATCTGCAAAATGGCACGGGTTCTTTGAGTGTGAGCATCAATTACAGCGGTTCCACCCAGAACAACAGTTCGTTCACTGTGAATACGCAGAGTCAAAATGGCCAGCCCGAGGGGTCATTGTCGGGGGTCACGATCGGCTCCAGCGGCCTGGTTACCGCGGCCTATTCCAACGGTACTCAGAAAAACATTGGCATTGTTTCCTTGGCCACTTTCTCCAACCCCTCGGGCTTGGAACAGCTGGGGAATTCGGAGTACATCACCACCGCCGCATCAGGCGACCCCACCTTGGGCACTGCAGGGTCAGCCGGTTATGGCACGGTGCAGTCGGGTGCGACCGAGAGTTCCAATGTGAACTTGACCACCGAGTTGGTGAACCTGATCACGGAGCAGCAGGACTTTCAGGCCAATTCCAAGGCCATTCAGACCGAAAGCACCATGACCAGTGCCATCATCAACATGCAGGCTTGATGGCCTGAATCTCTCAAAAACTAGACCCTAAAACCATGGACCGCCTGGCCTTTAACGCTGCTGCCGCCATCAACGAGCAACGCATCTCGCGGCAAGTCACGACCAACGAGTTGGCCAACGTCAACACGACGGGGTTCAAGCGCAGCTACGAAACCGCGCTTCAAACCATGAAGGCCACCGGCACCGGTATGGAAACCCGCTACCAACCCAAGGCCACCAGCAGCGATTTGATCCAGTTGACGCCAGGCATCACCATGGTGACGGGCAACCCCTTGGATGTGGCCCTGAACAATGCCACGGTCTTGGGTGTGCAGGGCACCAACGGTCAGCAGGCGTTTACCCGCCGTGGGGACTTGAATGTCTCGACATCGGGTGTTTTGCAAACCGCGGGTGGGCACCCTGTCCTGGGCCAAAACGGAAGACCCATCACCGTGCCCCCGGGTTTCAATCTCAGCATCAACGCCGATGGCTCGCTCTACGCCAGCGATCCCCAGGCCGCCGCGGCAACGCCGGCCACTTTGGTGGACCGCCTGCAACTGCGTGATGCCAGCAAAACCCAGTTGGTGCGCCGCAGCGATGGCCTATTCCAGCCCGAGGCGGGCTCGGGGGACATCACCAATGGGGTCGACATCCCGTCACTCACCCCCATGGCCTTGGAAGGCAGCAATGTCAGTCCCATCGGGGCGATGGTCCGTTTGATGGACCAGACCCGCAGTTTCGAACAACAAGTCAAAACCATCGAAGAAAGCAAAAACACCGACGAGTCGGGCGCTTCGATGATGAAACTCACCTAATCAGTGAACAGAAAAGGAGCCAGTCATGGATGCATCAATGTGGGTAGCGAAAACGGGTCTGGATGCGCAGCAGACCCGCATGAACGTGATCTCCAATAACTTGGCCAACGTGAACACCACAGGCTTCAAAGCGGGGCGGGCGGTTTTCGAAGACATGTTGTACCAAAACGTGCGTCAACCGGGGGGGCAAACCGATGTCAACTCGCAAGCGCCCACCGGCTTGATGTTGGGCACTGGGGTCAAAATCATTGCCACCCAGGCGCAAGTGACGCAAGGGGACATGCAGACCACATCCAATCCTTTGGATTTGGCCATTCAGGGCAATGGTTACTTTCAGATCATGCAGCCCAGCGGCACGGTGGCCTACACCCGGGACGGCACTTTCCAACTCTCTGCCACTGGCCAGATTGTGACCGCCACAGGCCAACCCCTGCAACCCGCCATCACCGTTCCTGCCACGGCTTCGAGCATTACCTTCGGCAACGATGGCACGGTTTCAGCCGTACTGAACACCGGGGCCAGCCAAGTGCTGGGGCAGTTGCAAATTGCCACTTTTGTGAACCCGGCCGGTTTGCAGTCCATTGGGGGCAATTTAATGACCAGCACCCCCGCCAGTGGCAATCCCACGGTTTTGAATCCAGGCACCAATGGCGCAGGGACCTTGGCGCAGGGCTCATTGGAGGCCTCCAATGTGAATGTGGTGACCGAAATGGTCAACATGATCGAGACGCAGCGGGCTTATGAAATCAATTCCAAGGCCATTTCTGCCGTGAACGACATGCTCAGCTTCATCAACCAGCATTTGTCATGAAAACCATGAAATTCATTAAAAAAACCACAACCCGGGCGGCGTTGGTGGGGGGCTTGGCCTTGAGCCTCTTGGGGTGCAGCACGCCGCCGCCAGCCAGCACCCATTCACAAGGTTTTGAGCCTGTTTTCTCGCAAGAAGCCGAGGCCTTGCCTGTGCCAACTGGCGCCATTTATGAAGGGCACTATGACAGCCTGTTTGGCCATGGTCGTTCTTACCATGTCGGTGACGTGATTACGGTTCATTTCGATGAAGCCACCCAAGCCAACCGCAATCAACTCAATAATTTGAGCCGGGTTGCGAGCACCACCGCCTTGCCTTGGTCGGTGCCCGGTTTGACGCAAAACACCTCGTTCCCTTTGGTGGCTGGGGGCACGACCACCAACAATGGTACGGGCGCTGCAGCGCAGCAAAATAGCTTGACCGGCTCGATCACGGTGACCGTGACCAAGGTGCTGGCGAATGGCAACCTGGTTTTGCGGGGTGAAAAACAGTTGGCCTTGACCGAGGGAACCGAGGTCTTGCAAGTGGCGGGCATTGCCCGGCCCGATGACATCTCTCCCAACAACGATTTGCAATCCCACCGTTTGGCCAATGCACAAATCTCGTACCGAGGTACCGGTGACTTGCAGCAAGCCAGCAGCCCGGGATGGGGCACCAGTTTGCTCTACAAATGGTGGCCTTTTTAAGGTTGGTTCACTTATTGCTTGATAGGTGATCAAGACCACATAAGACGAAAAATTGACATGTCCACCGACGCCTTCATTTTGACCCGTAGATGCCGCCAATGGCTGCACATCGTCTTGTCGCTGTGCCTCGGTTGGGGCGGTCTGTGCGGACCGGCCCGGGCGGACCGTGTCAAAGATTTGGCGGTTTTGGCGGCAGGACGCAGCAACCAAATCATTGGGTTTGGCTTGGTCGCGGGTTTGCAAGGCACGGGCGATGGCTCGGATGTGTCGTTCACGGCCCAAAGCATGAAGACCTTGCTGAAAAACCTGGGGGTGACCCAGGATGGCCCGATTTCAGATTTTGACAGCTCGACCTTAACCGGCAAGGTCGATGTGAAAAACGTGGCCGCCGTCCTGGTCACGGCCGAACTGCCTGGCTTTGCCAAGCCAGGGCAAAAGGTTGACGTCAATGTTTCCGCGATTGGCAAGGCCCAGAGCTTGCGCGGGGGGACTTTGCTGCTCACCAGTTTGCGTGGAACCGATGGTCATATTTATGCCTTGGCTCAAGGCCCTTTGACGGCCACCAGTGTCTCGGCCAGTGGTTCGGGCTCCAGCGTCTCGACGGGGGTGACCACCGCAGCGCGGGTCCCGGGGGGGGCCACGGTTGAACGCGTGGTGGAGAACCCCTTCGCCAGTGCTGACCAGCTCATCATCAATGTGCGTGATGGCGATTTCACCACCGTGACAGCCATCATCAATGCCGTGAATGACAAGTTTGGACCCGATGTGGCCAATGCGATTGACAGCACCTCGTTGTCGGTGCGTGCCCCCATGGATCCCAGCCAACGGGTGGCCTTCATGAGCATGGTGGAAAACCTGGATGTGTTACCGGGCGAGCCCCCTGCTCGGGTGGTGGTGAACTCGCGCACGGGCACGGTGGTCATCAGTCGCAATGTCAAAGTCACTGCGGCGGCTGTGTCGCATGGCAGCATCACCGTGTCGATTGCCACCACCAATGAGGTGTCTCAGCCCAATGCCTTGTCGGGGGGGACCACTCAAGCGGTGTCCAATTCAGACGTCAAGGTCAACGAGGCGAACAAGCCCATGTTCTTGTTTCAACCCGGTGTGGATTTGCGTCAAATTGTGGATGCGGTCAATCAGGTGGGGGCAACGCCTTCGGCCCTGATTGCCATTTTGGAAGCCCTCAAGAGCTCGGGCAGTTTGCGGGCCGAGCTGGTGGTGATTTGAGTCCCCTCATGGATACCCCGCTCACGCCTTCGGCCAACAGTCCAAACTCTTATTTGGACTTCAATGGCTTGGCCAATTTGAAAACACAGGCTGGCAAAGACCCCAAAGCCGCCTTGAAACAAACAGCGCAGCAGTTTGAAGGCCTGTTCTTGCAGCAAATGATGAAAAGCATGCGCGATACGGTACCCAAGGATGATTTGGTTCAGTCCAGCGCCATGGATACTTTTCAGGGCATGTTTGACAAGGAAGTCTCGGTGCAAATGTCCAAACGCAGCACCTTGGGTTTGGCCGACATGCTGGTCAAAGCGCAAAGCCGGCACATGGATGCGGTCAATCACGCGGCCCATGCTTTGAGCTCGGGCAGCACCGGCACAACCAACGCAGCACCGAGTCTGCCTTTGAATCCACCGGCCAAGGCGATTTCCTTGGAGTCCACCCAGGCCCCTTTGGCCGCTTTAAAACAGCCAGGTCGTCCCATGGCCTTGCGTCGCGCCCAGGCCGCGTATGGCGAGGCAGGGGCCAGCGATCATGCCGCTGCAGGAGGCTTGCCATGAGTGACGTCCTCAGCGTTGCCAACAGCGCCGTCCAGACTTACGAAGCGGCGCTGTCCACCGTCAGCAACAACATCGCCAATGCGACCACGGCGGGTTACTCGGAAGAACAAGTCAATATTGTTCAAGGTACCCCCTCCGTCGAGGGAACGGTGGTGCTGGGAACTGGCGCCAGTGTGGCCTCGGTCACTCGTGCCTACGATGCCTTTGCAAGTGAAAACGTGCGCAACAGCAACAGCGAGTTGCAGACCCAAAACGCCATGGTCAATTACACCAACCAAGTGGTGAACGCCCTGGGGAATTCGACCACTGGACTGACCACTTCCATGGACAGTTTTTTCAGTGCGGTCAATCAACTCTCGACCAGCCCGGCGTCCTCAACCTATCGCAGCACCCTGTTGGGCTCGGCGAGCAGCATGGCCTCTAATTTCAACCAGGTGGCCAGCCAGCTGAGTGCAATTGACACCAGCAGTCAGCAAAACATCGCCAGCGATGTCAGCGACATCAACTCCATTGCAACCGAGTTGGCGCAAGTGAATGGCCAGCTCACTGGCGAGCCCTCAGAATCTGCGCAACCGCCCGCTTTGTTGGACCAGCGCGATTCCTTGCTCAGTCAGTTGTCCAAGTACGCCACCGTGACGACGTCGTTCAGCAACAATGGGGCGGTCACCGTGAGCATCGGCGGCAGCTTGAGTTCAGGGGTGATTGTGAACGGCACCAGCACGACTTTGGTCACTCAAACGGCCAATTCTGAAAATCCCCCGGTCATCAGCTTGGGCCTGAGCGCCAATGGCACAACCCAGCCCTTGACGGGTTTGTCGGGGGGGGACTTGTCCGGCTTGCTGACTTTTCGCAGTCAGGTCTTGTCGCCAGCTTTCGGCCAGATCAACTTGTTGGCCAACACCCTGGCGACACAGGTCAATCAGACCCAGGCCCAAGGCATTGACTTGGATGGCAATGCCGGTCAAGCCCTGTTCACCACATCAGACAGTGGGACTGGGGCCGCCGCCAATTTGCAAGTGGCCATCACCAACCCCAACTTGATCGCTGCGGCCTCTCCGTTTGATGTCAGTGCTTCAGAGAATAACCCGGGCACTGAAACCGCTTCGGTGAGTTATCAAGCGCCCACGAGCAGTGGGCCGGGGACCCTGAGTCAAGTCTTGGGCAACAACGCCGACCCCGCCGCAGGCGTGGCCGTGAATGTGAGCAACGATGAGTCGCCCGCTGCGGTGACCACCATTCCTGCAGGAACTCAAAACGCGGTGATCTACCTGGACAACCCTGGCAGCAACCAGCAGTTGCAGATCCTGACACAAAACGGGGTTCAGGTGACCGGCTCTGCCCTGACCTCCACCCAGCAAAGCAATTTGCTCACAACAGGGCAAGGCTTTGCCAGTGGCACCACCTACAACAACCAGTATTTGAATACAGGTTACGACGGCATGGCCGTTTTTTATGGCGCGCAAGCCAGCGCGCAGGGCACCCAAACCTTTCAAGCCGATGGCATGCCCGGAACCCCCACCCTGGTTCCTGCACAACTGACCAGCAGTGGCATCAGCTCGACCTTGAATTCTGGCAGCATTGCGGCTGGTGCCTTTACCCTGAACGGGGTGGCTTTGCCCGCATTGACCGACCCCAGCGGTGGCAACATCACACCGGCCGATGTGGTGACTTGGTTGAACAGCGCGGGTGTGTCGGGGGTCACGGCCTCAGTGGATGGTGCGGGGCAGGTTCAATTGACCAGCGCCAACACCAGTACACCGATCCAGCTGGGTTTTGGTTCCGGAGCGCAAGCAGGCACCCCGGCGCAATTGGCCGCCTTGGGTTTTCGAACCGCTGCCTATTTGAGCGGCACGGTCTCCACCAATTTGGTGGTTGCGGTCAGTGGCGCAGGGGAGGGGGCTTCTGTTACGGCGAGTTACAACGGGGCAGCCACCGATCCAGTCACTGCTTTGCGCGACAACCCCAGCACCGTCAGCTTCTTTGATACAGCACAGAGCAGTGGCCCCTTGCCCGCTTCGGGTTTGAATGGTGGCAATGCCTTCGTGCTGGATGTCACCTCGGGCTCACCCGCCACCACCACGCCGGTGTCAGTGGCCGCCAACGAGGACACGCCCCAGGGTGTGGCGGCCGCCATCAATGCCGCAGGACTGGGGGTGAATGCCACGGTGTCGGCCACAGGCGATGCCAGCAACCCCTATCAAATCACCTTGACCAGCACCGTGACCGCGCCCGCATCGCCGTCGGCCTTCAGTGTCAGCCTTGACGCGGCCAATCCCACGCTGAGCGGTGGTTCATTGAATTTCACTGGGGTGAGCGCCGCCGCATTGGGCTATGTGATCACAGACAACGGCACTGGCACCAACCTGGCCGCGGGGACCATCCCAGGCGGGCAAACCAGCCCCAGCATCAGCTACAACGGTTTGACTTTGCAGTTCACGGGCATGCCCGTTGGGGGCGATTCTTTTGGCATTTCGGGCGATCAAGGCGGTTCGGGTAACAACCAAAACGCCTTGTCAATGGCCAGCTTGGCCAGCGCGAATTTGGTCAATGGCAACCAAACACTGGATTCGGCCTACACCACCTATGTGAATGACGTGGGCAACACCGCCAGCCAGGCGACCATTGCCCAGACGGCCCTGACGGTGGTGAACAACCAGGCGACGACCACCCAGAGCAGTGTTTCGGGCGTGAGCTTGGATACCGAGGCGTCCAATTTGATCAAGTACCAACAAGCGTACGAAGCGGCGGCCAAAGTCATCCAAACGGCCAGCCAGTTGTTCAGTGACATTTACGGCATCACATCTGCCTGAAGATGAGGACATGACATGCAAGTTTCCACCAGTCTCTTTTTCAATCAAGCCACCACCCAAATGGGCAATATGCAGACGGCTTTGTCGAAAACCCAGGAACAGTTGTCAACCGGTTTGCAGTTGACCCAGCCCAGCGACTCACCCAGTCAAGCTGTCGCGATTCAGAACCTGAACACCAAAATTGACGATCAAAACACCTACACCCAAAACCTGACCGACGCGGGTACGACCCTGTCAACCGCTTCGACGGCTTTGCAAACGGGCAGCAATGTGCTCAATTCCATCAACACCCTGGCCATCCAAGCGGCCAATGGCACCTTGGGATCCAGCGACCTGCATGTCATAGGCGCTCAAATTCAGGATTTGACCAGCCAGCTGGAAAGTCTGGCCAACACCCAGGATGCCAATGGGAACTATGTGTTTGCTGGCAGCAAAGCCAGCAGCCCCGCCTTTGCCACCAATGCCGACGGGCAGATTGTTTACCAAGGTGACCAAACCCCTTTGAATGTCCAAATTGGCAGTAATTTGACCGTGCAATCCAATGTCTCGGGCACAGCGGCATTCCCCAGTGTGACCAGCACCAATGCAACGACGGGGCAAACCACCACGGTCGGTTTCTTTCAAGCCCTGACGAATTTAACGACCGCTGTGAACAGTGGCAATACCGCAGACATCGAACAGGGCATTGGTCAAATCAAATCCATGACGCAGGGCCTGAATGAAACCCTGGCCCAATTGGGCAATGCGCAAAACATGGTCAAAACCCAAACGAATGTGGTCAGTGCCAACACCCTGGCTTTACAAAGTTCACTCTCGACCGTCCAAGCCACGGACTACACCACCGCCGTCACACAACTGAGCCAAGAGCAGCTTTCCTTGCAAGCCGCGCAGGAGAGTTTCGCGCAAATTTCCAAAATGAGTCTTTTTCAATACTTGGGCGGGTAAGTGGATCAAGATGATCTACTTAATGCCGATGCTTGATCTGCAGACCTGAAAAGTACTTCACAGATGTCCACCACCAGCGTATCCTCTACCAGCAGTGCGGCCAACTCCGGCTATGGCGTCGCGCCCGCCTATTCGGGGGTCAGCTCGTCGACTTCATCGCCCGTAAATTCGAGCACCATTGAATCGGCTTTGGGCATCACCTCCACCATCGACACCGCCACACTGGCGCAAAATTTGGTGAATGCGGTCGAGCAGCCTCAACAGGCCATCATCAATGGCGAAATCACCACTCAGCAAAACAAGATTGCGGGCTACAACGCCATCAGCAGTGCCTTGACCCAGTTGACCAATGCGTTTACCGCATTGGACTCCAACACCAACTATCAAAATTACTCGGCGACAGAGAGCAATTCGGCCATTGTTTCGGTGACTGCAGCGACCAGTGCCCAAGCCGGCAATCACCAATTGTCGGTGAATCAATTGGCGCAGGCCCAGACGTCTGAGAGTTCGATCGGCTTTACCGACCCTTCCGAGAGTTTGAACGGTGGCACGGGCTTCAGTTTCAATGTGACCGTCGGTGGGACCACCACATCCGTGTCGGTGGCCAGCGGCAATGACACGCCCCAAGGCATTGCAGACGCCATCAACAAAGCCAACTTGGGCGTGACGGCCAATGTGGCCAATACAGGCCAGGGGAGTGATCCCTACAGCCTGGTGTTGCAGGGTGGGACGGGCTCGGCCAATACCTTTTCATTGGGCACCATCCCCACCAACCTGACCGGAAGCAGCTCGGCCACCAGCTTGGCGTTCAACACCATCCAGCCGGCTAAGAATGCCAATTTTGTACTGGACGGCATTTCCTACACCAACAGCTCCAATACCGTATCGGGGGCTTTGCTGGGCGCGACCCTGCAATTGTCCAGTGTGGGTTCGAGTTCGGTCAACTTGGCCATCAACACCAGTACCGTGGCGAGTGACTTCACCACCCTGGTTTCTGCTTACAACAGCCTTCAATCGGTGATCAGTGCCGCGTCCAGTGCCAGTTCAACGGTGGCGGGATATGGGGCCAGCCTGGTGAGCGATCCCACCGTCTCCATGATTCAGCAACAGGTGCTGGGTTTGTTTGAGGCCACGCCTGGTAGTGGCTTGCCTTCGTTGATGGACTTGGGCATCACGGTGCAATCCAACGGCACCATGGCTTTGGACAGCACCACGTTGAACAGTGAACTGAGCAGCAACTACAGCAATGTCATCCAGGCCATGAATGCCAACACGGCAGGAATCGATGGCCTCTTGCCCACGCCGGGCATTGCAGGGGCGGCCGTCAATCAGCTAAAACAGTTGACCAGCACCTCGGGTCTGCTCGCCTCTCAGGTGACGAATGCCAATTCGGCCGTCACGGGCTACCAAACCAATTTGACCAATTTGCAAACCCAAATGCAAAATCTTTTGAGTCAATACACCCAGCAATTTGCCGCCATGTCCTCCATGTTGGCCGAGACGGCCAGCTTGAAAGCCGAACTCACGGCGCAGTTCAATCCTCCTTCTAGCTCCTCTGGCTGAAGCCCATTAAAGTTTTTGGGTGGGCTGTCGATACATGGCAGGCACAGCCTTTTTTTTCTTGAATTCCAAAGAAAAATATGGGTTGTGGAAAGGAATTTCCACCATGAGCATTACCCTTCAAACATCAGGCCAGAGCAGTTGGACGCCGGTTCAAACAAAACCCGTCACGCCCAGCGCAGACGCCACTTCATCTACTGCATCGGTCAGTGCCGCAGCAGAGGCGCCAGCGCCGTCCAAGCCAGTCAGTTCGATTGATTTTTCGGCGTCGATTGCATCCCAAAAACAAAATCTCCAACAGGCCTTGGATCAGCTCAATGAAGAAGCCGCCAAGTCCAACCAGTCAGTGAGTTTCAGTTTGGATAAATGCACAGACGAGCATGTGGTCACCGTCACCAACTCTCAGACGGGCGATGTCATTCTTCAATTTCCTACTGAAAAAATGTTGCAAGTCGCCGCGAGCCTGCAATCCAGCAAGGGGATTTTTTGCAATCAAAAAACCTGATTTTTGTTAAAAGCGCTCAAGTTTTTTATTTTCACGTCGATTCATTGTTTAACAGGAAGCAAAAGGTTTACTTTCTGTGTTTTAGAAACCGAAATACTTTTCTTCATTAGGAGTCCGTCATGTCCATGGTCATTAATAGCAACATTGATGCAACATTTGCCCAAAATGCAATTGCCTTGAATAGCCAAACCCAAACCACTGCCATGCAGCAATTGTCAACCGGGAGCAAAATCAACAATGCTTCTGACAATGCCG
>CAIUTG010000111.1 GCA_903902035.1 uncultured Curvibacter sp. | reverse complement strand
GTCCTTCATTGATGCGTGCCCGGGGGCGGTCTTCATCAAATTCCAGCGCTTCAACTTCAATTTTTTTGTGAATCAGCTTCTCGATGTCGGCCACCAGTTTGGCGTCGTTGTTGCCGCCGACAAAATTCACGGCCAAACCCGAGGCGCCCGCGCGTCCGGTCCGACCAATGCGGTGCACATAATCTTCGGCGTTGAAAGGGATGTCCATGTTGAACACAGCGGGCACGTCTTTGATGTCCAAACCGCGCGCGGCCACATCGGTACAAACCAAAAGATCGACCTCGCCTTTTTTGAAGGCTTCCAGCGCTTTAAGCCGCTCGTCTTGGCTCTTGTCACCGTGCAGCGCTGCGGTTCTGAGGCCATCGCTTTCCAGCGCGCGCGCCAAACGGGCACAGCCCAATTTGCTGTTGGTGAAGACAAACGCTTGCTTGATGCCGCGTGAACGCAGCACCTGGTGCAAGGCTTGCCGTTTTTGATCATCGCGCACACTGTAAAACCGTTGCTCCACCGTGGCGGCGGTTGCGTTGGAACGCGCGACTTCGATGGTGACCGGGTTTTGCAAATAGCTGTTGGCCAAGCGCTTGATTTCGGGCGAAAAAGTGGCCGAGAACAGCAAGGTCGTGCGCTGCTTGGGCAGGTAGCTCAGAATGCGTTGCAAATCGGGCAAGAAGCCAATGTCAAGCATGCGGTCGGCCTCGTCCAGCACCACATACTCCACTTGATTCAAAACGGCATTCTTGGCTTCAATGTGGTCCAACAACCGACCCGGGGTGGCAACCAACACCTCCACGCCGCGCTTGAGTTCGGCGGTCTGCGGCTTCATGTCCATGCCACCAAACACCACGGTGCTGCGCAATTGGGTGTATTTGGCGTAGAGCTTGATCTGTTCAGCCACCTGATCGGCCAGCTCACGGGTGGGCAAAAGCACCAAGGCCCGCACCGGGTGCCGAGCCGGCGAGGTCGAACTGTTTTCGTGCTTGAGCAAACGGTGCAACAAAGGCAGCGAGAAGGCGGCGGTCTTGCCGGTACCGGTTTGGGCGGCGCCCATCACGTCTTGTCCGGTCAAAACAACCGGGATGGCTTGCGCCTGAATCGGCGTCATGGACTCGTAGCCCATTTCGGCAACAGCACGTGCCAGGGGCTCAGCCAGGGAGAGATTTGAGAAGGATGTGGTCATTTAAGTGCGCTATTGTCGCACCAGTGGCCTAAAAGCCAAAAAAAGCGGGTTCCGAGCCCAAAGAGGTTGGGGTCTGTTCTCAACGTGGATTTTGACAATGCGCTGCGTCCAAGGCGCCGACCGAGGTCAAACAAAGATCGCTTTTGACCAAGTGCGTCCAGGCGCTTTCATCGCTGACAAAGCCCACTTCAACCAAACAGCAACACGGCCAAAACAGAGCCCGCCACAATGGCCAGGGGCGCATCCAAAAGGCCACTGAGGTTTCGGTGGGTTTGGGTGTTTGTCATGCTGTTTCCTCTTTTTTCACACATGGTCAAATGTTAAAAAGGGTTAAACAGGCGCCTTGTAGGACTGCGCCGATTTTCGATGCAGGAAACCCTACTGTAATCAGGGGTGATCAGGCCCTTGGCAGGGTAACACCGTGTTGGCCTTGGTATTTGCCACCCCGGTCTTTGTAGCTGACCTCGCACACCTCGTCGCTTTCAAAAAATAACACCTGCGCGCACCCTTCACCCGCATAGATCTTGGCGGGCAGCGGGGTGGTGTTGGAAAACTCCAGGGTCACATACCCCTCCCATTCAGGTTCAAATGGCGTGACATTCACGATGATGCCGCAACGCGCGTAGGTGCTTTTGCCCAGGCAGATGGTCAGCACATTGCGGGGAATGCGGAAGTACTCCACCGTGCGGGCCAGTGCAAAGCTGTTGGGGGGAATGATGCAGGAGTCGCCCTCAAAGTCAACAAAGCTTTTTTCGTCGAAGTTTTTGGGGTCGACCACCGTGCTGTGGATGTTGGTGAAGACCTTGAATTCAGGGGCACAACGGATGTCATAGCCATAGCTGCTGGTGCCATAGCTGATGATTTTTTTGCCGTCTTGTTGGCGAATTTGACCCGGCTCGAAGGGCTCGATCATGCCATGTTGCTCAGCCATGCGGCGAATCCATTGGTCGCTTTTGATGCTCATATTGGGTCCGTTTTGTGGCCTTTGCACAGGCCTGTTTCAAGGGTCAGAAATTGTAGGCTCTAAAATCTTGTCTCTTCTTATCGTGAAAAGCACAGCCATGGGACGCACCCTTTACGACAAAATTTGGGACGAACACGTTGTCCACACCGAAGAAGATGGCACGGCCATCCTCTACATCGACCGCCATGTGGTGCATGAAGTCACCAGCCCGCAAGCCTTTGAAGGCCTGCGCGAAGCCGGTCGCAAGGTCTGGCGGGTCAGCTCCATCGTCGCCACCGCCGACCACAACACCCCGACCACGGGTTGGGAACTGGGCTATGACGGCATCACCGACCCCATCAGCAAAGAGCAGATCACCACCCTGGACAAAAACATTGCTGAATTTGGCGCAGCCGCCTATTTTCCCTTCTTGTCCAAACGCCAGGGCATTTGCCATGTGATTGCCCCTGAAAACGGCGCTGCCCTGCCGGGCATGACGCTGGTCTGCGGCGACTCGCACACCTCCACCATGGGGGCCATGGGCGCTTTGGCGCACGGCATCGGCACCAGCGAGGTGGAGCATGTCATGGCCACGCAAACCTTGCTCGCCAAAAAGGCCAAGAACATGTTGGTCAAGGTCGAAGGCACGCTGACCAAGGGCGTCACCGCCAAAGACGTGGTGCTGGCCATCATCGGCAAAATTGGCACCGCCGGCGGCACGGGCTACACCATTGAGTTCGCCGGCTCGACCATCCGAAGCCTGTCCATGGAAGGCCGCATGACGGTCTGCAACATGGCCATTGAAGCGGGTGCCCGCGCGGGCTTGGTGGCGGTGGACGACAAGACCTTGGAATACGTCAAAGGCCGACCCCTCTCGCCCAAAGGCGTTGAGTGGGACCACGCCGTGGCCTATTGGAAAACCCTGCATTCAGACGTCGACGCGAAATTCGACGCCGTGGTCGAGTTGGATGGCAGCCAAATCGTGCCGCAAGTCACCTGGGGCACTTCCCCCGAAATGGTGTTGGGCGTGGACGCGCGCGTGCCCGATCCCGACAAAGAAAAAGACGCCAACAAGCGCGGCGCCATGGAACGCGCCCTGACCTACATGAACCTCGAACCCGGCAAGCCCCTCAACGACCTCTTCGTTGACAAGGTGTTCATCGGTTCGTGCACCAACAGCCGCATCGAAGACATGCGCGAGGCCGCTGCCGTGGTGAAAAAGTTGGGACAAAAGGTCGCCAAGAACATCAAGATCGCCCTGGTGGTGCCCGGCTCCGGTTTGGTGAAAGAACAGGCCGAGCGCGAAGGCCTGGACCAAATTTTCAAGGCCGCTGGTTTTGAATGGCGCGAGCCCGGCTGTTCGATGTGCCTGGCCATGAATGCCGACCGCCTGGAACCAGGCGAGCGCTGCGCTTCCACCAGCAACCGCAACTTCGAAGGTCGCCAGGGTGCCGGTGGACGCACGCACCTGGTCAGCCCGGCCATGGCCGCCGCCGCCGCCGTGCACGGCCATTTTGTCGACATTCGCCAATTTGCCTGAGCCCAAAGCCAAGACTTCACCATGAAAAAATTCACCGTACACAAAGGCCTGGTGGCCCCGATGGACCGCGAAAATGTGGACACCGATGCCATCATCCCCAAGCAATTTCTGAAGTCCATTCGCAAAACCGGCTTTGGCCCCAATCTGTTTGACGAATGGCGCTACCTGGATCACGGCGAGCCCGGTCAAGACCCAGCCAGCCGCCAACCCAATCCGGATTTCGTCTTGAACCAGCCGCGCTACCAAGGGGCATCGATTTTGCTGGCCCGCAAAAACTTTGGCTGCGGCTCGTCACGCGAACACGCGCCCTGGGCACTCGATCAGTTCGGTTTTCGTGCTGTGATCGCCCCCAGCTTTGCCGACATCTTCTTCAACAACTGCTTTAAAAATGGCTTGCTGCCCATCGTCCTGCCCGAAGCCACGGTCAGTCAGCTGTTTGACGAAACCTTCGCCTTCCCCGGCTTTGAGCTGACCATCGACCTGGACCAGCAAGTGATTCGTCGCGGCAGCAGCGAACCGATTCCTTTTGAGGTCCAGGCCTTTCGCCGCTATTGCCTGATGAATGGGCTGGACGACATTGGCCTGACCCTCCGTCAGGCCGACAAAATCAAACAATTCGAAGCCCAACGTTTGGCCCAAAAGCCTTGGCTGGCGCAAACCATGGTGGGTTAATGAAAATGAAAATTGCAATTCTTCCCGGTGATGGCATTGGCACCGAAATCGTCGCCGAAGCGGTCAAGGTCTTGGACGCGCTGGCCCCGATGTATGGCCTGAAATTCGAAACCGAAACCGCCTTGGTGGGCGGCGCGGCCTATGAGGCGCACGGCCACCCGCTGCCTGAATCGACCTTGAAGCTGGCCCAAGCAGCCGACGCCATTTTGTTTGGCGCGGTGGGTGACTGGAAGTACGACAAACTCGACCGCCACCTGCGCCCCGAACAAGCCATTTTGGGGCTGCGCAAGCACCTGGGTTTGTTCGCCAATTTCCGACCCGCGATTTGCTACGAACAGTTGGTCAACGCCTCCAGCTTGAAGCCCGAATTGGTGGCGGGCTTGGACATCTTGATCATCCGCGAACTCACGGGCGACATCTACTTTGGTCAACCACGGGGCCGCCGCACCGCGACCGATGGCCACTTCCCCGGCACGGAGGAAGCCTTCGACACCATGCGCTACAGCCGCCCCGAAATCGAGCGCATTGCCCATGTGGCCTTCCAGGCCGCGCGCAAACGCAAGGCCGCTGGCAGCGCCGGCAAAGTCACCAGCGTCGACAAAGCCAATGTGCTGGAAACCTTTCAGCTCTGGAAGGACGTGGTGACCGAAGTCGGTTTGCAATACCCCGACATTGCGCTGGACCACATGTACATCGACAACGCGGCCATGCAGTTGGTGAAAGAGCCCAAAAAATTCGACGTGGTCGTCACCGGCAATATGTTTGGCGACATTTTGTCGGACGAGGCCTCCATGCTCACCGGCTCCATCGGCATGTTGCCTTCGGCCAGCCTGAATGCCAAGAACCAGGGCCTGTACGAGCCCAGCCACGGCAGTGCCCCCGACATTGCGGGCAAGGGAATTGCCAATCCTTTGGCTACAATCTTGTCTGCTGCCATGATGCTCCGTTTCTCCCTCAACCAAGCCGCCGCCGCTGACCACATTGAGTCTGCGGTGAAATCGGTCTTGGCCGCTGGATTCAGAACCTCGGACATTTACTCAGCGGGCACCACCCGGGTGAGCACCCGCGAAATGGGTGACGCTGTGGTGACGGCAATTGGCAAAACAGCCATCAAGACAACCATTAAAGGCTGAACAACAGCCCGGTTCGTCACGCCCCTCCCGGCCAGACGAGCCGGGAGAAGAAGATTTTATTTTTCTGAAAGGGCAATGTGATGAAGGTAGGTAATTTGGTAGGTTTGGTGGGCTGGCGCGGCATGGTCGGCTCGGTGTTGATCGACCGCATGACGGCCGAGGGTGATTTTGGCCTGATCGAGCCGGTGTTCTTCTCGACCTCCAACGCAGGCGGTAAAGCCCCTGCTCAGGCCAAGAACGAAACCACGCTGCAAGACGCCTACAACATCGACGCGCTCAAGCGCTGCGACATCATCTTGACCGCCCAAGGCGGCGACTACACCACCGAAATCTATCCCAAGCTGCGCGCCGCGGGCTGGAGCGGCCACTGGATTGACGCCGCCTCGACCTTGCGCATGAACAGCGACGCGGTGATCGTGCTGGACCCCGTCAACTCGCCCGTCATCAAGAACGCCTTGGCGCAAGGCGGCAAAAACTGGATTGGCGGCAACTGCACGGTGAGCTGCATGCTGATCGGCGTGGGCGCTTTGTACAAAGCGGGCCTGGTCGAGTGGATGTCCACCCAAACCTACCAAGCGGCCTCGGGCGGTGGCGCTCAGCACATGCGCGAATTGCTGACCCAATTCGGCACGCTGAATGCAGAAGTCCGCGCCCTGCTCGATGACCCCAAAAGCGCCATTTTGGAAATTGACCGCCAAATCATCGCCAAACAACGCGCTCTGAGCGCGGATGAGACGGCCAACTTTGGCGTGCCTTTGGGCGGCTCCTTGATCCCCTGGATCGACAAAGACCTGGGCAACGGCATGAGCAAGGAAGAATGGAAGGGCATGGCCGAGACCAACAAGATTTTGGGCATCGGCGAAGACTTCAACAGCGCCGCCATTCCGGTGGATGGTTTTTGTGTGCGCATTGGCGCCATGCGCTGCCACAGCCAGGCCTTGACCTTCAAACTCAAGAAGAACGTGCCCGTGGCCGACATCGAAGCGCTGATCGCGGCCGATAACCCTTGGGTCAAAGTGGTGCCCAACACCCGCGAAGCCACCTTGAAAGACCTGACCCCGGTGGCCACCACTGGAACACTAACGATTCCCGTTGGTCGCATCCGAAAAATGGCCATGGGCCCTGAATACGTGGGTGCTTTCACTGTGGGCGACCAGTTGTTGTGGGGGGCCGCCGAGCCATTGCGACGCATGTTGCGCATCCTCCTGGACGCGTAATTTGCAGAACAATGGGGTGCATGAGCCCCTCATTGCGCCCCCAATTCACATCCTCCGTCTCATCGTTTCCTGCCCGCCCCCGGGCCATGGCCTTGGCTGCCGCCTTGGCCGTGGGCAGCGCTTTCTTCAGTATTGAAACTGAGGCAGCGAGTTTGGGTGAAATCAAGGTGTTGTCGCACCAAAACGAGCCTTTTTCTGCCGTTCTGGAAGTCAATGACTTGTCAGCCAAAGAGCTGTCCACCCTGAACGTGGTGGCCACGGGTTCTGGCCAAAAAGCCTCAGCAGACAGTCCGCCGCCCGCCAAAGTGCCGCTGCGGACCCACTGGACACACGGGCCAGCAGGCGAAAACCTGCTGCAAATTGAAGGCGATCGCCCCATCAAGGAGGACGTGACCCTGTTGCAACTCCATCTGGATTGGGACTCAGGTCAACTCAGAAAAGACTATGTGCTCTTGCTCAATCCAGGAGAAGCCAAGCCCACGACAGCGGCCAAGCCCGTCGCCAGCGGAAAACCGCCTAAGCCAAGCCGCGCTGAAAAGCCGCCCAAGCCGGGGCGGCCAGAGGCCCCAGCCAAGGTGGCCAAAGTGCCACCACCCCCTCCCGTTCATTCGGACTTGCACTCACCTTGGGTTGTCCAAAACGGTCAAACGGCCAGCGCGATTTCCATGCAAATCCGCCCGCCCAATACCACCTTGAACCAGGTCTTGGTGGCCTTGAAAGACAAAAACCCAGAGGCCTTCATCAAAGGCAATGTGAACCGGCTGCGCTCGGGTGTCAGCTTGACTTTGCCGGATGAGGACGAGGTTCGTCAAATCACCGCGGAGCAAGCCCTCCTGGCGGTGACCAAGGACAACCAGGCTTTTGAAAGAATTCGTGAAGCCAGCCAAAAGGCCAGTCCGATTGAAGCCGACAGTTCAAAACTCGCAGCCAACGCCGACAAGTTGACCTTGAGCCGAGCAGGCACCCCCCAGACCGCCGCCCACACGCCTGCACCTGCGGCCAAAGAAGAGGCCCCTGTCGATCAAATTGCCAAGGCCAAACAAGAGCAAGAGCAAAAAGAGCGCTTAGCGGAACTGCAAAAAACGGCCAGCGACTTGAAATCCATCAAGCAAGAAGCGGGGCCTGTGCCTTCGGACACCACGCCCTCCGCCGCCGCCCCGGCCCCGCCCGCTGATGTGCCAACGCCCAGTGTCCCAGCCGCCCCCGTGGTTCAGCCCACGCCTCACGCGGGTCACTCCTTTGGGTATTGGGCAGCAGTGGCGGCCTTCCTCGTTGGTGTGGCCTACTGCCTCTGGCGTTTGTACAAAAACAGGGCGATGCGCTCCAAGCAGGCTGAGAACCCCCTGGAAAAGGTGCAAAAACTCATCCAGGAAGGACGTGACCGAGAGGCCGGTGACTATCTCAAAGCGCAATTGAGCAGCAACCCCGCACTGGTGGCCACTTTGTCCAAAGTGCTCGAGCTCTACGGGCCACGGCACGCAAGTTAAACACAAGCGCTTGCCTAAAAAAGGGGGCTCGCCGACAATGGGCGGGTTATGCAATCACCGTTTGTTGCCGGAATTCGGCCTTTTATTTTTCGATCTTCACCGTTGCATCACCGCCCCCCATCGCACCGCATCGCCCTGGGATGGGCGGTTTTTCTTTTGGCGTCTTCGCCCCAATGGGCTGCGGCCTTGGAGCTGGGCAAGCTGGAGGTGTTGTCGGCACTGGGCGAGCCCTTGCGGGCCGAAGTGGCCGTTCCGGAGTTGACGCCGCTTGAAGCGGCCTCCTTGCAACTGAGCATTTCAGAGCCTGGCCCGTTCCAAACGCCGGGTGTGTCCTACCCGTCGCTGGACCATGGCATCCAAATCGAGCTGATGCGTCGCCAAGGGGGTGAGCCCTATCTGAGCTTGAAGAGCAATCAGGAAATCAAGGAGCCCCTGATTGGGATCGTGCTGGACCTCAAATGGCGTTCCGGCCGTTTGGTGCGTGATTATTTGATGCTGCTGCGCACACCCGAGTCGGCCCCCGTCACGGTCGCGAATAAAGCCCTGGTCAGCACCCCCCCAACACCGGCCTTACCCACCCCACCCCCAACTGCCCGCAACACCCTGCAAACACAAAGCGGTGACACGGCGGGGGAGTTGGCGAAAAAAATCAAACCCAGTGCAGCCAGCCTGGAACAGGCCCTGTTGGCCCTGGTGCAGGAAAACCCCTCGGCCTTCATCGATGGCAACGCCAACCGCATGCGCGCCGGCGTCATATTGGACGTTCCCGATCCCGCCCAAATACTGGCCACCCCACCGGCACAAGCCCGCCAATGGTTGCTGGAGCAAAGCGAAGCGTTTGATGCTTACCGCAGCGTGGTGGCCCAGCATGCCCTTAAACAAGCCCCCCAGAATGGCTTGCAACTTGAATTGCAAGCACCTGGGCAGCGCGCGGCAGGCAAGATCCAAGCGCCCCCCCCAGAGGCCCCGCCCGACGAGGAGGCCAATGACAAACTGACCCTGAGTCAGGCCCAGAAAAATGCGCAAGAAGCCCAGCTGGCGCAAGAAAAGCAGGCCCAGGCCCAAGCCGACCGCTTGGCTGAATTGAAGAAAAACATTGGTGATTTGAACCAACTCAAATCAGACCCGGCGGCCCCTCCCTCAACACCAGCGGCCGTCGGTGCTTCCTTGCCAACGGCACAGCAAACGCCC
>CAIUTG010000110.1 GCA_903902035.1 uncultured Curvibacter sp. | reverse complement strand
GGCGGCGCCTCGGTCGCCGAGACGCTCGTCGCGATGCGCAAGATCAACCAGACGATCAAGGTCGTGGAGGACATCGCCTACCAGACGAACCTGCTCGCCCTCAACGCCGCGATCGAGGCCGCCCGCGCTGGCGAGCACGGCAAGGGCTTTGCTGTGGTGGCCGATGAGGTGGGCAAACTGGCCGTGAACAGCGCCGAAAGCTCGCAAGAAATTGCCGTCCTGGTCAAGCAAGCGGTGGAAGAAGCCCACCACGCCGTGGCGGCGGTGATGGCCGTGAACAAAGACATGTCCAACATCGAGCTGGGCAGCCAAGAAACCGACACCATGCTGCAGCGCATTGCCGCTGCGCTGGAACAGCAAAGTGCCGCTGTGGAAGAAATCAACGCCAACCTGAGCAATGTGGATCAAATTGCACAAAGTAACGCGGCGGCGTCTGAACAAATCACGGCCACCGTGATTGAACTGTCTAGAATCGCGGATGCAACCCGTCGCGAAGTCCAGCAGTTCCAAACTTGACCCCTCTACACCGCTTATTCAAACCCCTGCTCTACCTGGCTGTTGTTGTCGTCTTTGGGCTGGCACTCACGCCGGGGGAGTACCTGACCAGCCCCCTCTTCAGCGTCTGGGACAAGGCCCAACACGGCCTGACATTTGCCGCCTTGTCGGTGCTGACCTTGCTGGCCTACCCGGCTTACCCCAAGGCCTTTTGGTGGGGTTTCTGTGTGCTGTCGGCCTTTGGCGCTGCCATTGAGGTGGCCCAATACTTCTCAGGCTACCGCAACGGCGACCCCCTCGATTGGTGCGCAGACATGGTGGGCGTGCTGCTTGTTTTTGGCTTGGCCTGGTTGCGCCAGCGGCTCAGCTCAACTGACTAAAACTGCGTCTTTGTAATTTGCCCATCACCTTTTGGTAGAAGTCATCGCGCAGGTAAATCACCCGCACCTTGCCTTCGTCATCCGGGGGCGCTAACTCAATCGTGACACCCGGCGCTTGAAACTTCACCAAAGCCTGATTGTCTTGCGGATCATTCCCCGGGGCCAAGTGGTATTGGCGCGCGAGGTATTCATAGGCCGGGGCGTATCGGTCTGCACCAATGCGCATCAAAACGCCCGCCAGTTTTTGACTTTTATCGAACAAATAAACCACACTGGACAACTCGGCATCGCCATGGGGCCGGCCTTCGACCCCGCTTTGCGTACGCAACTCAGTCCCTCCGGTCAGTGGCTCCTGCACTGCCACCAAAGGGTTGTCTTGACGAATGGACTGCGCCTGCACTTGCTCCAGAGTGGTCACACCCATGACAAACCCCAGCACCCCCACAGGCGTGGCATGGCGAAAAGGGACCAAGGTCTGGGCCCACCCATCGCCCCATAACAACAACCCGGTACTGATACACAGAATTAGCTTGAGAACGTAATTCATGATCGACCTCCTGCGCAGTGAAAATAACAATAAATTACAACAAGGAATCTATTGTTACCAATGAACAGGGGTTTGTTTCATAAAAAAACGTAACAGTCAGAATTTCCGCCGAGCGGATCAATCGGGGCATCTCCCTGACTCAACTTCCAATCCGGTTGTGGGATTTGATCGCCCGCCCTGGGTGTGCATCACTTTGCGTTTTGCCCGAAGATCATCCTCGCGGGCCCGAGCCTCTTCGACAAACTGAGTGACGTTGATCGTTTGGAGAACTTCGATGTGTTTGTATCCGATGTGATCTTGACGGAGAAGTGGCCGCCAATAGGCGTGGCCATAACCATCTCGAATCCAAAAACACAAATCGATCAAGGTCCGACGGAGCTCGACATGGTCAATTCGCAACATCGAACCATCTTCCTCAAGCCAGCGTTTCAACGCTTGGTTCGCCTCTGTTTCGGTGAACTCAACAGCCACCGGTAAACACAAAGACGCAAGCGCCAATATCACGAGCATGTCCTCTCGTGACATCCTTGCGAGTGTGATTTTTTTCTTGATAACGAGATTTTCAAGCGCCAGTAACGTTTTCGACTGACTTTGAGTTGGCACCACATCAATCAAATTTTTCATCAATCTTTCCATTTGCGAATAGCCTGGAGAAAAAAAGCCCAGGGCCTCGGCAAAGGTTGTTATCAACGAGAAAAACGATTCGACAGTTGCCCGTTTGTCACTGTCGACTTGGTCAAACACTGAAAACCTCCGAATGGACCTCAGCGCTGTGCACGAATGGCGTAGAGAGCCGTTCGGGGATGGTAAATGGTAGGGCGTGAGTGACTTGAACACTCGACCAAAGGATTATGAGTCCTCTGCTCTAACCAACTGAGCTAACGCCCCTTCCGGGCAGGATTCTAAGCCAGCGCTTACTTCTGGTGGCTCAAGGCATTGCTGACCAGCTTGGAGGTGATGTCCACAATCTGAATCATGCGGTCATAGGCCATGCGGGTGGGGCCGATCACGCCCAGGGTGCCAACGACGTGGCCGTCGATTTCATAGGGGGCGCTGACCACCGAAAGCTCCTCAAAAGGCACAATCTGGCTTTCGCCCCCAATGAAAATGCGCACGCCCTCTGCTTGGGTGGAGCTGTCGAGCAGGCGCATGAGTTGGGTTTTTTGCTCGAACAAATCAAAGGCCCGGCGCAGCTGATCCATGTCGCTGGAAAAATCGCTCACCGTCAACAGGTTGCGCTCACCCGAAATCACCACATCGTCTTGGGGGCTGGTCAGGGCCTCGCTGCTGACATGGACGGCGGCCTGCATCAGGCTGGCGATCTCAACCCGCAGGTGATCGACTTCGGCCTTCAGTTTTTCGCGTACCTGCTCCATGGTGAGGCCCGCGTAGTGTGCGTTTAAAAAATTAGCCACTTCGAGCAACTGACTTTGGGTGTAGTCCACCTCGGTGAAGATGACCCGGTTTTGCACATCGCCCTCGGGCGAGACGATGATGACCAACAAACGCCGGTCCGACAGCCGCAAAAACTCAATGTGCCTGAACACCGAACTGCGCTTGGGGGCCACCACCACACCCACGAAGTTGGACAGGCTGGAGAGCAACTGGGCCGCACTGGCAATCACCTTTTGCGGCTGCTCGGCCACGATGACAGGGGCCGACATGGAAGCGCCACTCAATTCGCCCCGCTGGGTGGTCAACATGGTGTCCACAAACAGGCGGTAACCCCGCGCGGTGGGCACCCGGCCGGCCGAAGTGTGGGGGCTGGCAATCAGGCCCAACTCTTCCAGATCGGCCATCACGTTGCGAATGGTGGCCGCAGAAAGCTCCAGACCCGAGGCTTTGGAAAGCGTGCGCGAACCCACCGGCTGTCCGTCGGCGATATAGCGTTCGACCAACGCCTTCATCAACAACTTTGAGCGGTCATCGAGCATATTGACTCATTTTAATGATGTAATTTGAGGATGAAATCAAAATTTCAACATGTCGCCCTGTTTGGCAAATACCTGACCGCCGCTTCTTGGAACGCCGCCAGCTCCAGCGCCCACAGTTCACGGCAGGTGCTGGACGATGTCGCCCAGTTCCTGAGTCGCCAAGGCTGCGAGGTTTGTTTGGAACAGGAAACCGCCAACAGCACCGGCCTGAGCCACTACGCCAGCGCCAGCATTGAAGAAATTGGTCATCAATGCGATTTGGCCCTGGTCGTGGGCGGTGACGGCACCATGTTGGGGGTGGGGCGGCGGCTGGCGCCTTACCGGGTGCCGCTGATTGGCATCAACCAGGGCCGTTTGGGCTTCATCACCGACATTCCCATTGAAAACTACCAAGCCACCTTGAGCCCCATGCTGCAAGGTGCCTATGAAGAAGACCCGCGCAGCCTGATGCAGGGCCACGTCATGCGCGATGGTCATTGCGTATTTGAAGCCCTGGCTTTGAACGATGTGGTGGTGAACCGGGGGGCCACCTCGGGCATGTTGGAGCTGCGGGTGGAGGTGAACGGGCATTTTGTCTCCAACCAACGCGCCGATGGTTTGATCATCTCCACCCCCACCGGCTCAACGGCTTACGCCCTGTCGGCCGGGGGCTCATTGCTGCACCCCTCGATCGCTGGCTGGATTTTGGTGCCGATTGCGCCCCACACCTTGTCCAACCGCCCCATCGCCCTGCCCGACACGGTGGAGATCACCATTGAAGTGGTCAGCGGGCGTGACGCCAGCGCCAGCTTTGACATGCAGTCGCTAGCTTCCTTGCTCAAGGGCGACCGCATCACGGTGCGCCGCTCGGCCCATCAGGCCCGGTTTCTTCACCCCAAAGGTTGGACCTACTTCGACACCCTGCGCAAAAAAATGCACTGGAACGAGGGGGGCGCTGAACCGTGGCTTTGAAACGATTGGCGCTGCGTGACTTTGTCATCGTGGCAGCGCTGGAATTGGATTTGTCCGAGGGCTTTAGCGTGCTCACAGGCGAAACAGGGGCCGGCAAGTCCATTTTGATTGACGCACTGCAACTGGTCCTGGGCGCACGCGCCGACGCCTCGGTGGTGCGCGAGGGCGCCAGCCGGGCCGACATCAGCGCCGAATTTGACGCGCCGCCTCACCTGCAAAACTGGTTAAGCCAGGCAGGCCTGGAGGTCAGCGCTGATGAGCCTTTGCTGCTGCGCCGCTCCATCGACAGCCAAGGCAAGAGCCGCGCCTGGATCAACGGCGTGCCCGCCACCGCCACGCAATTGCGCGAACTGGCGGAAGGCCTGCTGGACATCCATGGCCAACACGCCTGGCAAAGCCTGACCCGCCCCGATTCGGTGGCGGCCTTGTTGGATGCCTACGGCCAAATCAACACCAAAGCCTTGAAGACCGCTTGGCAATCCTGGCGGCGTGCCCTGGACGCCTGCCAAAAAGCCCAAGCCGCTCAAGCCAACCTGCAACAAGAGCGCGAACGCCTGCAATGGCAGTTGAGCGAGTTGGACAAACTCAAACCCCAAGCCCACGAATGGGAAGAACTCAACACCCAGCACACCCGCCTGTCCCACCTGAACACTTTGCTGGAAGCCGCTCAAACCTGCCTGGCTTGCCTGGAAGGCAGCGAACAGAACAGCGACAGCGGTGCCGCCTCAGCACTCGACCTGCTCAGCCAAGCCCAGCGCAGTTTGAGCGAACAAACCCACTTGGCCCCGGAATTTCAAGCCATGACCGAAGTGCTCAACCAAAGCCTGGTGCAGGCCCAAGACGCCGCGCACAGCCTGCATGCCTGGTTGCGTCACACGGAACTGGACCCGGAGCGCCTGGCCGAACTCGACACCCGCATGGGCTTGTGGCTGGGCCTGGCACGCCGTTTCAGGCACCCACCCGCCGAACTGCCCGAGCTTCAAGCCCAATGGCAAGCCGAATTGGCCGAGCTGGACTCGGCCACCGACCTGGAAGCGTTGACGCAAGCGGCCGTGGTGGCCGAGCAGGCCTACCAACTGGCCGCCCAAGCCGTCAGCCAGGCCCGCCGCCAAACCGCCCCCCGACTGTCCCAAGCCATCAGCGCCGCCATGCAGGAATTGGGCATGGCCGGTGGCCGCTTTGAGGTGGCCTTGACCCCCTTGACGGAGCCCGTCGCCAACGGCCTGGAGGCGATTGAATTTTTGGTGGCAGGCCACCCAGGCGCGACGCCCAAACCGGTGGCCAAAGTGGCCTCGGGGGGCGAGCTTTCACGCATGGCTTTGGCCATTGCCGTCACCACCAGCCAACTGGGCCAGGCCCCCACCCTGATTTTTGACGAAGTGGATGCGGGCGTCGGTGGCGCCGTGGCCCACACCGTGGGTCGCTTGATGCAACGGCTGGGCCAAGACCGGCAGGTGCTGGCCGTGACCCATCTGGCCCAGGTCGCCGCCTGCGCCGACCACCATTTGCAGGTCAGCAAATCCGCCACCAACGCCTCGGGAACGTCTGCGGCCCCAACCCTCAGCACGGTGGCGCTGCTGACCGATTCTGAAAGGGTCGCTGAAATTGCCCGCATGTTGGGCGGCGACCCGCACTCCGCCGCCTCCATGGCGCACGCCCGGGAGATGCTGGCATGAGTACCGAAATCATCTTGGTCACAGGCATGTCGGGCTCCGGCAAATCGGTGGCTTTGCGCGCCCTGGAAGACATGGGCTACTACTGCGTGGACAACCTGCCGCCCTCGATGCTGAAGTCCTTGATCGACACCTTGGAGCAAGGCGATCAAGTCCCCAGCCTTCACAAACTGGCGATTGCCATCGATGTGCGCAGTGCCAACACCCTGCCCCATTTGCCGGACATCTTGAAATCCCTCCAGGCCGATGGCATGTTGGTGCGCAGCTTGTTTCTGGACGCCAACACCGACACCCTGGTGCGTCGCTTCTCAGAAAGTCGCCGCACCCACCCGCTGGCTCAAGCCAGCCACAGCGATGACCGCATGGCCTTGATGCAAGCGATCGAATTGGAGCGCGAACTGTTGAGCGGTTTGCGCGAGAACGCCATCGTGATCGACACCAGCCACATCCGCTCGGCCCAGTTGTTGCGGCATTTGAAAGAATGGGTGGCTGCGCCCGCCAGCGCCCTGACCTTGGTGTTTCAGTCCTTTGCGTTCAAGCGCGGCATTCCCGTGGATGCCGATTTTGTGTTCGATGTCCGCATGCTGCCCAACCCCCATTACGAACCCGAGCTGCGCGCCCTGACGGGCAGGGACGCGGGCGTGCGCAACTTTTTAAAAGATCAGCCCATGGTGATCGACATGCAAAACCGCATTGCCGATTTTGTGGGGCATTGGCTCCAACCCATTGCCCAAGACAACCGCCAATACGTCACGGTCGCCATTGGATGCACCGGCGGTCAGCACCGCTCGGTTTACCTGGTCGAACAACTGGCCAAGCGTTTTGCCAAAGAGGGCACGGCCCTGATTCGGCACCGCGAATTAGACAGCCACTAAAGGAACCTGCGGCTGCGCCAAGCCTGAGCCCAACAACTGGCGAATCGGCGTGGGCAGGCCCAGCGGTGTCCAGCGTGCTGCGTCAAACCACTGGCCTGGGAGCGCATCCAGGTCCTTCATTTCAGCGGTCTTGAGCTGAATTTTGACCGGGTGCAAATACAAATCCCGGTGCGTCAGCACATGCTTGAAAGCCGCCATTTCCTCCATGGGCAGCGACACAGCCAGGGCGGTTGACACGGTTTCGATCAGCGCCTCCCGACTGGGCAAAACGGGCAAACAACTCAAGCCTGCCCAAATGCCTTTTTGGGGTCGGGTTTGCAACCAGACTTCACCGCGTTCGTTGGCCAGCCAAAGCAACCACCAACTCTCCGATTTGCGTTGCAGCTTCTTGGTGCGCACCGGCCATTTTTCTGGCTGTCCACTTTGTTGCGCATGGCAAAGGTTTTGCAGGGGACACGCGGCGCAATCGGGCTGGCGCACACGACACACCAAGGCACCCAGGTCCATCAAAGCCTGGGTGTGGCGTGGCATGTCGTGCGCCCGTTCCGGCGGGGGCAACAAAGCCTCGGCCTGTTGCCACAACCGACGCTCATTGGCGGCTAGGGCCAAGTCGTCTGAAAACCCCAAAACACGGGTCAGCACCCGTTTGACGTTGCCGTCCAAAATCGAGACCCGTTCGTCAAAACAAAACGAGGCAATGGCAGCCGCCGTGGAGCGGCCAATGCCCGGCAGGGTTTGCAACACCTCGGCTTTTTGCGGAAACTGTCCACCATGCGTGGCCATGATGGCCTGGGCGCAGGCGTGCAAATGACGCGCTCGGCTGTAATACCCCAAGCCGCTCCAAAGTCCCAAGACCTCTTCTTGTGAAGCGGCCGCCAAACTGGCCACATCGGGAAAGCGCGCCAAGAACCGGGGGAAATAGACCAACACGGTGCTGACCTGGGTTTGCTGCAACATGATCTCAGACAGCCAAACCGCATAAGGGTTGCGGCTGTTTTGCCAAGGCAAACCCTGCCGCCCATGGGTCGTCTGCCAGGCCACGATACGAGCAGAAAAGGCCTGGCGCAAGGCGCTTGAGGGCATCAGGGTTTTTGGCATTTGGGGCAAAAATAGCTGGAACGCTGGCCTTGCAAAAGCCAGCGAATGGGGGTCGCACAAACCCGGCAGGGTTCACCGGCTCGGCCATAAACATGGGCATGCACCTGGAAGTGACCCGCCTCCCCCTGGGCATTGGAAAAATTGCGCAAGGTGCTGCCCCCCTGCTCCACCGCCAAGTTCAGCACCTGAATGATGGCCGCGAACAAGCGGTCGGCCCGGGGACGGCTGATTTTTTGCGCCCGGGTGCTGGGCCGAATGCCCGCCAGGAACAAGGTTTCTGAAGCATAGATGTTGCCCACCCCCACCACCAATTCGCCTGCCAGCAACACCTGCTTGATGGGAGCGCTGCGGGTTTTGAGCCCGGCGTGAAAAGCGTCGGGCTTGAAATCCGGCCCCAGAGGCTCCACCCCCAAATGCCCCAACAGTTTTTCCGCCACCGGGTCTTGCTCGTGGCGGGCCCAAACAGCTGCCCCAAAGCGCCGGGGGTCATGCAGACGCAACAAGCCCCGGTCGGTCCACAAATCAAAATGATCGTGCGGGCCAGGGGGTGGGGGCGGGTTCGTGCGGGTCGGCCAAAAAGCCAGGCTGCCCGACATGCCCAGATGGAGCAACAACAGCCCGTCATCCAAATCCACCAGCAGGTATTTGCCACGCCGTCGCACCCCCAGCACCGTTTGGCCCGCCAATTCAAGCGGGTCAATGCCCAGGGGCCAGCGCAGGGGCTTGCCCAATCGCAGGGACTCAATGCGTGCGCCCGTGATGTTTTTCACCACACTGCGCCGGGTCACTTCCACTTCGGGTAATTCGGGCATGGATTATTATGAGGCGATGAAGTTCAATCGTCTTTTTTCGGCCCAGGGCCTGAGCACCTGGATGGTTTTTATCGCCTTGGCGGGACTGACCCCGCTTGGATGGGCCGATGATGCGGAGTCTGAAAAAGCAGCCACGGTCGATGGACCGACCCATTCAGCCTTGACAGGGCCACTGTTCTACGAAATTCTACTCGGTGAGATCGAAGCCCAAAACGAGCAAAACGGCAACGGCTTCTCGCTTTTGCTGGACGCCGCTCGCCGCAGCAAAGATTCCCGGCTTTACGCCAGAGCCTTGGCCATTGCCTTGCGTGCCCATGCAGGCGAATCGGCCTTGCAAGCGGCCAGCCAGTGGCAAGAAGCCGAACCCGACTCACGCGAGGCCAACCACAACCTGTTGCAGGTGTTGGTGGCTTTGAACCGCGTGTCTGAATCGAAGGCAGCGCTGGAGCGGGAAATCAAGCTGGCCCCCTCGGTTTTCAAACCCGCCGTCATGGCCAATATTCCGCAGATATATGCCAACGTCAGCGACAAAAAAGAAGCGGCCGAGCTGGTGGCCAAAGTGCTCAAACCCGTCACCACGGACCCCACCCTGTCCTTGTCAGCCTGGCTCACCATCGCGCGCATGCAAGCCATGGCCAACGAGCCCCAAAAGGCCTTCCAGGCCATTCAAGCGGCCAGCAAAGCCAGCCCTGAGAACGATTTACCCGTTTTATTGGCTTTTGACCTGATGCGTCCCACCGCGCCTGAAATTGAACAATGGGCACGGACTCAAATGCAGCAAAGAAGCAAGCCCCTTTTGCATTTGGCCTATGCCCGCGCCCTGGTCGAATCTCAACGCTTTGCCCAAGCCGAACAGCAGGCCAAGCAAGCCACGCAAATGGACCCTGAGTTGGCCGATGCCTGGCTGCTGCTGGGCGTGTTGCAGAGCCAGGACAATGCCGCACTTCAAGCCGAACAGTCATTGACCACTTATTTGTCTCTGGTCACCCCCAAGCTGGCGCAAAACAGCGATCCAGCGCACAACGACACCTTGGAGCGCGCCACAACCCAGGCCTATCTGGCCCTGGCCCAGTTGGCCGAACAACGTCAAGATTTTGCCGCCGCCGAAAAATGGATGTCGCAAATCAACCGCCCGCAAGATTTGCTGGCAGTCCAAGCCCGGCGCGCCTCCCTGCTGGCCGCCCAAGGTCATTTGGAGGAAGGCCTGCGCCTGATTCAATCGGTCCCCGACACCACCCCCGACGAAGCGCGTGGCAAATTGTTTGCCCAAGTGCAATTGCTGCGGAACAATGGTCAAACGGCTCGCGCCTTTGACCTCCTGGCCCAAGCCAGCGCAGCCAATCCCGACGACATGGACTTGGTTTACGAACAAGCCCTGTTGGCCGAAAAACTGAAACGCTACGACCAAATGGAAAGTTTGCTGCGCACCGTGATGGCCAAGCAACCCAGCAACCAAAGCGCCTTCAATGCCCTGGGTTATTCCTTGGCTGACCGAGGCATTCGCCTGAACGAAGCCCGGGAATTGGTCACAAAAGCCTTGGCGCTGGCCCCCGATGATCCGTTCATTGTTGACAGCCTGGGTTGGGTCGAATTCAAAGCGGGCCATCTCGAACTGGCAGCCAAGCTGCTCAAACAAGCCTTCCAACAAAAGGAAGACCCTGAAATTGCGGCCCACCTGGGCGAGGTGCTTTGGCGACAAGACGATCAAGCGCAGGCCAAGTCGATTTGGCAACGCGGCTTGACGCTGAGCCCTAAAAATGAAACCTTGCTCGACACCTTGACCCGATTGGGCGTCAAACTTTGATTCGCCTGTTCTGCCAGGGGCTGACACTTGGTTGGGCCCTTCTCCTGACCTTGGGCCTGGGCGGCTGTGCCACCGCCTCAAAGCCCGTGCATGGTCCTGCCATGAACGCCCAGTCGGCGGGCGACTGGACCGGCCGACTGTCCTTGTCCATCACGTCCACCGACCCCGACAAAAACAAATCCTTCAGCGCCAGCTTCGAACTCAGCGGTTCGGCCCAGCAAGGCAGCTGGCTGCTGCTGAGCCCCTTGGGCAGCACCGTGGCGCGTCTGAGCTGGGGGCCTGCGGGAGCCACCCTGTGGTCCAGCGAGCACGGCACCGAGCCCCAGCCGTTTGATTCGATCGACACCCTGCTGAGCCACACCCATGTGGCCGGCCTGCCTTTTGCGGCCCTGTTTGACTGGTTGCAGGGCATCCCGACGCCGGTGCCGGGCTGGCAACTGGACCTGTCGCAGTTTGCCAGCGGCAAAGTGCATGCCCAACGACTCAGCCCAGACCCTGCGATCGACCTGCGTTGGGTGCTGGACCGATAATTCTCACCATGAAGGCCCTGTACGACGTTCCCGCGCCCGCCAAACTGAATTTGTTTTTGCACATCACCGGGCGCCGCCCGGATGGCTACCACCTGCTGCAATCGGTGTTCATGCTGCTGGACTGGTCGGACACCCTGCATTTTGAGCTGCGCAACGACGGCCTCATCCACCGCACCGACCTGAATGTGCCCTTGCCCGAAAACGACCTGATCGTGCGGGCCGCCCGGCTGTTGCAGCGCCACGCACAGGTCAGCCAGGGGGCCCATATTTCGGTGCAAAAAAACCTGCCCGCGCAAGCGGGTCTGGGCGGTGGCTCTTCGGACGCCGCCAGCACCCTGCTGGCCTTGAACCGACTTTGGAACTTGAACCTGAGTGTGCCTGTTTTGGCCCAATTGGCAGTGCAGCTGGGGGCCGACGTGCCTTTTTTTGTGCATGGCCGCAACGCCTGGGTGCAAGGCATTGGCGACCAAATCACCCCCCTGACCGGGGCGGCCACCCTGCCGCCTCAGACTTTTTGGGTCGTCAAACCCGAGGCAGGATTGGCCACCGCCAAAATTTTTTCAGACGAAGGCTTGGAACGGCAAAAACCCACTGCTATAATCTCGGGCTTCGCTGCAGATCATTATGGCTTTGGCTCTAACGTGTTGCAGCCAGTGGCCGAGCGGCTTTGTCCAGAAATCAGTCAAGCACTTCAGTGGTTGGCGGGTTTGGGGCTAAAAGGACGCATGACCGGCTCTGGCAGTGCTGTGTTTGCGCCAGGGTCTGGATCGGTCGATGTTTCAAGTGCCCCCGGGCCGTGGATCATCAAACACTGCAGTAATTTGGCTGTTCATCCGCTGGTCGGTTGGGCACCCAATGAGGGTTTCTTGTAGGGGAGTCGCCAAGCTGGTTAAGGCACCGGATTTTGATTCCGGCATGCGAAGGTTCGAATCCTTCTTCCCCTGCCAAATTCATTCGCTAAGCATCAACAGTCACCGCCCATGCAAGCCTCCCCCACCGATTTCATGGTTTTCACGGGCAACGCCAACCCGCGTCTGGCTGAAGAAGTGGCCCAACACCTGGGCACCACCCTGGGCAAGGCCGACATTGGCCGTTTTTCTGATGGCGAAGTCACCGTCGAATTGAAGCAAAACGTGCGTGCTCGCGACATCTTTGTCGTGCAATCCACTTGTGCGCCCACCAACGAAAACCTGATGGAACTGCTCATCATGGTGGACGCCTTGAAGCGGGCCTCGGCCGAGCGCATTTGCGCCGTCATCCCCTATTTCGGTTACGCCCGCCAAGACCGTCGCCCGCGCTCCAGCCGGGTGCCCATTTCGGCCAAAGTGGTGGCCAACCTGCTGCAAACCGTGGGGGTCTCCAGCGTCTTGACCATGGACTTGCACGCCGACCAGATCCAGGGCTTCTTTGACATCCCGGTGGACAATATTTACGCCTCGCCCATTTTGCTGGGCGATCTGCGTCAAAAGAATTACGAAGACCTGATCGTTGTCTCCCCCGACGTAGGCGGCGTGGTGCGCGCCCGCGCCCTGGCCAAACAACTGGGCTGCGATCTGGCCATCATCGACAAGCGCCGCCCCAAAGCCAATGTCAGCGAGGTGATGCACGTCATCGGTGACATTGAAGGCCGCAACTGCGTCATCATGGACGACATGATCGACACCGCTGGCACCTTGGTCAAAGCGGCCGAAGTGCTCAAGCAGCGCGGCGCCAAACAAGTTTATGCCTATTGCACGCACCCGATTTTGTCGGGGCCTGCCATTGAGCGCATCGCACGCGGCTCGGTGCTCGACGAAGTGGTGGTGACCAACACCATTCCTTTGTCCGACGCCGCCAAAGCCTGCGGAAAAGTTCGCCAACTCTCTGTGGCTCCCCTGATCGCCGAAACGATTCAGCGGATTTCACGGGGTGAATCGGTGATGAGTCTGTTCTCGGACCAGGACAATTTGTTCTGAATCCAGAGGGCATTTTTTAAATCAGGGTGGTACTGGTCGCGGTCTGCCCCCAGAGGAGTTAATCATGAAATTTGTCGCTTTTGAGCGCGCTAAGCAAGGCACGGGTGCGAGCCGCCGTCTGCGCATCACCGGTCGCACACCCGGTATCGTTTATGGAGGGGCTGACCTGGCTCCCCAACTGATCGAACTCGATCACAACGCCCTGTGGCATGCCCTGAAGAAGGAAGCCTTCCACGCCTCCGTGCTGGACATGGAACTGAACGGCCAAGAAACCAAGGTGTTGTTGCGCGACGTGCAATACCACCCCTTCAAGCAATTGGTGCTGCACATTGACTTCCAACG
>CAIUTG010000109.1 GCA_903902035.1 uncultured Curvibacter sp. | reverse complement strand
TCTTCCAGACTCAGCACCACGGTGGGGACTTTGAGTTTCAGTGCGCGCTCGCCCACCCATTGCATGACCTGTTCGACGTTGGCAAAAAACAGCGGTTGTTCGGGGCGAACGATGAGCAGATTTTTAGGCAGCACCAGCTCGGCATGACGCGCGGCGTCCAGGTAATCGTGGGTGCCAGGCAAGTGGCCCAGAACGGCCACGGCAGGCGCCGAAAAGTGTTTTAGCGCCACCAGCAGGGACATCGCCACAGCCAGCAACATGCCAAACTGCACGCCAAAGGCCAGCACGCCCAGGGCGGCCACCACCGCAATCCAGGCATCGCGGCCCCAACGCAGGCTGCGAATGAGCGGCATGGGGTTGAGGTTGTGCGACAAAATGCCCACCACCACAGCGGCCAGGGCGGGCTTGGGCAGCTCAGCCAGGAAGTTGCTGGCCCCCAGAAGCAGCAGGGTCAGCGCCAAAGCGGTGGCCAGCCCAGTCCAACGGCTGGCGGCCCCTGCGGCTTGGTTGGCCTGGGTGGCCGACATGCCGGCACCCACCGGCAGTCCTTGGGCCAGGCCCGACACCAAATTGCTTGCGCCCAGTGCCAGCAACTCGCGGTTGGCATTCACGCTTTCGCCCGTGCGGGCGGCCATGGTGCGCACCGAGCCCCAGGACTCCGCGAACAAAATCATCAAGAGCGCTGGCGCCAGTTCGGCGGCACGCAACCAGTCATTGCGACTGAGCTCGGGCAAGCCGAATTGGAGGCTGCTGAGTTCAATGCGGCCCACCAACGCCACGCCCTGTGCTCCCCAGTCCCCCAGGGAAGAACCCGTCCAGGCCAGGGCCAGCACAATGAAGGACACGGGAATGACTCTCCAGCGCTGGAGCCCGTGGTAAAGCGCCAACCACAAAACCAGCGCCACCACACCGATGGCGACACTCAGGCTTTGCCATTGGTGGACGTGGAGCAAGAGCGATTCAAGCAGCGGCCCCACCGTGGTTTCACTGACCGAGACGCCGACCAAATGGGGCAATTGTTTGATCACAATCGTCAGCGACAAGCCCAGGGAAAATCCCCGCATCACGGGCTGCGACACAAAAGACCCCAGAAAGCCGGCCCGCAGCGCAGCGGCCAGCAAAAAAGCCAAGCCGGTCAGGCCTGCCAGCGCATAGCCCATGCCCGGGCCACCCTGCGCCACCATCGAGGCAAAAACGGCCGCTGCCGATGAGGTGGGAGCCATCACGGCAAAGCGGCTGCTGCCAATCCAGGGGTACAGACACAGACCGATCAAGGCAGCCACCAGGGCGTGTACCGGGGGCACCCCGGCAATCGATGAATACGCCACGCTTTCGGGCAACAAGAGGCTGGCCACGGACAGGCCCGCGACCAGGTTGAGCAACAGCGAGCGGGCAGAGAGTTTTTCCATGGGGGCCAGCGGGGGGGGTCAATAAGGGTTTTTGAAGCCCAAAGCACCCATCAGCAAGACTTCCAAGGCCTCCATCTCGAGCGCGTCGCGCTCATTGGTTTCATGGTCATAGCCGGCCGCGTGCAAGGTGCCGTGGACCAAGAGGTGCGCGTAGTGCGCGGCCAGGGTTTTGCCTTGCTCTTTGGCTTCCCGTGCCACCACGGGGGCACACAAAACCAAGTCGGCCAACAGGACGGGTGCTTGCGGGGGACGCGCATAGTCAAAAGTGAGCACATTGGTGGCGTAGTCTTTTTGACGGTAACTGAGGTTCAAGGCGCGCCCTTCTTCTTCATCCACGATGCGGACCGTCATTTCAGCATCGAAAGGCAGGGCGTGGCGCAGGTAACGCACCACGCGGTGCCTGGGAAGGGCTGCGCGGTGGCGTTTGGCGTCGGTCAGCGGAGCAAATTGGAGCGAAAGGCTCAGTTCGGGCAGTCGAGACATGTCGGAAGGGGGCTGGCTTTAGGGGGTGGCAGGGCCTGCGCCGGATCGGCGCGGCGCACTGGTGGCCGCGTCGTAAGCGTCGACAATTCGCGCCACCAAGGGGTGACGCACCACATCGGCGCTGTTGAAGCGGGTGACGGCAATGCCCTTGACCCGCTTCAAAATGCGCTCGGCCTCGATCAGGCCACTGGGCGCGCCCTTGGGCAGGTCGATTTGGCTCACATCGCCCGTGACCACCGCTTTGGCGCCAAAGCCAATGCGGGTCAAAAACATCTTCATTTGCTCGGGGGTGGTGTTCTGGGCTTCGTCCAAAATCACAAACGCGTTGTTCAGAGTGCGCCCGCGCATGAAGGCCAGTGGGGCAATTTCCAAAGCATTGCGCTCAAAGGCCTTCATCACCTTGTCGTAGCCCATCAGCTCGTAAAGCGCGTCATAAAGCGGGCGCAAATAGGGGTCCACTTTTTGCGTCAAATCCCCCGGTAAAAATCCCAGGCGCTCACCGGCTTCGACAGCGGGGCGGGTCAGAACAATGCGTTGCACCGCGCTGCGTTCCAGCGCGTCCACGGCGCAGGCCACGGCCAAGTAGGTTTTGCCGGTGCCGGCGGGACCAATGCCAAAGGTGATGTCGTGGGTGGCAATGTTGTCGAGGTAGACACTCTGATTGGGGGTTCGGGCGCGCAAATCGGTGCGGCGCGTGCTGAGGGGGGGGGCGCCGCTGGGGGATTCGCTCAGGGCGGTGTCGCCGACCAGCATGAGTTGCACGGTGTCGGCCTCAATCGGGCGTTCGGCCATTTCGTACAAGGCTTGCAGCACCTCCATCGCTTGGGTGGCTTTGGTCTTGGGGCCATCGATCTTGAATTGCTCGTGTCGATGGGCGATGTTGACTTGCAATCCGGCCTCAATGGTGCGCAAATGGGCATCCATGGGGCCGCACAAATGGCCCAGTCGCAGGTTGTTGTGCGGGGTGAAGGTGTGTCTAACAATCAAGCTGATAATTCCAGTCGTGCAAATTCAAAACCCCCCAATGATAGGCAAACCTAGGATCGGCAAAACATGATCGGCAAATTAGTTGGCACCCTGGTGCACAAGCATCCCCCGCAAATCCTGGTGGACTGTCATGGCGTCGGCTATGAGGTGGATGTGCCCATGAGCACCTTTTACAACCTGCCCGCCTTGGGCGAAGCGGTGGCCTTGCTGACGCATTTTGTGGTGCGCGAAGACGCCCAGTTGTTGTACGGATTTGCCACGCCCCCCGAACGTGAAGCGTTTCGCCAATTGATCAAAATTTCGGGCGTGGGCCCGCGCATGGCGCTGAGTGTGTTGTCGGGCCTGAGCCTGACCGAGCTGGCGCAAGCCGTCGGCAGCCAGGATGCCGCCCGGCTCACCAAGGTGCCCGGCGTGGGTAAAAAAACCGCCGAGCGTTTGTTGCTGGAGCTCAAGGGCAAATTGGCGCCCGACCTCAACCTGCCCTCACAAGGCGCAGCCGTCACCGACAATCAGGCGGACATTCAGCAAGCGCTGCTGGCCTTGGGCTACAACGAGCGCGAGGCGGCCGCGGCGCTCAAGGCGCTGCCCGCTGAGGTGGGGGTGGCAGAGGGCATCAAACTGGCCTTGAAGGCATTGGCCAAATGAGCATTCAAACCGACGATTTTTCCATGCCCGAAAAGGGCACGAGCACGGCCCCGGCGCGTGTGATTGCCGCTGCGCCGGAGTCGACCCGCGAAGAGGCGATTGAACGCGCCCTGCGGCCCAAACTGCTTGATGAGTATGTGGGTCAGGCCAAGGTGCGTGAGCAACTCGACATCTTCATTGGCGCGGCGCGCCAGCGCGCCGAGGCCCTGGACCATGTGCTGTTGTTTGGCCCGCCCGGTCTGGGCAAGACCACGCTGAGCCACATCATCGCCGCTGAATTGGGCGTGAACCTGCGCCAGACCAGTGGCCCGGTGCTGGAAAAGCCCAAAGACCTGGCGGCCTTGCTCACCAACCTCGAAAAAAACGATGTCTTGTTCATCGATGAAATTCATCGGCTCTCGCCTGTGGTCGAAGAGATTTTGTACCCCGCGCTGGAGGACTACCAGATCGACATCATGATTGGCGAAGGCCCCGCCGCGCGCAGCATCAAGCTCGACTTGCAGCCCTTCACCCTGGTGGGGGCCACCACGCGGGCCGGCATGTTGACCAACCCGCTGCGCGACCGTTTTGGCATTGTGGCGCGGCTGGAATTTTACACCCCGCAAGAGCTGCAACGCATTGTGCGACGCAGCGCGGGCCTGCTCAACACCCCCATCGACGAGGACGGCGCCTTCGAGATCGCACGCCGCTCGCGCGGCACCCCGCGCATTGCCAACCGCTTGCTGCGACGGGTGCGCGACTATGCCGAGGTCAAGGGCGACGGGCGCATCACCCGCACCATTGCCGAGCGGGCGCTGACCATGTTGGATGTGGATCCCCAAGGCTTCGATGTGATGGACCGCAAGCTGCTGGAGGCAGTGATTCACCGCTTTGATGGGGGCCCGGTGGGCTTGGACAACATTGCCGCCAGCATCGGCGAAGAGGCGGGCACGATTGAGGATGTGATCGAGCCCTACCTCATTCAGCAAGGCTATTTGCAGCGCACGCCACGGGGCCGCATTGCCACCTTGGCGGCGTTTCGGCATTTGGGGGTCACGCCGTCCAAACAGGCGACGGATTTGTTTGGTGCCTGAATTGGGTCGCTGGCGCTGAGGGGCGTTTTCTCAGGCGGCATTCAGCTGGAAATCTCGTCCAGCCCGGCGTCTTGCAAATGCCCCACATCGCCCCAACCGACCAGGCTCAGGCCCTCGGGGTGCCAGAGCAAACGGTTCAAGGCGGCGTTGCCCAAATGCCAGGTGCGCGGGGCTTGCAGGTCTTGTCCGGTGGCGGCGCGGTACAGCACATCCATCACACCGCCGTGGGCCACCAACACGATGTGCTCACCGGCATGGCGCTCGGCCAAGGACAGGGTGGTGTGCAAGACGCGTTGACGAAAGTCCAGCAAGGACTCACCCCCCGGCGGCGCGAAATGCGGATCACGGCGGCGCCAGAGCAAGGATTGCTCGGGCCGCTGGGCCTCGATTTCGGCGAAGGTCAGGCCTTCAAATTCACCAAAACCCCGCTCGCGCAGCCCGACCTCGGGTTGGACTGGCCGCCCGGTTTTTTGTCCAATGCAGTGCGCCGTTTCCCAGGCCCGGGCGAGGTCGCTGGCGTAAATGTGATCAATGCCTTCTTCGGCCAGTGCCACGGCGGCACGTTCGGCCTGCCAGCGGCCGACCTCGTTCAAAGGAATGTCCAATTGGCCCTGGATGCGGGTGTCCACATTCCAAGCGGTTTCCCCATGCCGAATGGCCATGATGCGGGTGGCCTTCATGGCTGGTGGCAGCGGGGCGGTTTCAAAGCTGCACCACCTGGATGGCGCTCAAACCCGGAACCGCTGGGGTTTCAAAAGATTCTTCGTCAAAGGCTTTGTCGCCTTCGGGATTGGGGATACCGGTGGTTTTCAGGTTCTTGAAATCATGCCAGCGCTCGTCCATCAGGTGCGAGGGCACCACGTTGTGCAAGGCGGCAAACAGGTTTTCAACGCGGCCAGGAAATTTCTTTTCCCACTCGCGCAGCATGTTGCCGACCTGTTTGCGTTGCAGGTTTTCCTGGCTGCCGCACAGCGTGCAAGGAATGATGGGGAACTGGCGGTGTTCAGCCCAACGAATCAGGTCTTTCTCCACCACATTGGCGAGGGGTCGAATGACCATGAACTCGCCGTTGTCGCTGACCAACTTTGGCGGCATGCCCTTGACCTTGCCGCCAAAAAACAGATTCAGAAAAAAAGTCTGCAGCATGTCGTCGCGGTGGTGGCCCAGGGCGAGTTTGTTGCATTTCAACTCACGCGCCACCTTGTACAAGATGCCACGCCGCAGCCGGCTGCGCAGGCTGCACATGGTTTTGCCTTCGGGCACTTTGTCTTTGACAATCGAGTAGGTGTCTTGCGTCTCGATGTGAAATGGCACGCCGAGCTGCTCCAAATAACGCGGCAAGACCTCGGCGGGAAAGCCGGGTTGCTTTTGGTCCAGGTTGACGGCGATCAACTCGAATTCAATCGGTGCGCGGGCTTTGAGCTTGAGCAAGATGTCGAGCATGCCGTAGCTGTCTTTGCCACCCGACATGCAGACCATGATGCGGTCGCCCGCCTCAATCATGTTGAAGTCCACAATGGCCTGACCGACCTGGCGGCACAGGCGCTTTTCGAGCTTGTGGGTTTCGCGCTCGATCTTGAGGGCTTTTTGCACAGGCGTGGCCGCGCGCTGGTCTGAGCTGTCAGCGGCCTGCAGCGCGGTTTGTTCTTCGTCAATCCAAGGGGCGTTCATGGCCGTCATTGTCTCATTTCAGGTGCCAAAGGTCACGTTCAACCCGCGCGGGCGGACCAGTCGCCCGTTTCCATGCGGATGGCCACTTCGCAGTCCTCGAAAATTTCCAGCTTGGCAATTTTGACGCGCACCCCTTTGACTCCGGGCAATTGCATCAAGCGGTTGGCGAGTTTGCCGATCAGGGTTTCCAGCAAATTGATGTGCTCGGCCGTGCACTCGGCAATGATGATTTGGCGCACCTTGCGGTAATCCAGAACCCGCAAGATGTCGTCGTCCACGGGGAGCAAGGGCTGGGCGCCCAGGCTCAATTCGGCGTCCACCTGGATCGGCTGGGGACTGGTTTTTTCATGGTCCAAGATGCCCAGGTTGGCATCAAATCGCAGACCGCTGAGGGTTAAGGTTTGCAGGCCTTGGGTGGCGTTCATAAAGGGCGTTTGTTGTGATTAAAGGTTCTTCAGTTTGAAGACTTCGACCCCCACCGCTTCGCAGTCGGGGTAAACATCGGGCTTGGCGGTCGAGAGCCGCACGGCCCGGACGCCGGGGTGGGCCAACAGCTGCGTCGCCAATTCGTCGCACAGGGTTTCTTGCAAAGTGATGTGGCCTTGTGCCACCCGTTTGGCAATGACGTGGCGCACAAAGTCGTAGTCCACCACCTCATTCAACTGGTCTTGGTTGGGGGTGGACACGGCATAGGGCACCCACAACTCAACATTGAAAAGCAAGCGCTGGCTCACGCCTTGTTCGAAATCATGGGCGCCAATCTGAACGGGCAGCACATGGTTCTTCAAAAACAGCTTGCGGCAGGAAAGGGCCAAGGCATCGGCCAAAAAAGGAGAGTCGGGTCGGGTCATGTCAGTCTTTTTTCTTCAACCAATCGTCCACCACATGCATCACGTCATGGGGCAAGGGCAGCAGGTGTTGGCCATTGTCCACCGCCAGGGTGACGCCGGTGATGGCTGGGTTTTGCGCTAAAAAAAGGCAGCTTGCCGCCACTTGTTGGGGGTCCAAGGCTTGGCGCATCAAATTCATGCGGCTGGCGTGGGCAAAATTTTCTGGGGTCTGGGGGCCACTCAAAAACATCAGGCCAGGGGCCACGCCGCAAACCCGAATTTGCGGTGCCAGTGCTTGCGCTTGCAGGGCCACAGCGCGTTCCAGCGCGGTTTTGCTGATGCTGTAAGAAAAATAATCCGGGTTGGGGTTGAACACTTTTTGGTCCAGCACATGGATCACGCTGGCACCCAATGGGACATGAATCGGGTGGGCGGCCCCACTGGGCTGGGCGGATTGAATGCCCACAGCCAGCCAACGCGCCAGGTCAAGCGGGGCCAGCAGGTTGACCTCCAATTGACGCCGAGTTGCGTCCAAGTCCAATGTGCTCGCACTGTCGGGCTCAAAGCTGGAGGCGTTGTTGACCAGGCAGGTCAGGGGCCAATCGCTTGCCGCAATGTGGCGCATCATGCGCTCGCGCTCGACCTCATCGCCCAAGTCGGCCGCGATGGTTTGGGCCTGTGCGCCCTGCTCGCGCAGGCGTTGACACAGGCTTTCAGCGGCTTCGGCGGAGCGTTGGTAATGGCACCAGACCCGCCAGCCAGCGCTGGCAAACTGTTCGCATATCAAGGCGCCCAAACGGTGCGCGCCGCCGGTCACCAGCACGCTGGGGGCAGCGCGGGTGGGCAAGGGGGTCGGGTCGGTCATGCGGGGGCTTCCACCTAAAATCAAGAAGACATGCTGACACAAATTATCGCGGATGCCATTCAAGCCCAAGGCGGGTGGCTGGGTTTTGACGAGTTCATGCGCTTGGCCTTGTATGCGCCAGGCTGGGGCTATTACGACCATGGCTCGCCCAAATTCGGGCACCTGCCTGAGTCGGGCAGTGACTTTGTCACCGCGCCCGAACTCACGCCCTTGTTTGGCCAGACCCTGGCCAGGGCCGTGGACGAAGCCTTGGCAGCCAGCCAGACCGATGAGGTCTGGGAGTTTGGCGCGGGCAGTGGGGCTTTGGCCGAGCAACTGTTGGGGGCTTTGGGTTCGCGTTTGAGTCGCTACACGATTGTGGATTTGTCGGGCAGCTTGCGCGAACGCCAACAAGCCCGGTTGGCGCCCTTTGCTGACAAGGTGCGCTGGCTGAACGCCTTGCCCGAGCGCTTGCGCGGGGTGGTGGTGGGCAATGAGGTGCTCGACGCCATGCCGGTCCAGTTGTTGGTGCGTCGGGAGGGGGTGTGGTTTGAGCGGGGGGTGGCAATGGCGCCTGCCTCTTCACTTGCAACGCCCCTTTCTTCGCCCCTGGAAGGCAGGAAGACTTCGGCTTTTGTCTGGTCCGACCGGCCCACCTGTCTGCGGCCCTCTTTTGAGGTGGTTGGCGAACACGACTACCTCACCGAAACCCATGCGCAAGGGGAGGCCTTTGTGCGCACCTTGGCCGACCGGTTGGAACAAGGTGTGGTGTTCTTGCTGGACTATGGCTTCCCCGAGGCCGAGTATTACCACCCACAACGCAGTGGCGGCACGGTGATGTGCCATCAAGGGCACCGGGCGGACCCCGACCCTTTGAGCGCGGTGGGCGACAAGGACATCACGGCCCATGTCAATTTCACCGGCGTGGCCTTGGCGGCGCAAGAGGCGGGCCTGAACGTCGTCGGTTACACCACGCAGGCGCATTTTTTGTTGAACTGTGGCTTGATGGACTTGTTGCAATCCCAGCACCCTGGCGATGTGGTGCAACACAGCCGGGTTCTGAAGCTCGTTAATGAGCACGAGATGGGCGAAATTTTCAAAGTGCTGTGCCTGAGCCGTGGCACCCCACCGGCCTGGGACTCGTTCGGATTCAAGCAGGGCGACCGCACGCACCGTTTGTAAACCATTGGCCGACCCTTCCGGGTGCGGTTTTTTGCTTTTGTCCGCATAATCAAGGCCGATGTTTTTTTAACCCACTGGAGCGAGCCTGCCATGATTGATCTGTATTACTGGACCACCCCCAATGGTCACAAAATCACCATGATGCTGGAGGAGGCCCATCTGCCCTACCGCATTCACCCGGTGCACATTGGCCGAGGCGAGCAATTTCAACCCGACTTTTTAAAAATTGCCCCCAACAACCGAATCCCTGCGATTGTGGACAGCGCTCCGGCCGATGGCGGCGCGCCTTTGTCCCTGTTTGAGTCCGGGGCCATTTTGTTGTACCTGGCCGATAAAACCAAGTCCTTCATCCCACAAGACCTGCGTGGGCGCAATCAGGTGTTGGAATGGTTGTTTTGGCAAATGGCCGGATTGGGCCCCATGGCCGGTCAGAACCACCATTTTGTGCAATACGCGCCTGAAGTCCTGCCTTACGCGATTGAGCGCTATGTCAAAGAGACGGGCCGTTTGTATGGGGTGCTCAACAAGCACCTGAGCGATGGACGGCCTTTTATTGCGGGGGAGGCCTACTCCATCGCCGACATCGCCTGCTACCCCTGGGTGGTGCCCCATGAACGGCAGCGCCAGAACCTGCATGATTTCCCGCACCTGAAAACCTGGTTTGAACAGATTGAGCAACGGCCAGCCACGCAAAAAGCCTATGCACTGGCCAAGACCATCAACAGTGCGGCGACCGTGGATGAGCAGTCCAAAAAAGTGTTGTTTGGGCAGGACGCCAAGACCGTGCAAGCCAAGCCCTAAGCTGAGCGCTTTACTTTTGTGACGGCGGGCACTTCAAAAATGCCTGCCACTGTCGCTCGGTGACCTCGGCCATGTAGTAAGCGACCTGGTGGAGCTCCCGGAACCAAGCCTCATCCTCGGCAAAGGCAATCAATTCGTCCGCTGCGGCCGAGCCTTGGCGACCACTGGAGCGCAGTTGGCTCCAGGCCGAGAGTTGACCCATGGCGCGAGCGACGTGAAGCAGGTGTTCTAAATGCGGGCCCCAACGGCCAATGGCGACCCGGTCTTCGGATGGGTGCAAACGTTTGAACACACAAGGGTGATCTTGGAAAGTGACGGGGCTGATAAAGGGGTTGTCCGAGGCCTGCATCCGATTTTGCAGCGTCACGACGCGGGTGGCTTCATCGCGCCAAGTGGGCTGATGAATGGACAACTGGCTCAGCCGATGTTGCAAAGCCGAGCTTTGTGCTTGCTTCAAGTCGAGCAAATAGTTGTTATCGGGGGAGCCCTTGCCCTTCACCAGAATCACATAACGCAGCAACCCCAGGCTGCCGGTGCCGGCAATGCGTCGGGCGACATCGATGACTTCATAAAAGTGGGCATCTTGCTGGGTTTTGGCGAAGCTCGCCATGAAGGTCTCCACCTGGGCCCGGACCTCGGGGGTGACTGGCAGGGCCTTGATGCCGTCCAGTCGAATTTGGCGACGGCCGTTTTTTTTGTTGGTGCGCAGGTCCAGAAAGTCAGCACGTTTGCGCTTGGCCACGTCTTCCAACAGGGTTTTGATCATGCCGGTGGCACAGCCCAACTCGATGGACTGGGCCTTGCCTTTGCGCAAGGCCTCACGGTAGCCATTCAGGCATTCTTCAACCACCTGTTTGATTTCGTCCGGTTGGGCCTTGAGGGTGGAGGCGCCGCAAATCAAACTGCTGAGCAGGCGCGAAATGTCCCAGGTGCAGGGGGCCAGCATCGATTCGTCAAAATCATTCAAATCAAAATGGGCTTGACCGTCCGCGCCTTGGTAACTGCCCAGGTTCTCAAAATGCAAATCGCCGCAACACCAGGCCAAAGGGGCCTGAACCAGACTGGGCACCTGGGGCAGGGCGTCGTAATAGAGTGAGCAGGCCCCGCGCAAAAAGACAAAAGCGCTGCTGCGCATCTTTTCGTATTTCATGGCCAGGCGTTCGGGGTCGCGTCCCAGATCGCGGTGTTCCAAGTTTTTTCGCTGGGCCTCGGGGTCTATCGTCGGCAAAGCGGAATCGTCGAGTGCGCTGGAGGCGTTTTTTGAGGTCATGCCGGCCACCTTAGCCTAATTCTTCGCCCGGTCTGAAACGCCAGGGCCATAGGTCTCTCCAAATGTAATAAATACCTAGACCCCGCGGCTCAATTTCCTGCAAAATTCAACCATGCACACCGATTCGTCTGTTTTACCTGCTGCTTCGCGCAGCCGCAATTTGCACAAAGGCCAACAAACCAAGGCCGCCATCTTGGATGCCGCCCTGGGACTGGCCAGCCAAATTGGGGTGGAAGGTCTGAGCATTGGTGCTTTGGCCGAGGTCATGCAGATGAGCAAATCGGGCGTGTTTGCCCATTTTGGATCGCGTGAAGAACTGCAAATTTCGGTCATTCGGGAATACCACCAGCGCTTTGAGCAAGAGGTTTTTTACCCCGCCCTGACGGCCGCCAAGGGCTTGCCACGTTTGCGCGCCTTGTTTGAGAACTGGACCAAGCGCACCTCGATGGAAATCGACTCGGGCTGCATTTACATCAGTGGCGCCGTCGAGTTTGACGATCGCCCAGGCCCGGTGCGGGATGCCCTGGTCCACACCGTTCAGGTTTGGCACCAGGCCCTGCGGCGCGCCATTGCCCAGGCCGTGACGGCGGGACATTTGCAAGCGGATGTTGACGAAAAGCAACTGCTGTTTGAAATTCATGGCTTGATCTTGGCGTTGCACTACGAGGCTCGGTTTTTACAAAACCCCGCAGCGACCGAACGGGTTCAGCGGGGGTTTGAGAATATTTTGCGGCCGCATTTGTGCGCTTGAGGGAGGTGTTCGGTCATGAAGCCATTGGTCTTGATTTTTCAAACCCTGTTGGGATGCTGTTTGGGGGCCATGTCCTTGGCGGCCTCGGCGCAGATGACGCCGGTGGGCTTGTGGCGCAACGTGGACGATGAGACCGGGCAGGCCAAAGCCGAAATCCGCATTCAAATGGAGGCCAATGGCCATTTGACGGGGCGGGTCGAGAAAATTCTCGTCGCCGCCGAAGACAACGTCCTTTGTGATGCTTGCCAGGATGACCGGCACGGGCAACGCATCAGTGGCATGGAAATCATTCGCGGTGTGCGCCGGGCCGAGCAAGGGCTGTGGTGGGAGGGCGGACACATTTTGGACCCCGACAGTGGCAAAATTTACAAAGTGCGACTAACCCCCCTGGATGGGGGACGTAAGCTGGAGGTTCGGGGCTCTTGGGGCCCTTTTTGGCGAACTCAAACCTGGCTGCGAATCCCTTGAACTACACCCTTCCTGATTGGTTGACCCTGCATTTCGCCATCACCGCGATTTCACTTTTAATTTATGTGGTCACGGCCCATGTCCAGCACCGCAAACGCCCCCCCGCCAGCGCCATTGCCTGGATTTTGTTCATTCTGCTGGCACCTTATGTTGCCCTGCCTGCCTTCTTGATTTTTGGCGTCCGCAAGCGCCGTCGTCCCGAAAACAGCCAAGCCCTGCTGGCCTCAGATCAGTTGCCGCCTTTGGCTGGGGTCAGCCACGCGCTGGCCGCGCCTTTTTGGCTTTTGCCAACCACCGACGCCTTGGGTCAAGTCCGGCCGCAGGCGTATCGGGACTTTCATTTGCAACTGGAGGGCCACAGTGCGTGGTTGGCGCTCCAGGCCATTTTGACGGGGGCCCAACACCGCATTGACATTTGTACTTTTATTTTAAAAAACGATGCGGTGGGTCAAAAAGTTTTGCAAATTTTGTGTGACAAGGCCCGTGCCGGGGTTCGGGTGCGGCTGATGCTGGATGGCATGGGCGGCGTCATGGACCGTCCCCCGAATCTCAAGCCCTTGCACCAAGCGGGCGGTCAAACCTTGATTTTTGCGCCCCCTCTGGGCTCATTGAAAAGCTGGGCCTTGCGCGGGCGCATCAATTTGCGCGATCACCGCAAGCTGCTGATCGTGGACAGCGGGACGCCCCAGGCCCGGGTTTGGTGCGGGGGCCGAAATTTGGCGACGGAGTATTTTGAGGGAGATGCTCGAACCGAGGCCTGGCGCGATTTGAGTTTTGACTTTGCCGGGCCTTTGGTGGCACAGGCGCAAATTCAGTTTGACCGCGACTGGGCCTTTGCCGAGTCCAGGGGGCGCTCAGACCCGGTGCAGTCCCCGTTGGCGATTCAGGTCTCGCAAGGTCTGGCACTGGCCGGCGATGGTGCGGTAGACCCCCGACAAGCCCAATTGATCGTGTCGGGTCCCGATCAAACGGACGACACTTTGTTGACCCTGTTCATCATGGCGATTTACCAGGCGCGCGAGCGTGTCGCCATCCTCACGCCTTACTACGTACCCAGCGAGGCCTTGACCAATGCCCTTTGTTTGGCGGCACGGCGCGGGATTCGGGTGGATTTGTTGGTGCCGGCCAAGTCCAACCATGCACTGTCCGATGTCGCGCGTGCGCGGCCAATGCGGGCCTTGGCCGCAGCGGGTGGCCAGATCTGGTTGGCCCCCACCATGCACCATGCCAAGTTGGTGATTGTCGATCAACAACTGGCTTTGGCCGGCTCTGCCAATTTTGACAGCCGCAGCCTGTTTTTGAACTACGAATTGATGTTTGCCTTTCACCACCCTGAGGAAGTCAAACAATTCACGGCCTGGTTTGAGTCAGAATGTGCCAGCGCACAGGTCTATGTGCCAGTGGCGCCGGGATTCTGGCGTGACTTGGTGGAGGGTTTGCTGTTGAGTGTGGGTTTTCAAACCTGAGCAGACTCGAGTCTGAAATGGCGCGATTTACTTTTTTGGGTGAACTCGGGGCTTGTCAGTTGCCGCCCTGGCCCCATATCATGTCAGTCAGGTCCGTTGGTGGATCCTAGGAGTTTTTTATGTTGAAGTTAGGGAAGCGTTTGTCTTTGCCGGTGTTGCTTGCGCCCGTGTTGTTTTGCTTGGCCACGGCCGTGGCGTGGGCGGCGCCGACGCCCAAGGACATCACCGCAGCGGTCAATGCAGGCAATTTGCCCCAGGCTGAAATGATGCTGCGCGAAGTGCTCAAAGAGCACCCCAACAGTGCCAAAGCGTTTTATGAGTTGGGAGAGGTGCTGGCGCGCGAAGGTCACAATGCAGAAGCCCGTCAGTCCCTGTTGCGGGCAGAACAAATTGACCCCAGTTTGGGCTTCGCCAGCAGTCCGGCCAAGTTCCGTGAGTTGATGGACAAGTTGCCTGCCACCGAAACCCGACCTGCCCCTGTGCAGGCTGCAAACGCTGGGGTGTCAAACGGCGGGAGTGCCGCTGCCACCGTGGCCCCGGCACCCGCCCAGCGCGGTGGCCTGCCCACTTGGATTTACATTTTGTTGGCCATGGGCGGCGTTTGGTTGGTTTGGCGCATTGCCTCGCGTTTGCTGTCGCCACCGGTGGTGGTGATGCCCGCCGTGGGGCCAGGCGGCGGCGTTGCCATGGGGCCCAATGGGCCCGTGGGTCCGATGGGCCCAGGTTATGGCCCCGGCGGCTACGGCATGGGAGGCATGGGCATGGGGGGCGGTGGCATGGGCTTGGGCGGTGCCGCCTTGACCGGTGTGGCCGGTGCTGTGGCCGGTTATGAATTGGCCAAGGCCATGGAGCACGGTGATCAACGCGGCAACTATGTGGACAACAATGGCTACCCCGGCGTCGCTGGAGGGGGCATGCCCAGCGCCCCCACCCCCGATTACGGCAGTTTTGATGCAGGCAGCGGCGGCAATGATTCCTGGGATTCTGGTGGCGGCAGCGACTTTGGTGGCGGGGGCGGCGACGACAGCTGGTAAGGTGTGGGGTCTTCAAGGCCCTTTCACCTCATCATGCGCCGCAGCCCTTCGCTTTCTTCCTCATTGACCTCTGAGCCCAGCACGCCTGCTGGCGCTGGCCACAAGCCCCAGGGGGGCGATTGGCATACCCTGCGGCAATTGCTGCCCTATCTGTGGGAATACAAGGCCCGGGTGTTGGCGGCCTTGGCCTTTGTGCTGTGCGCCAAGGGGGCCAATGTGGCGGTGCCAATGCTCCTGAAAAGCCTGGTGGACGCCTTGTCCCTCCAGCCCGGCCAGCCTGAGGCCCTGTTGGTGGTGCCCGTGGGTTTGCTGCTGGCCTATGGGGGCTTTCGGCTCAGTGTCTCCCTTTTCACCGAGCTGCGCGAATTGGTCTTTGCCAAAGCCACCCAAGGGGCTTCGCGCAACATCGCTTTGCAGGCCTTTGAGCACCTGCACGCCTTGAGTCTGCGCTTCCATTTGGAGCGGCAAACCGGTGGCATGACCCGCGACATCGAACGCGGAGTGCGTGGCATCGAGTCGCTGATTTCTTATTCGCTCTACAGCATCTTGCCCACCCTGGTCGAGGTCGTCCTGGTGCTGTCCATTTTGGGCGTGAAATTTGACGCCTGGTTCGTGATCATCACGGCGGTGGCCTTGGTGTTGTACAT
>CAIUTG010000108.1 GCA_903902035.1 uncultured Curvibacter sp. | reverse complement strand
GGCTACACCAACGCAGGCAAATCGAGCCTGTTCAATGCGCTGGTCAAGGCCCGCAGCTATGCCGCCGACCAGTTGTTTGCCACCCTGGACACCACCACCCGACAGCTCTATCTGGGTGAAGCGGGTCGCTCGGTGTCCTTGTCCGACACGGTGGGATTTATCCGCGACCTGCCGCATGGTCTGGTCGAGGCCTTTGAAGCCACCTTGCAAGAGTCGATTGAAGCCGACTTGCTGCTCCATGTGGTGGATGCGGCCAACCCCGATTACCCCGAGCAAATGGTTCAGGTGCAAAAAGTCCTGAGCGATATTGGCGCGGACACGGTGCCCCAGATTTTGGTCTTCAACAAGCTCGATGCCTTGCCGCCCGAGTTGCGCCCAACTTCTTTGGTTGATAGCATGGACGTGGGCGGCCAGCAAGTGCCGCGTTTGTTTGTCAGTGCCCGCCAGGGCGAGGGCTTGGCGGCCTTGCGCTTGGCTTTGGCCGAGCGGGTGAAAGCGGCATTGTCGATAATCACGGATTTGGCGCCAAGCCCAAACACTTTTGGGCACAATCCGGGCTGGCATGAAAATGAGCTGAAAGAGCCATACGAATGAATTTTTCAAATTTCTCTAAAGTGGGCATGCGCGCCCAACAGGCCTGGAGTCGGGTTTTTAACCAGGGCCAGCAGCCCCCCGATCTGGAAGAAATCTGGCGTGATTTGAACCGCAAATTGGGCAATCTGTTCGGTGGCAAGTCGGGCAAGAATCCGCGCAGCCCTGAACCCCAAGAGCGTCCTGGTGGCAACGGCCACAATTCGGGTGGTTCGCCTGGCCAACGCAACGCGGGTCTGGGCATGGCCTTGGCCGCAGGGGTGGTGGTTCTTTTGATCTGGTTGGGCTCCGGTTTCTTCATTGTGCAAGAAGGCCAACAGGCCGTGATCACCCAGTTTGGTCGTTACAAAGCCACGGTGGGCGCGGGCTTCAACTGGCGTTTGCCTTATCCGATTCAGCGCCATGAACTGGTCTTTGTGACGCAGGTCCGCTCGGTCGATGTGGGCCACGACAGCATCATCAAGGCCACCGGCCTGCGCGACTCGGCCATGCTGACCCAGGATGAGAACATTGTCGAAATCAAGTTCGCGGTTCAATACCGTTTGAACGATGCCCGGGCCTGGTTGTTCGAGAGCAAGAACCCCGGCGACGCCGTGGTGCAGGCCGCTGAAACCGCCGTGCGCGAGGTGGTGGGCAAGATGCGCATGGACTCGGCCCTGGCCGAAGAGCGCGATCAGATTGCGCCTCGAATTCGGACCCTGATGCAAAACATTCTGGACCGCTACAAAGTGGGTGTCGAAATTGTGGGCATCAATTTGCAACAGGGCGGGGTGCGTCCGCCCGAGCCCGTGCAAGCGGCTTTTGACGATGTGCTCAAAGCGGGGCAAGAGCGGGAACGCGCCAAAAATGAAGCCCAGGCCTATGCCAACGATGTGGTGCCCCGTGCGGTCGGCACGGCCTCCCGCCTCAAGCAAGAGGCCGACGCCTACAAGGCCCGTATTGTGGCCCAAGCCACAGGTGATTCTGGGCGCTTCAAAGCGGTGTTGGCCGAGTACCAAAAAGCGCCCCAGGTCACACGTGACCGCATGTACATCGACACCATGCAACAAATCTATGCCAATGTCGGCAAGGTCATGGTCGATTCACGCCAAGGCAGCAATTTGCTTTACCTGCCCTTGGACAAATTGATGGCCGCCTCGGCCAGCGTCTCCGCTTCGGCGGCCAATTCTGGCAACCCCACCACAGGGGATGCGGCTGCCGGCACGGGCCCCGCCAGCAACGCGGCCAGCAATCCGGTCAATGGGGGGACGGCCAACGCACCGAGTGTGGATCTGCGCAGCCGTGATTTGAGCCGCAGTCGTGACCGCGATGGCCGCTGATCACAAGGGTCAGATCGCTCATCTGAATAGCTTAGGAGTTCTTTCGTGAACAAAATTGGATTTGTGGTTTCGTCGGTGTTGGTGGTCGTGGTGTTGCTCAGCTCCATGCTGTTTGTGGTCGATCAGCGTCAGTTTGGGGTGGTTTATGCCTTGGGCCAAATCAAGGAAGTCATCACCGAGCCTGGCTTGAATTTCAAGTTGCCCCCGCCATTTCAAAATGTGCGCTATGTTGACAAGCGCTTGTTGACGCTGGAAAGCCCGGACGCCGAATCGATGCTCACCGCGGAAAAGCAACGGGTGGTGATCGATTGGTACCTGCGCTGGCGCATTTCCAATCCCAGTCAATACATTCGCAATGTGGGCACCGATGAAGTTTCGGGTGCCAACCAGCTCAGCCGGGTGGTGCGCAATGCCTTTCAGGTCGAGGTCAACAAACACACCTTGCCCGAACTGTTGAACATCCGACGCGAGGAATTGATGGCCGATGTGCTGCGCAATGTCCAGACCGTCGTGAATGGTGAAAAATCGTGGGGCATTGATGTGGTCGATGTGCGCATTACCCGCGTGGATTATGTGGAAGCCATCACCGAATCGGTGTACCGACGCATGGAAGCCGAACGCAAGCGGGTGGCCAACGAGTTGCGCTCGACCGGTGCGGCCGAAGGTGAAAAAATCCGCGCTGACGCCGATCGCCAACGCGAAGTGACCATTGCCAATGCCTACCGCGATGCCCAAAACATCAAGGGGGAGGGCGATGCCGAGGCCGCCCACATTTATGCCCAGGCCTTTGGCCGGGATCCCCAGTTTGCCCAGTTTTACCGCAGCTTGGATGCCTACAAATCCACCTTCGCCAAAAAAGGCGATTGGATGGTGGTGGACCCCAGTTCGAGCGAATTTTTCCGCATTTTCAGAAATGGCGGCAGCAATGGTGGGGCCGCTTCGGCGCCCGCCCACAAGTAAAGCGGGCTGTGCAAATCGATCACTTCTGGTTGGCGCTGGCCTTGGTGTTGGTGATTGAGGGGCTGCTGCCTTTCGTGGCCCCCTCGGTTTGGCGTCAAACCTTCAGCAAAATCCTGGCGCTGCAAGACGGGCAAATCCGCTTTGTGGGGCTGGTGTCCATCGCCTTGGGCTTGATTGTGATTTGGTTGTTGGCCTGAAGCCTTTAAAATCCCTGTTTTAATCCCTCCCCCCTCCATTGACCATGTCTGCTTGGGTCCTGCCGGATCACATTGCCGATGTCTTGCCTTCTGAGGCTCGTCACATCGAAGAACTTCGCCGCCAATTGCTGGACACCGCTCGCCGCTATGGTCATGAGCTGGTGATGCCGCCGTTGTTGGAGCATTTGGAATCCCTGCTGACCGGCACCGGTGAAGCCTTGGATTTGCAAACCTTCAAATTGGTGGACCAACTCTCAGGCCGCAGCCTGGGGCTGCGTGCTGACACCACCCCGCAGGTGGCCCGCATTGATGCGCACTTGCTGAATCGCCAAGGCGTGACCCGCCTGTGCTATTGCGGCCCGGTCCTGCACACCCGGCCCGAGCGCCCGCATGCCACGCGTGAACCCATGCAGTTTGGGGCCGAAATTTATGGCCATGCGGGTGGTGAAGCCGATCTGGAGAGCTTGCTCCTGGCCTTGGAATGCCTGCAAACGGCAGGTGTTAACCAAGTCAAAGTCGATTTGGGCGATGCCCGCATTCTGAGCCGGCTCTTGTCGCCAGAGCAGCTGGGCTTTGAATTGAGTCCCACACAAGAAGCGGGCATCGAACAAGCCCTGGCGGCCAAAGACGCGGCCGCGCTGGCTGCTTTGAGCCAGAACCTGCCGACCCACATTCGGCTGGCTTTGTGTGCTTTGCCCCATTTGTATGGCGACGCCAGCGTGTTGACCCAGGCGGCTGAGTTGCTGGGGGCGGTGCCGGGCATCCAAACGGTGCTGGATGAATTGGCCGCCTTGGCGGCTGAACTGCAAGGCATGCCAGGCGTTGCCGTCAGCTTTGATCTGGCCGATGTGCGGGGTTATGCCTATTACAGCGGCGCGCGCTTTGCCCTGTTTGTGCCCGGCGCTTCGGATGCCGTGGTGCGCGGCGGGCGC
>CAIUTG010000107.1 GCA_903902035.1 uncultured Curvibacter sp. | reverse complement strand
GTCGAGGGCGACGCCGCCGCGCTGTCACTCGCTGAGCTGAGCCCGGCTTGGCGCCTGTTCTTCGAGGTGCTGGCCTCGACCGAGGCGGCCACGCCCGCAGACTTTGACCAACGGCTGGCCCAACTCAAGCAGCAAATCCAAGACAACGGCGTCACCTACAACGTCTATGCCGAAACTTCGGGCGTGCAACGCGCTTGGGCAGTGGACCTGTTCCCCCTCATCATCTCGCCCGAAAATTGGGCCCACATCGAAGCGGGGGTGACGCAGCGGGTGCGCGTGCTGGAGCAGCTCATGGCCGATGTGTATGGCCCCCAAACCTTGCTGCGCCAGGGCCTGCTGCCCGCCGCCCTGGTTCAGGGCCATCCAGGCTATTTGCGTGAAATGCACGGCATTCAACCGGCGGGCGGGCATTTTCTGCACCTGGTGGCCTTCGACTTGGCGCGGGGCCCGGACGGCCTTTGGTGGGTGGTGGGTCAGCGCACCCAGGCCCCTTCCGGTTTGGGTTATTTGCTGGAAAACCGGCTGGCCGTGTCGCGTCAATTCCCGACGGCGTTTGAAGCGCTCAAGGTGCAGCGCTTGGCCAGCACCTACCGCGCCCTGATTGAAAGCCTCAAAGCCCACAGCCCGGCGGGGGCCGACTCGCACATTGCCCTGCTCACGCCTGGCCCCTACAGTGAGACCTATTTCGAGCACGCCTACCTGGCCCGCTACCTGGGACTCACCCTGGTCGAAGGCAATGATTTGACCGTGCGGGACCAACACCTTTTTCTCAAAACCGTGGAGGGTTTGCAGCCCGTGCATGGCCTGCTCAAGCGCCTGGACGATGAGTACCTGGACCCCCTGGAATTGCGCCCCGACTCCAGCCTGGGGGTGCCCGGTCTGTTGCAGGCCATTCGGGCCGGCCATGTGCTGGTGGCGAACATGCCGGGTTCGGCATTCCTGGAGTCCCCGGCTCTGTTGGGTTTTCTGCCGGCCTTGGCCGAACACCTGATTGGCGAAGAACTGCAACTGCCCGCCGTGCCGACCTGGTGGTGCGGTGAACCCTCGGTGCTGGAAGACGCCCTGGCGGCCCTGCCCGAATCGGTGATCAAACCCACCTACCCGCCGAGCTACCACCCCATGAGCAGCCGCGACTCATTCACCTCGGTGGCGGGTCAAGGCCTGAGCGAATCCGAACGCGCGGCCTGGGCCGAGCGCATTGCCCGCCAACCCGATGAGCACACCATCCAGAGTGCCATGCCCTGGTCGGCCCTGCCCATTTGGCGAACCGATGCAAAAGACCCCGCCGGCAGCCATGTCGAACACCAGCCCACGGTGTTGCGTGTCTTTGTGGTCCGTACCCACAACGACCACTGGCGGGTGCTGCCGGGCGGCATGGCCCGCATTGTGGGGGACAACGCCGAAATGGCCTCCATGCAGCGGGGCGGGGGCAGCGCCGACGTGTGGGTGCAAACCCACGACGAGGTGGACCAGACCACCTTGCTGACCCCAGGCAAAACGCCGGCCCTGGTGCTGGCGCGCAAACGGGCGGTGACCAGTCGCTCGGCGGAGAACCTCTTTTGGCTGGGCCGCTACACCGAACGCAGTGAAAACACCGCGCGCCTGGCCAAACTCATTTTGATTCACCTCAACAGCGACGCCAACCATTCACCGCGCCTGACACAAGGCCTCAACACCCTGGCCATCGATGCCGGACTGGTCTTGCCCAGCGTGCCCTCGGCGGCTGTGTCCAAGCGGGTCTTCGAGCGTTCGTTGATCGCCGGGCTCTCGGCCCAGCGCCAAAACGGCAGCCAGAGTGTGGGCTTTAACCTGCGCGCGCTGCGCCAGGCGGCCGATTCGGTGCGTGAGCGCTTGTCACCCGAACACTGGTCCTTGATTTTGCAAACCGAGTCGGCCTTTGAACAAGCCTTGAAAAGCGCCCAGAACGATGGTCTGGACGCCAACCAGGCCATTCAGGCCCTGGCCACCATGAGCATGAACTTGGCCGCCATCACCGGTGCCCAGGCCGACCGCATGACCCGCGACAACGGCTGGCGTTTGATGTCGATTGGCCGCCAGCTCGAACGCATGGATTTTTTTGCCAATGTCATGCAAAAAGCCCTGGCCATTGGGCTGTGGGACCACATTGCCGGATTTGAGGCCCTGCTGTCCCTATTTGACAGCACCATCACCTTCCGCGCCCAATTCCAACAAAGCCGGGAATTGCTGCCCCTGCTGTCCCTGCTGGTGATGGCCCCTGACAACCCTCGGGCCTTGGCCTGCATCACCGAGAACCTGCGCCGCCGGGTGCAAGGCCTGTCGGGCAGCCAGGACAGCGGGCAACTCAGCACCCTGGCCCTGACACTGCCCGACCCCCAGGATTGGCACCTGGACCGGCTGATCAGCCCCCCGGATCCGGCGCGGCCCAACTTGCAGCAGGTGCTCAACCAGTGCCAACACGCGGCGCAAAGCCTGTCAGACAGCATCAGCGCCCTGTACTTCACCCACTCCCTGAACGCCAACAAAACCCTGGGGGCCTGATTCAGGAAACCACCATGCACCTGGGCATCACCCACGAAACCCGCTACCACTACCAACCCGCCGTGGGCAACGCGCTGCACATGGCGCACATGAAACCCCGCGACACCGAGGACCAACGCCTGCTCAGCCACACCTTGAGCATTGACCCCGAAGCGGCCCAATGGCAAGCGTCCTTGGATGTGTTTGGCAACACGACACAGTATTTTTCGCTGCAAACACCGCACTCGGAATTGGTGGTCACGGCGCGCAGTGTGGTTCAAACCGACACCAGCGCGCCCATTGAAATGGCCGACAGCAGCCCATGGGAGGCCGTGCGCGCCCATTTCCGCTACCGGGCGGGCGGGCCTTATGACCCGGCCAATGAGTTTGTTTTTCCTTCGGCCTATGTGCCTTGGCACACGGATTTTGTGCGTTATGCCCAAAGTGCCTTTGAAGCCGACCAGCCCGTTTTCCTGGCCGCGCAAGCCTTGATGAACAAAATTCACCAAGAGTTTGATTACGACCCGAACAGCACCGAAGTCAACACCCCCACCCTGCAAGCACTCGGCCAACGCAAAGGGGTGTGCCAAGACTTTGCGCACATCATGATTGCGTGCTGTCGCAACCTGGGCTTGCCCGCACGCTATGTGAGCGGCTACCTTTTGACCACCCCGCCACCGGGCCAACCGCGTTTGATCGGCAACGACGCCACCCATGCCTGGGTCTCGGTCTATGACCCCAAGCTTGCACAATGGCTGGATTTCGACCCCACCAACCAACGCCTGCGCGGCGAAGATTATGTGACCGTCGCTTGGGGCCGTGACTTCGGCGATGTCTCCCCCATGCGCGGGGTCATTCATGGCGGGGCCCACCACACCCTGGAGGTTGCGGTCACGGTGGAGCCCTTGGGGATTGAGTAAAGTCTTTGCAGCGCACTCATGCAACTCACCCCCCTTATCGCCATTCACATGAGCGCGGCCCTGTCAGCGGTGCTGCTGGGCCCATGCGTGTTGTGGGCGCGCTTGGGACACACCGTGCGCCCGCGATGGCACCGTGCCTTGGGTTATGCATGGACAACTTGCATGGCGGCGGCCGCTTTCTCAGCCTTGTTCATCCGTGATTTTCGCTTGCCGAATGTGGGGGGTTACACCCCAATTCATCTGTTGGTATTGCTGACAGCCTTTAGCTTGTACAAAGCATTCAAGGCTTTGACACAACGCAATTTCTCCGAACACCGTCGCTACATGCAGCGCTTGTACATCGGCGCTTGTCTGGTGGCCGGCCTGTTCACCTTGGTTCCAGGGCGTTACCTGGGCGATCTGGTTTGGGGTGACTGGTTGGGACTCATTTAAATGACTCAAAGGAAAAATAGGAAGAGAGCCCTGGTCTTGACAGGCTTGACCCTGTGCGCAGCACTGCCCGCCTGGGCGCAAGTAGGCATGCGAGAAGTCATGTCAAAGGCCATGTGATCGGTGTGCAGGAAAAGAACCCAAAGCGTCAATCCAGCACCCCCATTTGTGCCAGCGCTTAGGCCGACTCCGTAAAATAAGTGACCCCCTCAAACTTTTCAACCCGCCCACCCAGTCCTCGCCATGAACGTCTACGAACAACTCGAAGCCCTCAACATCACCCTGCCCGCCGTGGCCACGCCCGCGGCGGCTTATGTGCCTTTTGTGCGCAGCGGCCAGCTGGTTTATTTGTCGGGCCACATTGCCAAAAAAGACGGGGCGGTGTGGGTCGGGCAATTGGGCAAAAACCTCAGCACCCAAGAAGGCCAGCAAGCGGCCCGCGCCGTCGCGATTGACTTGCTCGGCACCTTGCACGCCGCTGTGGGGGATTTGAGTCAGGTCAAGCGCATCGTCAAGGTCATGAGCCTGGTGAATTCCACGCCCGACTTCACCGAGCAGCATTTGGTCACCAATGGCTGCAGCGAGTTGCTGGGCCAGGTCTTTGGCGCCGCCGGTTCGCACGCCCGCAGCGCCTTTGGGGTGGCGCAAATTCCGCTGGGTGCTTGCGTGGAAATTGAGTTGATCGCCGAAGTGGCCTGAAGCAGGCCGCCTTCGCCCTGCTCACTCCACCCGCGTCACGCGTTCGGGCTTGAAGCCCAAGTCGGCCAGCTTGCCCTTGCGCCCTCGCGGTGAGCGGGCGTTGTTGAGCGAGCGGATTTCCAAAGTTTCCTCCCGCGCTTTGCCGCCCCGGCCAGTGCCTTCGATGCGGATGCTGCGGGTGTAGGCCGCCGCCCCGGCGAGCCGGTCTTTGGCTTCGAGGTCAATCAACATCAGGCCACGGCCACCTTTTTCTTGCAGCTTCAAATCGGCCAATTCAAAGGTCAGAATGCGCCCACCCACCGAGGCGCAGGCCACATGGGTGGCGTCTTTCGCCAAAGACGGCGGGCACAAGGCCTCGCCTTCGGCCACGGTGACAAAAGACTTGCCGCTTTTGTTGCGCGAAACCATGTTCTCGACCGTGGCCAAAAAGCCGTACCCCCCGGAGCTCGCCAGCAACAAGGGGGTGGACGCCGCGCCCGCAAAGTAATGCGCGGGCTGGGTGCCGGGCTCCAGCTCGATCAAGGTGGTGACGGGCTGCCCATCGCCACGGGCACCCGGCAAAGCGGCCACCGGCACCGAGTAGACCCGGCCCAGGTTGCCAAACACCAACAAGGTATCGACGGTGCGGCATTCAAACGTGCCATACAACCCATCACCGGCTTTGAAGGCAAAGCTGGCGGCTTCGTGGCCATGGCCGTTGCGCGCGCGCACCCAGCCTTTTTCCGAGACCACCACGGTGACGGGTTCGTCCACGATTTTGACTTCGGCGACGGCGCGTTTTTCTTCTTGAATCAAGGTGCGACGCGGGTCGGCAAACTGCTTGGCATCGGCTTCGATTTCCTTCACCATCAAACGGCGCAGGCTGTTGGGGTTGGCCAAAATGTCTTCGAGCTTGCCCTGCTCTTCAAACAGTTCCTTGAGTTCTTGCTCAATTTTGATGGCTTCCAGACGGGCCAGTTGGCGCAGGCGAATTTCCAGAATGTCTTCGGCCTGCCGGTCCGACAACTGGAAGCGCTCGATCAAGGCCGCCTTGGGTTCCTCCGCCTGACGGATGATGGCGATCACCTCGTCAATGTTGAGCAGCACCGTTTGCCGCCCTTCCAGGATGTGGATGCGGTCGCGCACCTTGTCCAAGCGGTGCTGGCTGCGCCGAGTGAGGGTGGTTTGGCGGAACTCGACCCACTCGACCAGCATTTGGCGCAAGGATTTTTGCGTGGGCCGCCCATCCAAGCCAATCAGGGTCAGGTTGATGGGCGCCGAGGTTTCCAGGCTGGTGTGGGCCAGCAAGGTGGTGATGAGTTCGGGCTGGCTGATTTTGCTGGTTTTGGGCTCGATCACCAGCCGCACCGGCGCGTCTTTGCTGGACTCGTCGCGCACGGCATCGACCACCGCCAGCAGCGTGGCTTTGAGCAGGTTTTGCTCAGACGACAAGGCTTTCTTACCCGCCTTGACCTTGGGGTTGGTGATCTCTTCGACCTCTTCCAAGACCTTTTGCGTGCTCACGCCGGGGGGCAATTCATGCACCACCAATTGCCATTGACCCCGCGCCAGTTCTTCAATCTTCCAACGCGCCCGCACCTTGACCGAGCCCCGCCCGGTGCGGTAGGCCTCGGCCAGGTCTTGCGCCGAGCTGATGATTTGGCCGCCGCCGGGGTAGTCGGGGCCGGGCAACAAGGCGGCCAAATCGGCGTCGCCGAGTTGCGGGCTTTTGATCAGGGCCACACAGGCGTCGGCCACTTCGCGCAGGTTGTGGCTCGGAATTTCAGTGGCCAAACCCACCGCAATGCCGCTGGCCCCGTTCAACAAGGAGAAGGGCAAACGCGCCGGCAGGCGGTGCGGCTCGGTGGTGGAGCCGTCGTAGTTGGGGCCGAAATCCACCGTGCCCTGGTCGATTTCATCAAGCAGCAGGCCGCTGATTTTGGCCAGGCGCACTTCGGTGTAACGCATGGCGGCGGCGCCATCGCCATCGCGGCTGCCAAAGTTGCCCTGTCCATCGACCAAGGGATAGCGTTGGCTGAAGTCTTGCGCCATGCGCACCATGGCGTCGTAAGCGGCTTGGTCGCCGTGGGGGTGAAAGCGCCCCAACACATCGCCCACCACGCGGGCACTTTTGACCGGGCGCGCGGCGGTGTTGCCGCTGTAGTCCAGGCCCATGCGCGACATGGCGTAGAGAATGCGACGCTGTACCGGCTTTTGGCCATCGCTGATGTCGGGCAAGGCACGGCCTTTGACGACGCTCAAGGCGTATTCCAGGTAGGCCTGCTGGGCGTAATCGGCCAGGCTCAGGCCGTCGTCGGAGCCGCCGGTGGCGAGTTCTAAGTTCACTTGTTCCGTCATGATTTTTTCAACACCTTAAACATCAATGTCCACGCTGTCGCCATGCAGCTCCATCAATTCGCGCCGGGCGGCGGCTTCGCCTTTGCCCATGAGCTGGGTCATCAGGCCCACGGTTTCAGCGAAGCCTTGGGCGCCCAGTTGCACGGGCAAGAGTCGGCGGGTGTCGGGGTTCAAGGTGGTGTCCCAGAGTTGCTCGGCGTTCATTTCGCCCAGGCCTTTGAAGCGGCTGATGCTCCAGGCGGTATCGCGCACGCCTTCCTTGCGCAGCTTGTCCAAAATGGCGGTCAGTTCGCCCTCGTCCAGCGCGTAAAACTTGGCCGCCGGTTTTTTGCCCCGCGCGGGCGCGTCGATGCGAAACAACGGGGGCCGCGCCACAAAGACATGGCCCGCCTCAATCAGCTTGGGAAAGTGGCGGAAGAACAGGGTCAGCAGCAGCACCTGGATGTGCGAGCCATCCACATCGGCGTCGGACAAGATGCAGACCTTGCCGTAGCGCAAGCCCGACAGGTCGGGGCTGTCGTCGGGGCCATGCGGATCGACGCCAATGGCCACCGCGATGTCGTGGATTTCGGTGTTGGCAAAGAGGCGGTCGCGCTCCACCTCCCAGGTGTTGAGGACCTTGCCGCGCAAGGGCAAAATGGCCTGACATTCCTTGTCGCGGCCCATTTTGGCGCTGCCCCCGGCGGAGTCGCCTTCCACCAAAAACACCTCGTTGTGGGCGATGTCGCGGCTTTCGCAATCGGTGAGTTTGCCGGGCAACACGGCCACGCCCGAGCCTTTGCGTTTTTCGACCTTTTGCCCCGCCCGTTGGCGGGTTTGGGCGGCTTTGATGGCAAGTTCGGCCAATTTTTTGCCATAGTCCACATGCTCGTTGAGCCACAGCTCCAAGGCCGGGCGCACAAAACTGGAAACCAAGCGCACCGCATCGCGCGAGTTCAAACGCTCCTTGATCTGGCCCTGGAACTGCGGGTCCAGGACCTTGGCCGACAAGACATAGCTGGCCCGAGCAAACACATCCTCGGGCATCAACTTGACGCCTTTGGGCAAGAGTGAATGCAGGTCAATGAAACTTTTGACCGCGTTGAACAAACCGTCGCGCAAGCCACTGTCGTGGGTGCCGCCGGCGCTGGTGGGAATCAGGTTCACATAGCTTTCGCGCACGGGCGCACCGTCTTCGGTGAAGGCCACGGCCCAGTCTGCCCCTTCGCCTTCGGCAAAATCGCCCGCCCCATCGGCAAAGCCCTGGCCTTCAAACAAGGGGATCACCGGGTCGGCGGGCAGGGTTTGCATCAAATAATCGCGCAAGCCGCCTTTGTAGAGCCAGGTCTGGCTGTCCTTGGTTTTCTCGACCAAGAGGCTGACGGAAACGCCTGGCATCAACACCGCCTTGGAGCGCAACAAATGGGTCAGCTCGGCCATGGGCAAGGCGGCGGATTCGAAGTATTTGGCGTCCGGCCAGACCCGCACGGTCGTGCCCTGCTTGCGGTCTTGGCCTGCTTCAGCCGGGCGCAGGCTCAAGGGCTCGACCACATCGCCCCCCGCAAAGACCAGGCGTGCCACCTGGCCTTCGCGGTAAGACGTGGCCTCCAGCCGTTTGCCCAGGGCATTCGTCACACTCACGCCCACGCCGTGCAAGCCGCCCGAAAAGCTGTAAGCGCCCCCCTTGCCCTTGTCAAACTTGCCGCCCGCGTGCAGGCGGGTGAACACCAGTTCAATCACCGGCGCGTTTTCTTCGGGGTGCAGGCCAAAGGGAATGCCGCGCCCATCGTCCTCGATGGTGACCGAGGCGTCGCTGTGCAAAATCACCTTGATTTTTTTGCCATGGCCTGCCAGCGCCTCGTCGGCCGCGTTGTCCAGCACCTCCTGAATGATGTGCAGGGGGTTGTCGGTGCGGGTGTACATGCCGGGCCGCTGCTTGACCGGCTCCAGGCCCTTCAAAACACGGATGGACGATTCAGAGTACGCGGGGGAGGTCGAAGATGAAGTTTGGGTTGCCATGGCGCGGATTGTAAGATTCAGTCCCATGACCGCCCCGCCCTCTGTGACCTCCCCTCTGCCACCCTCCCGCTGGCTCCAGCTGTGGTCGCATTTGCTGCCCCGAGAGCCTCAAGCGGGCCCGGTGCTTGACTTGGCATGCGGCCAGGGCCGCCACACCCGCTACCTTCTGGACCAAGGGCTTCAGGTCACGGCCATTGACCGGGATGCCGCCGCCTTGGCCACGCTGGCAGCCCAGGCCTCGACCGACCGCCTGGAGGTGCTGCAAGGCGACCTGGAGAATGGCCCCT
>CAIUTG010000106.1 GCA_903902035.1 uncultured Curvibacter sp. | reverse complement strand
GGCTGAAGTTGATGGCCTCAATGCGGTCGTGGTATTCCCCGCTCTTGCTGGCGTCAGAAAAACGGCCAACCCGGTGGTGGGATTTCATGCCCAGCTCTTGTTCCAGCGGGTTCACAAAGGTGGCGAACATGTCAAGCAACATGCCTTGGCAATGCTCGCGGATCACGGCCAAAACCTCCATATTCACCAAGGTGGTGAACACAATCGGCTTTTTGCCTTCTATTTCGCCGGTGTGGTTGATTTGGCGCACGGCCTGATGGGCTTTGTCCACGCTGTCCACAAAAGGCAAGCGGACGTGGCGGGGCTTCAGCTCGAACTGGGCCAGGATGGCATTGCCAAAGGTTTCGGCGGTGATGCCGGTGCCATCGGAGATGAAGAAGACAGTACGTGAGTGCATTTGAATTTTTGAGAAAATGGACAGGTCCGGCCTACAATCCCGACCATTATCCGAATTTTGCCCATGACCTCCACCCGCCTTTGCGTCGAATCTGTTGCAAAACAACAACAAGACACGCCGATTCCTCGACTGAGCCTGGAGCGCGACCGATTTTTAACTTCCGGAGCTTTCCCATGTCTGCCTTGTTTGAATCGACCGCCTTGGTCGTTCCCTTTGAAAAACTGAGAATGAGCGACGTCGAGTCGGTGGGCGGTAAAAACGCCTCCCTCGGCGAGATGATTTCCCAGCTGCCTCAAGGTGTGCGTGTGCCCACGGGCTTTGCCACCACGGCGCATGCCTTTCGCCAATTTTTGGCGCATGCCGGTCTGGCCGACAAAATCAACGCCCGCCTGGCCAGCTTGGACACCGAGGACGTCAATGCCCTGGCCGTCGCTGGCGCTGAAATCCGGGCCTGGGTCGAGGCCCAACCCTTCCCTGCGGACCTCGAACAGGCCATCCGGCAAGCCTTCGTGACCCTGAGCGCTGGGAGCGACGCGGCTTCGTTTGCGGTGCGTTCTTCGGCCACCGCCGAAGATTTGCCCGATGCCTCTTTTGCCGGCCAACAGGAAACCTTCCTGAATGTGGTGGGCATTGAAGACGTGTTGCACAAGATGAAAGAGGTCTTTGCCAGCCTCTACAACGACCGCGCCATCAGCTACCGCGTGCACAAGGGCTTTGCCCACGCCGACGTGGCCTTGTCGGCGGGCGTGCAGCGCATGGTGCGCTCGGATTTGGGCGCCGCTGGCGTGATGTTCACCATCGACACTGAAAGCGGTTTTGAAGACGTGGTGTTCATCACTTCCAGCTACGGTCTGGGCGAAACCGTGGTGCAGGGCGCTGTCAACCCCGACGAGTTTTATGTGCACAAGCCCATGCTCCAAGCCGGCAAACGCGCGGTGATTCGGCGCAACCTGGGCTCCAAATTGATTCAGATGGTGTTCGCCACCCCCGAAGAAAAAGCCGCCAGCGGCAAGTTGGTCAAAACCACCGACGTGCCCGCCGAGCAGCGCAACCGGTATTCCCTGAGCGATGCCGATGTCGAACAACTGGCCCACTATGCCGTGGTCATCGAGCAGCACTATGGCCGCGCGATGGACATTGAGTGGGGCAAAGACGGCACCGATGGTCAGCTCTACATTCTGCAAGCCCGCCCCGAGACCGTGAAAAGCCAGCAGGCCGGCAAGGCCGAGTTGCGCTACCAACTCAAGGGCGCTGGCAATGTGCTGGCCGAAGGCCGCGCGATTGGTCAAAAAATTGGCACCGGCCCGGTGCGCCTGGTGTCGCACATCAGCGAGATGGACAAGGTGCAGCCCGGTGATGTGTTGGTCACCGACATGACCGACCCCAACTGGGAACCCGTGATGAAGCGCGCCAGCGCCATCGTCACCAACCGGGGGGGGCGCACCTGCCACGCGGCGATCATTGCGCGCGAACTCGGCATTCCGGCGGTGGTGGGTTGTGGCAACGCCACCGACTTGCTCAAAGACGGCACCTTGGTGACCGTGAGCTGCGCCGAAGGCGACACCGGCCACATCTATGACGGCTTGCTGGAAGTGGAAACCGCCGAGGTCGAACGCGGCACCATGCCCCCCATCAAGACCAAGATCATGATGAATGTGGGCAACCCCCAACTGGCTTTTGATTTTTGCCAACTCCCCAACGAAGGCGTGGGTTTGGCCCGGCTGGAATTCATCATCAACAACAACATTGGCGTCCACCCCAAGGCCATTTTGGACTACCCCAATGTCGATGGCGATTTGAAGAAAGCCGTGGAATCCGTGGCGCGGGGTCATGCCTCGCCCAAGGCTTTTTATGTGGACAAAGTGGCCGAGGGCGTGGCCACCATTGCCGCAGCGTTCTGGCCCAAGCCCGTCATCGTGCGTTTGTCCGACTTCAAGAGCAACGAATACCGCAAGCTGATTGGCGGCAGCCGTTACGAGCCCGAGGAAGAAAACCCGATGCTGGGTTTTCGCGGTGCGGCACGTTACCTGAGCGCTGACTTTTCCGAGGCCTTTGCCATGGAATGCGAAGCCCTCAAGCGGGTGCGCGAAGACATGGGCCTCAGCAATGTGCAGGTGATGGTGCCCTTTGTGCGCACCCTGGGCCAGGCCGAGCGCGTCACGGCCTTGATGGCTCAACACGGCTTGAAGCGCGGCGCGGGCGCGCCGGGTGAAGAACTCAAGGTCATCATGATGTGCGAGGTGCCCAGCAACGCCATTTTGGCCGACGAGTTTTTACAGCACTTTGACGGCTTCTCCATTGGCTCCAACGACCTCACCCAACTCACCTTGGGTCTGGACCGGGACTCGGGCTTGGAACTCTTGGCCGCTGACTTTGACGAGCGCGACCCCGCCGTCAAAGCCATGTTGAGCCGCGCGATTGCCGCTTGCTTGGCGCAAGGCAAATACGTGGGCATCTGCGGCCAGGGCCCCAGCGACCACCCCGATTTTGCCCAGTGGTTGGCCGATCAAGGCATTGCCTCGATCTCGCTCAACCCCGACAGCGTGATCGACACCTGGAAGCGTCTGGCAGGGGCCTGAGGCTTGTGAGCGACGCCACCAAACGGCTTTTCATGGGCGGCTTGCGCGCGCTGCTGCTGCTGCTGGCGGTTTTGGTGTCGTTTGGGGGGTGTTTTTGGGCCCGCGATTGGGTCGCCCCGCTACCGGGCTGGGGCGGCCCCTTTTCTTACTGGTTGGCTGCGCAAGGGGCCGTTCTGGTGTTCATCGGGGTGGTGGCGATCTATGCCGCGGTCATGAACCGAATGGACGCCGAGCGCGAGCGCGACTCGGCGGATGAGCTGGCTGAAGGCCCCCATGTTTAAACCCTTTGGGGGCTTTTTCCAAAACCACCGAACCCTGGGGTTCGTGACCCTGGTCTTGGGGATTTTTGCCTTTTTGGGGGTGATGGCCTGGGCCGAGTTCCATGGCCTGTCACGGCGCTGGATTGGTCCCATTTTCCTGTTCAGCATCGTCATGGGGTGTGCCGCCTTGGGCATCGTGTGCCGCACCACCGATCCCGAAGAGTATTACGTGGCAGGGCGGCGCATTCCCCCCTTCTTCAATGGCATGGCGGCGGCGGCCGATTGGATGAGCGCGGCGTCATTCATCAGTCTGGCCGGGGCTTTGTATTTGCAGGGTTTTTCGGGCAGTCAGGGCGAGTCCGGTGGCTTGGCCTATGTGCTGGGCTGGACGGGCGGGTTTTGTTTGGTGGCCCTGCTGATCGCACCGCCTTTGCGGCGCATGAACCTGTATACCGTGCCGGACTTTTTTGCGGTGCGTTTTGGCGGGCGCTGGCCCCGTGTGATTGCCGCACTGGCCGCCGTGGTCTGCTCCTTCACCTATGTGGTGGCGCAGATTTACGGGGTGGGTTTGATCGCCTCGCGTCTGACGGGGGTGCAGTTTGAAATTGGCATCATGCTGGGCTTGGGGGGCGTGTTGGTGTGCTCCTTTTTGGGCGGCATGCGGGCCATCACCTGGACCCAGGTGGCTCAGTATGTGGTGATGTTCCTGACCTTTCTGATCCCGGTGTCCTGGTTGGCCTACAAGCAAATGGGCAATCCCTTGGCGCCCTTGGTGTATGGCCAGCAACTCGAAAAAATTGCGGCTTTGGAAGACCAGCTCATCGCTTCCCCCCAGGAAAAAGAGGTGCAGTCCATCTACCGCCAACGTGCCCAAGACTTGCAGCGCAAGCTGCAAAATGTCGAAGTGGCTTTGGCCCAGGAGCGCCAGCGTTTGCAGGAGCGGCTGCGTGAAATGCGCCAAAGCGACGTGAATGTGGCGCAAATTGTGGAGGTCAGCCGGGAACTGGCCAACCTCCCCAAAGACCCGATCAGCGCACGCGAACAGTGGCGAAAAACCATTCAAGAAGATTTGGAACGGGCCCAGCCTTTGGGGGGCATGCCCAGGCACACCCAGGCTTTTCAGGGCGACCCCGATGGCTCACCCACTGAAAGAAGTTTGTACCAACACTCGCGCCTGAATTTCCTGGCCTTGATGTTCTGCCTGATGGTGGGCACGGCGGGGTTGCCCCATTTGCTGACCCGCTACTACACCTCGCCCTCGGTGGCCGATACGCGACGGTCGGTGGTCTGGTCCTTGTTTTTCATCGCCTTGGTTTACCTCAGTGCACCGGCGTTGGCGGTGCTGGTCAAGTTTGAAGTCATGAACAATTTGGTGGGCAGTCGTTTTGATGAGCTACCGGTCTGGATTTTGCAGTGGGCCAAAGTGGACCCCAGTCTGGTGTCGGTCAGCGATGTCAACGGGGACGGCATTCTGCAATTCGGCGAACTCAAACTGGGGGCCGATTTGATCATGTTGGCGGCCCCCGAGTTGGGGGGGCTGCCTTATGTGGTCTCGGGTTTGGTGGCGGCCGGGGGCTTGGCGGCGGCTTTGTCCACGGCAGACGGTTTGTTGTTGACGATCAGCAATTCATTGGTGCGGGACCTGCATTTCTTTGAGCGCCTGCGGCAAAACCAATCGCCCGAGCAGCGGGTGATTGCATCCAAGTTTGTGCTGATGGCCGTGGCCTTGTTGGCGGCTTTTGTGGCGGCTTTGAAACCTTCGCAAATCTTGCCCCTGGTGACGGCTTCATTTTCGCTGGCGGCTTCGGCCTTGGTGCCGGCCATGGTGTTGGGCATTTTTTGGAAAGGGGCCCAACGGGCGGGGGCCGTGGCGGGCATGCTGGCCGGCTTGGGCGTGACTTTGTACTATTTGCTGGTCAATGCGGTGGGCGGTTTCACGGCCATTGACCACCGCTGGTGGGGCATCGAGCCCGTTTGTGCGGGGGTGTTCGGGGTTCCCGCTGGACTCTTGGTGACGGTGCTGGTCAGCGCCTGGGTCGGGCGCTGGCCCCTGCGGCTCAAAGAATCGCCAGCAATTCCACATCAAATTTGAGGGTGGCATTGGGCGGAATCACCCCGCCAGCACCCCGTGCGCCGTAGCCCAGGGTTGCCGGGATGATCAGGGTGCGGGCGCCGCCAACCTTCATGCCTTGCACCCCTTCGTCCCAGCCTTTGATGACCATGCCCGCACCCAGCGAAAACTCGAAGGGGTCGTTGCGGTCTTTGCTGGAGTCGAATTTGGCACCGGCCTGCTCATTCTGGTAGAGCCAGCCGGTGTAGTGGACGCTCACCTCATCGCCCGCTTTGGCGGTGTCGCCTTCGCCAATCAGGGTGTCTTCATAAATCAGGCCAGAGGCAGTGGTCGGCATGGGGGTTTCCTTCAACGGTTAAAAGGCGCAAATTCTAAGTCCCAGGTCAACTTTTGTGCGCGCGTGTTCGGCTATGCTTATTCAAATACAACGATGGAGGCGAGATGCAGCACAAGTCAATGAACTGGGTTGGGGTGGTGGTGGGTTTTTGCGTTTGGTGCGGGTGGGGCATGGCCCGGGCCGACGAGGTTTCGGTGGCCGTGGCGGCCAATTTCAGTGTCCCTGTGCAAAAAATAGTCCCATTGTTTGAACACGAGACTGGGCACAAAGTGTTGGTCACGACGGGCTCAACGGGACAGTTTTATGCCCAGATCAAGGCGGGCGCACCCTTTCAAATCCTGTTGGCGGCCGACGAGGCCACGCCGCTCAAACTGGAGCAAGAAGGCTTGGCTGTGGCGGGGACCCGTTTTTCCTATGCCCGTGGCCAATTGGTGCTCTGGAGTCCGAAGACAGGGCGGGTCGATGCCCAAGGCGAGGTGCTCAAAACCCAGGTGGGCGGCGATGGGGTCAAATTGGGGAAACAGGACAAATTGGCCGTGGCGGATGCCAAATTGGCCCCTTATGGTGAAGCGGCCATGCAGGTGCTCAAGCGCTTGGACTTGCTGTCCGTTTGGCAGGGGCAATTGGTGACGGGCAGCAACATTGGCCAAGCCTACCAATTTGTGGCCACACAAAATGCGGCCCTGGGGTTTGTGGCTTTGTCCCAGGTGTGGCGCGATGGTCATTTGACGGAGGGCTCCATATGGCGGGTGCCCCCCGCTTTGTATGACCCCCTCAAACAAGATGCGGTGTTGTTGAATCCTGGCAAGGGGCAGTCTGCCGCCCAAAGCTTTCTGGCTTATTTGCGCAGTGGAAAAGCCTTACAAATCATGCGGGGCTTTGGCTATGAGTGAAGACGATAAGATCCGTTTTTTTTAAAGTTATGATCACCTCACCTGACAAAAAAAACGGAGATGGCTATGCAAAAAAGACAATTTTTGACCTTGAGCACAGGAGTCGCTTTGACGGCCGCCGCCTTGGCGTGCGCACCCCTTGGGGCCTTGGCTGATACCCCGGCGACTTTCAAGATTGGGCTGATCTTGCCCATGACGGGGCAAGCGGCCTCGACCGGGCGCCAAATTGAAGCCGCGGCCAAGTTGTACATGGCTCAAAATGGCAGCACCGTGGCCGGCCGCAAGGTGGAGCTGATCGTCAAGGACGACACAGGCCTGCCCGACGTCACCAAGCGCATTGCCCAAGAGCTGTTGGTGAATGACCATGTCAATGTGTTGGCCGGTTTTGGCCTCACTCCCTTGGCCTTGGCCACGGCACCCTTGGCGACCCAGTCTAAAACCCCCATGGTCGTCATGGCCGCCGCCACCTCCAGCATCACCGAAGCTTCGCCTTTTGTGGTGCGTTCAGGCTTTACCGTCCCGCAAGTGACCATTGCCATGGCCGATTGGGCCCCTAAAAATGGCATCAAAAAAGTGGTCACCCTGGTTTCCGACTACGGTCCGGGCCTGGATGGTGAAAAGTATTTCAAAGAGCGATTCACCTTCAATGGCGGGCAAATCGTTGACAGCTTGCGCGTGCCTTTGCGCAACCCTGATTTTGCGCCGTTCCTGCAAAAAGTGCGGGATGAAAAACCCGATGCCTTGTTTGTCTTTGTTCCTTCCGGCAATGGTGCGGCCGTCATGAAGCAATTCTTGGAACGCGGTCTGGACAAAGCAGGCATCAAAATGATTGGCACGGGCGACGTCACCGACGACGACCAGCTCGCCGACATCGGCGATCC
>CAIUTG010000105.1 GCA_903902035.1 uncultured Curvibacter sp. | reverse complement strand
CTGATGTTCCGCGCCATCAACGTGAACGATTCGGTGACCAAGAGCAAGTTTGACAACCTCTACGGCTGCCGCGAATCCTTGGTGGACTCCATCAAGCGCGCCACCGATGTGATGATCGCTGGCAAAGTGGCCTGCGTCGCGGGCTACGGCGACGTCGGCAAAGGCAGCGCACAAGCCTTGCGTGCCTTGAGCGCCCAAGTGTGGGTCACCGAGATCGACCCCATCAACGCCTTGCAAGCCGCCATGGAAGGCTACAAAGTGGTGACCATGGAATACGCCGCCGACAAGTGCGATATTTTCGTGTCGGCCACGGGCAACAAGCACGTCATCCGCTACGAGCACATGGCCGCCATGAAAGACGAGGCCATTGTTTGCAACATCGGTCACTTCGACAATGAAATCGACGTGGCTTCATTGGAGAAACTCCAATGGGACGAAATCAAGCCCCAGGTGGATCATGTGATCTTCCCCGACGGCAAAAAAATCACCTTGCTGGCCAAAGGCCGCCTCGTGAACCTGGGTTGCGCCACCGGTCATCCCAGCTTTGTGATGTCGTCCAGTTTTGCCAACCAGACCATTGCCCAAATCGAGTTGTTCACCAAGCCCGACCAGTACGAAGCCGGCAAGGTCTATGTCTTGCCCAAGCACCTGGACGAAAAAGTGGCCCGTTTGCACCTGAAGAAAGTCGGCGCCATGCTGACCGAACTGACCGACGAGCAAGCCGCCTACATCGGCGTGTCCAAGCAAGGCCCTTACAAGGCCAACACCTACCGTTATTGAACCGGCCAAGTCAATCTTTATGCGAGCTGACCAACTCTTGGTAGAACGCGGCTTGGCCGCGTCCCGTTCGATGGCGGTGCGCCTGATCGCGGGGGGGGTGCGTTGGCGCGCCACACCGCAATCGGACGCCTGGCGCGATGTCACCAAGAGCGGCCAGGACCTGCCCGACGGTGCCGAGTTGGCCCTGCAAGACGGCGCCGAGGCCCGCTATGTTTCACGCGGCGGCCTGAAGCTGGAAACCGCTTTGCAAAAAAGCGGCTTCAGCGTGCAAGGCCTGCGCTGCCTGGATGTGGGCCAATCCACCGGGGGCTTCACCGATTGCCTCTTGCAACACGGGGCCGCCCAGGTGGTGGGCATCGAAGTGGGGCGCGATCAACTGAACCCCCGTTTGCGTGAGGACACGCGCGTGCTGTGCCTGGAGCAAACCAATGCCCGCGAGCTGGATGCCTCTGCCTGGCAAGACTTGATGCTGGACCGTGAGGCCCAAGGCCTGACCACGGCGGCGGCGGGGTTCGATGTGTTGGTGGCTGATTTGTCCTTCATCTCGCAAACCTTGGTGATGCCAGCGGTCAGCCAGTTGCTCAAGCCAGGGGCCCAGGTGTTGACACTGGTCAAGCCCCAGTTTGAGCTGCAACCCGCGCAAATTGGCAAAGGCGGTCTGGTCAAAGACCCCGCCTCCTATGCGGTGGTCGAAACCCGTTTGCGGGACATGGCCGCCGAATTGAACTGGCAGCTCCTGGGTTGGTGGGACAGCCCGATCCGGGGCGGTGATGGCAACCGTGAATTTTTGATGTCTGCAAAAGCAGGTCATGAAAGCAATTAGGCTATGAAGCTCAGCTTTGAATTTTTTCCGCCCAAAACGCCCGAAGGCGTTGAGAAGTTGCGTGCCGTTCGCCAAGCGCTGTATGCCCGACAGCCCGAGTTCTGCTCGGTCACCTACGGCGCCGGTGGTTCCACACAGGCGGGCACCTTCGCCACCGTGGCGGCCATCTTGGCCGAGGGGCAACAAGCGGCCTCACACTTTTCCTGCATTGGAGCCACCCAGGCTTCGGTGCGCGAGCAACTGGCCGAACTCAAGGCCATGGGGGTCCAGCGCCTGGTGGCCTTGCGGGGCGACTTGCCCAGCGGTTACGGGGTCGGCGGCGAATTCCATTACGCCAGCGATTTGGTGGCTTTCATTCGGGCCGAAACCGGCGATGACTTCCACATTGAAGTCGCTGCCTACCCCGAAATCCACCCCCAGGCGCGCTCACCCGAAGCCGACCTCCAGGCCTATGTGAACAAGGTCAAGGCGGGTGCCAACTCGGCCATTACCCAGTATTTTTTCAACAGCGACGCCTACTTTCGTTTCGTCGACGAGGCCTACAAGTTGGGCGCTGACGTGCCCGTGGTGCCGGGCATCATGCCCATCACCAGCTCGACCCAATTGCTGCGCTTTTCAGATGCCTGTGGTGCCGAAGTGCCGCGCTGGATTCGCCTGCGGCTGCAGGCCTTTGGCGACGACACCGCGTCCATCAAGGCCTTTGGCCTGGATGTGGTCAGCGCGCTGTGCGAACAACTCCAATGTGGCGGCGCCCCCGGCTTGCACTTCTACACCATGAACCAAAGCGCGCCCACGCTGGCGCTGTTGGACAGCCTCAACCCAAACGATTGATGCGGCTCGCCGCCTCGTTGACGGGGCACGACAGCCCTCGCTAGGCGCTCTCCAGCGCAAACGCCGCGTTGGCATCTTGTCCCAGCAGCGCCACCATCTGCGGCAGCGCGAGTTTGAGCTGGTCTTTGAGGGTGTAAGGCGGGTTGATCAGGAACATGCCGCTGGCGGCCAGGCCTTGACCGATTTTTCCGGCCTTCACGCTCAGCGTCGCGTGCAACCAAGGCTTGCCCAGTTTGGTGGCCATGGTTTTCAAGCGCTTGGGCAGGTCGTGCGCTTCGGTGCGGGGGATGATGGGGTACCAAACGGCATAGGTGCCGGTCACAAACCGGCGCAGGCCCTCGGCCACCATGTCCTGCACCCGGCCGTAGTCGGTTTTCATTTCATAGCTGGGGTCGCACAGCACCAGCGCACGGCGGGAAGGCGGGGGCAAAAACTTCTTGATGCCTTCAAACCCATCTTCCACCAGCACCGCCACCTGGCGACCCGCTTCCAATTGCGCCAGGTTGCCGCTCAAGGCGCGCGAATCCGTGGGGTGCAGCTCGAAGGCCTTCAGGCGATCGCGGTCACCAATCAATTTTTGAATGATGAAAGGCGAACCCGGGTAGACCTTGATGCTGGGGCCATTGTTGAAACTTTGAATAATTTCCAGGTAGTCCGCTAAAACGGGTGCCAAAGTCACGGTTTTAGACGCGGCTTGGCTCGCCAGCTTTTGCACGCCCTCGGCAGATTCGCCGCTTTTGTGGGCATAGTCGCCGTCCAGCCGATACAGGCCCGCCCCGGCGTGGGTGTCAATCACATTGAGCGCGGCCTCCTTTTCGGTCATGTAGCGCAGAACAGCGATCAAAATCGTGTGTTTGAGCACATCGGCATGGTTGCCGGCGTGAAAGGCGTGGCGGTAACTGAACATGGGGCTATGGTAACCCCTTGTGAGCGTTTCACGAAAGGTCTTATAATGGAAGGCTTCGCAGCGTTTAAAGCCCCGCGGCGAAGTTGAACCCTTTGGTTCAAAACCCACCTAAGAGGTTCCCAACAGAGGAACGCCGACCGTGGAAAAGGGCTCGATTCCTCTCGAAAGCTTAATAATGACTACGTTCAGCGCAAAACCCGCTGACGTGAAGCACGAGTGGTTTGTGATTGACGCCACCGATAAGGTGCTCGGACGGGTTGCCAGCGAAGTTGCCCTCCGTTTGCGTGGTAAACACAAAGCCATTTATACGCCTCACGTCGATACCGGTGACTTCATCGTCATCATCAACGCCGCGCAACTGCGCGTGACCGGTGCCAAGTCCTTGGACAAGGTGTACTACCGTCACTCCGGTTTCCCCGGTGGCATCACCGCGACCAACTTCCGCGACATGCAAGCCAAACACCCCGGCCGCGCTTTGGAAAAAGCCGTCAAGGGCATGCTGCCCAAGGGCCCGCTTGGCTACGCCATGATCAAAAAGCTCAAGGTTTATGGCGGTGCAGAGCATCCCCATGCCGCCCAACAGCCTAAAGTGCTGGAAATCTAAGGAGCCGACATGATTGGTGAATGGAACAATGGCACCGGCCGTCGCAAATCCAGCGTCGCCCGTGTGTTTCTGAAAAAAGGCACTGGCAAGATCACAGTGAATGGCAAGGATATTCAGGCTTATTTTGGCCGCGAAACCTCCATCATGATCGCCAAACAACCCCTGTTTTTGACGAACCACGTCGAATCGTTTGACATCCAGATCAACGTTCACGGTGGTGGTGAATCCGGCCAGGCCGGTGCAGCCCGTCACGGCATTACCCGCGCTTTGATCGACTACGACGCAACGCTGAAACCCGCCCTGAGCCAAGCTGGCTTTGTGACGCGTGATGCCCGCGAAGTGGAACGTAAAAAGGTCGGTCTGCGTTCTGCCCGCCGCGCCAAGCAGTTCAGCAAGCGTTAATCCTTTCCGGGTTTTCGTCTGTTCAAAAAAGCCGCTGTTTTCAGCGGCTTTTTTGTTTCTGGGGGGGCCTATTGAAAACACATTGATTTATACTTGTACAGTATATTGAACAATTAAAGGTCGATGTCATGCGGGTCATCAATTTTTCTGAGGCAAGAAGCAGCCTGAAGGGCGTCATCGATCAAGTCATCGCTGACGCCGACTACACGGTCATTTCGCGTCGAGATGCGCCCGACGCCGTGCTCATGTCGCTGGACACCTTTAATGGGCTGATGGAAACGGTGCATCTGTTGAAGTCGCCAGCCAATGCTGCCCATCTGGCAAGCGCCATAGCGCAGTATCGGCAGGGGCAGGTGTTGAGCCAAGACCTGGTCGATGTCGATTGAAGTGACCGCGAAAACGCCACTGAGGCTGACCTGGACCTTGGCCGCTTGGGATGACTACACCTACTGGCAGGGCCAGGACAAAAAGACCCTGAGACGCATCAATGGCCTGATCAAGGACACGCTTCGACATCCCTTCGATGGCATCGGCAAACCCGAGCCCTTGAAAGAAAACCTTTCAGGTTTTTGGTCACGCCGAATTGATGACACGCATCGATTGGTTTATGTGGTGGATGGCGAGTCGTTGGTGGTGATCGCTTGTCGTTATCACTACCTGTGATGGCCTCTGATGTCCCCGCAGGCTTTGTGGGTTTACCCTCATTTCCGACTGAAATGCTGTAGTATCAAGAAGTTAGAAAGTCAGTTTTGGAGAATCCTATGAGCGCAGTTGCCGAATCATCCGTTGCCGAAGTCATGCCCACCCAGATGCCTGACCCCATTGTCTTTACCGACAGCGCAGCGGCCAAGGTGGCTGACCTGATCGCCGAAGAGGGCAACCCCGATCTCAAACTGCGCGTCTTCGTCCAAGGCGGCGGCTGCTCGGGCTTCCAATACGGTTTCACTTTCGACGAAATCACCAATGATGACGACACCACCATGACCAAAAATGGCGTGTCCTTGCTGATCGACGCCATGAGCTACCAATACCTCATTGGTGCCGAAATCGACTACAAGGAAGACCTGCAAGGCGCCCAGTTCGTCATCAAAAACCCCAACGCCACCACCACCTGCGGTTGCGGTTCAAGCTTCTCGGTTTAAAAATTCACGCGGGGTAAATCGCGCCCAACACGCGCGGCCCGCGTGCCCCGGTCACGGCGGGCAGGTTGCTGCTGCGCCCCAAGCTAGTCTGGCGCGCCAACCAGGCAAAGGCCACGGCCTCCACTTGCAAAGGTGGCAGGCCGGCGGTTTCGGTGGACAAGACAGAGGTGCCGGGCAAGTGTGCTTGCAAGCGCCGCATCAATTCACCATTCAACGCCCCCCCCCCCACACACCAACAGGCGCTTGACCACTGGCTCACCTTCGTTCTGCAGCTTGCCATGCGCCCGCAAAGCCTGCGCGCTGGCCCAAGCGGTCAGCTCGGTCAAGGTGGCCTGCACATCCTGGGGGCGCCAGGTCCGGGGCAAGGCGGATGTTTCGGTGGCGTCCACCGACTGGCCTAGGTGCACACCCAGCCAACCGGCATTGAACAAATCCCGCCCCGTGCTCTTGGGCGGGCTTTGCTGAAAAAAAGGCTCTTGCTGCATTGCCTGCAGCAAAGGCGCGATCACCTCGCCCGTGCTCGCCCAAGCGCCATCGCGGTCAAAAGCAGCGCCCGTGTGCTGTTGGCACCATTGGTCCATCAAGGCGTTGCCGGGACCACTGTCAAAACCGAGGACTTCAAAACCAGGCGCAGCCGACGATGGTCGGGGGCCGAGCAGCGTCAGGTTGGCAATGCCACCGAGGTTCAGCACCGCCGTGGCGTCATGGGGCGAGGCAAACACCTCGGCGTGAAAAGCGGGCACCAAGGGCGCGCCTTGGCCCCCAGCGGCCACATCCCGGCTGCGGAAATCGGCCACCACGGCCATGCCTGTCAATTCGGCCAGCAGGGCCGGGTTGTTGAGTTGCAAGGTGTAGCCGGTGCCGTCATGCGTTTGGGGTTGGTGGCGCACGGTTTGCCCATGGGCACCAATGGCCGTGACCTGCGCGGGGCTGAAGCCCGTCTGAATCAGCAGTTGATGCACCACTTGGGCGTAAGCGCGGGCCAGTTGGTTGCCTGCCAGGGCGGCACGGTGCAGCTCGTTGGGGCCTGGGCTGTTCAGGGCCAGCAGTTCTTGTTTGAAGCCGGCCTCAAACGGCATGGCCACATGGGCCAAGGTTTGAATTTTGGTTGTTTGCGCAGCGGGTGCGTCACTGAACTCACACAACACCCCGTCCACACCATCCAGCGAAGTGCCCGACATCAGGCCAATGAATCGCTGTGTGTTCAAGGCTCAGTCGAAATTGGGGGTGGCGCCGAGGCTGGCAACATGGGCCAACTGTTGGCTTACTGTGCCTGCCAACTGGTTGAAGTAGGGGCGAGCGGCGGGCGAAATCGGCACGGCCTCGCTGGCGCGCGCAATCGTCAAGGGGTCTTTGTGCACGCCATTGACGCGGAACTCAAAGTGCAAATGCGGTCCGGTGGCCCAGCCGGTGGCCCCCACGGCCCCCAGGTTGTCGCCCTGCGCCACGGCTTGGCCCTTGCGCACGGCGATTTTGCTCAAATGGGCATAAACCGTCATTTGATTGCCGCTGTGCCTGACCATCACCACATTGCCGTAACCATTTTGAACCCCGGCAAAGTCCACCACCCCGTCGCCCACGCAGCGCACCGGGGTGCCGGTTGGCGCACCAAAGTCAGTGCCCAAGTGGGCCTTCCAAGTTTGCAAAATGGGGTGAAAGCGCATTTGAAAGCCGCTGGTGATGCGTGAGAAAGGCAGCGGCGAAGCCAGGAAAGCGTGGCGCAGACTTTTGCCATCCAAGGTGTAGTACGCGCCTTTTTTGCCGGGCTGGGTGGGGTCTTGGAACCAAAGCGATTGGAAGGTCTTGCCGTTGTTCACAAACTCGGCGCTCAACACGCGGCCGGTTTTGATCACCTCACCATCGGCCTCAAAGGTCTCGTAAACCACCGAGAAACGGTCACCCTTGCGCAAGCTGCGCTGGAAGTCGATGTCACCCCCAAAAATTTCGGCCATCTGCGTGGCAATGCTGTCGGGAACGCGGGCATCGTCGGTCGCAGCAAACAAATTGGATTTGATGGTCCCGCTGGCGATCGTTTGGTTGGGCACCAGGGGGCCCGACTCCAGACGGCTGCTGAAGCCCCCGCTCGGGGTCTTTTCAATCACCAGGCGTTGAAACTGGCCCGTCCCGCCATCGTCCACGCCCCAGCGGGCGCTGAGTTGGAGCAGCCGTTGGTCGTCGCTGGCTTCGGCCATCAGCTTGCGTCCCGCGCGACCCAAAAGGTTTTTTTGCACCAACGCATCGGTCCGCAAAAAGGTGGCCGCCTGGGCATCACTCACACCCAAACGGCGCAACAGGGCTTCGGCACTCTCGCTGCTGCGGCTGAGGTCGGAGCGGTACAGCTTGAAAGGAGGGGCCTGGTCCAGGGCCTTGAGTTGCTCGGCCAGTTGCGGCAACGCAATGCTGGATTCCACTTGTTGAACGGGCTGCAAAGCGATGTCAGGGCCATACTTGGCCACACTCGCCACCGCAAAAGCGGCCGTTCCACCCACCACCAGTGCGGCAGCCGTGGCCACCCGCACTTGCTTGGGATGCTCGGCCAGCCAAGCCGCAGTGGCTTGCAAGGCTGGCTGCCCTTGCTCATGCCAAAAGGCTTGAGCTTTGGCCCACGCTAACGAGTGGCTGAGTTTCAAGAAATATCCTGGCTGATCCCCACGTAAAATCGGGGGTTGGTGAAAAAGCAAACGGCGAGTATAGCGCCATGCCTTTGCTTGACAACACGGTAAAACCTCTTATGAATCAAGCCCCTGACACGCTCAGCCCCCCTTCCAGCGCGGTGCAACACGCCCTCCAAACGACCTTGCGGGGGTGCGAAGAATTGTTGCCACAAGAGGCTTGGCTTAAGAAGCTCATTAAGTCGGAGGCCACGGGGGTGCCCCTGCGCATCAAACTGGGGCTGGACCCCACGGCTCCCGACATTCACTTAGGCCACACCGTGG
>CAIUTG010000104.1 GCA_903902035.1 uncultured Curvibacter sp. | reverse complement strand
TTCCACCACATCCCCATTTTTCAATTCAGTGCGCAAGGGCACTTGCTGACCATTGACCTTGCCCGCCACCGTGCGGTCACCGATATTGGAGTGAATGGCGTAAGCGAAGTCAACGATCGTGGCACCGCGTGGCAAGGCCATGATCTTGCTCTTGGGGGTGAAGACATAGACCGCGTCGGGGAACAGGTCCACCTTGACATGGTCCCAGAACTCGGCGGCGTCCTGGGTTTCGTCTTGAATGTCCAACAAGGATTGCAGCCATTGGGTGCCCAGGTGATCGCCTGAACGCTGACCGGTGTCGGTGGCCTTGTAGAGCCAATGCGCGGCCACCCCCGCTTCGGCCACCAGGTGCATGTCTTCGGTGCGCATCTGAAATTCAATGTTGATGCCCGAAGGGCCCACCACCGTGGTGTGCAGGGATTGGTAGCCGTTGACTTTGGAGATGGCGATGTGGTCCTTGAATTTGCCGGGCACCGGCTTGTACATCTGGTGCAAAACCCCCAGCGCGGTGTAGCAATCCAGGGTATGGGGAACCACCACGCGAAAGCCGTAAATGTCGGTCACCTGGGCAAAGCTCAGGTGCTTGGCGTTCATTTTTTTATAAATGGAGTAGAGGGTTTTTTCACGCCCGGCCAAACGCACCGTCAATCCTTGGGCGGTGAGGGCGGCGCTCACATCGGTGCGGACTTTTTGCAGCAGGTCGCGCCGCCGACTTCTGGCTTTGGCCACCGCCTTGGCCAAAACGGTGTGGCGCCAAGGGTAGAGGTGGCGAAACGACAGGTCTTGCAATTCGCGGTAGGTCTGGTTCAAACCCAGTCGGTGTGCAATCGGGGCGTAGATGTCCAGGGTCTCTGACGAAATGCGGTGCCATTTGCTGCGTGGCACATCGGACAGGGTGCGCATGTTGTGGGTGCGGTCGGCCAGCTTGATCAAGATGACCCGCACATCGCGGGCCATGGCCAGCAGCATTTTTCGGAAGGACTCGGCCTGGTTTTCCTCGCGGGTGTTGAATTCCAGCTTGTCCAGTTTGGTCAGGCCATCCACCAATTCGGCCACGGCCACGCCAAAGCGCTCCATCAGCTCGGCCTTGCTGATGCCGCAATCCTCCATGGCATCGTGCAGCAGGGCGGCCATCAAGGCCTGGGCATCGAGTTTCCAGGTCGCACATTGCGCTGCGACGGCAATCGGGTGGGTGATGTAGGGCTCGCCACTGCTGCGCAACTGACCCAAATGGGCCTCATCGGCAAAGCGGTAGGCTTGGCGAACCTGCTCGATGTCGGCGGCGTCGAGGTAACTCAGGTTCTCGGTCAGGGCGGCAAAACTGGCGGCCGCAGCATTGGCCGCCGCCGTTTTTTGTGAGGTCTTGGCGTTGGAGGGGGGGGACTGGTGTGTGACCGCAGACATGCGCCTACTTTAAGTGAACTGCGTCCCCAATTCCAGCAAGAAGCCGAGGAAAACAGCCGTTTTTAGACGACTTTTTTCAGCATTTCAATGCCGACTTTGCCTTCGGCAATTTCGCGCAGGGCGGTGACGCCGGGTTTGTTCTTGCTGTCAATCTTGGGGGTGTGGCCTTGGCTGAGCATGCGTGCGCGGTACGTGGCGGCCAACACCAATTGGAAACGGTTGGGGATGTTGACCAAGCAATCTTCGACGGTAATGCGTGCCATGGGGGAAAAACTCCGTGAATAATCAGGACAGGTTGAGTGATTGGAAAGTGCTGGCACGGGCGCGGGCCTGAGCTGCGTACCTGAGTCGCTGGGCGTGGACCACAGATTTCAGGTCAAAAAGCGCACTTTCGAACAGTTCATTGATTATAACGAAGTCGAAGTGAACGGCTTGTGCCACCTCGATTTCGGCATTGCGCATGCGCAGCTCGATGACCTCGGGGCTGTCCTCCCCCCGACCTTCGAGCCGGGCGCGCAATTCGGTGAAGCTGGGGGGCAAAATAAAAATCAGCACGGCGTTGTTGTACGCATTTTTGATTTGCAAGGCCCCTTGGTAATCGATCTCCAGCAGCACATCCCCGCCTTGTGCCATTCTTTCTTCGATCATTTTTTTGGAGGTGCCATAGCAGTTGCCATGGACTTCGGCCCACTCGACAAAATCATCCTCCGCCACCATGCGCTGGAATTCATGCTTGGCAACAAAGTGGTATTCCCGGCCATGGCGCTCTTGGCCGCGTGGGGCGCGCGTGGTGTGAGAGACCGAGAGTTTCACTTGGCTGTCCAGGGACAGCAGGCCGCGCACCAAGCTGGATTTGCCGGCCCCGCTGGGGGCCGCGACGACAAAAAGATTTCCAGGGTATTCCATGGTGAGGAAAGTCAAAAAGGGGCATTATCCACCCGACGGTGGGCCGTTTGGGTTCGGGTCAGTTGTGTTCCACTGGGGGCTATGTCGATCATGCGTGTGAAAATTCTTTCTCGCCTGGGGTTTGCTGTTGCTTCGGTGGGGCTGGCGGTGTGTCTG
>CAIUTG010000103.1 GCA_903902035.1 uncultured Curvibacter sp. | reverse complement strand
TTCGAAGATGCCGCCCAGATCGACTTGGTCAGGGCTCCAGGGTGAGGACGTCGACCCCGTCGTCGGTCACGACCAGGGTGTGTTCGAACTGGGCGGTGCGACGGCCGTCGGCGGTGACCGCGGTCCAGCCGTTGTCCCACATCTTCTCCCGCCAGGTGCCCAGGGTGATCATGGGTTCGATCACGCGGCGCAGTTCTTTGGCCTTGGGCAAGGTGGTTTTGATGACTTCGTGTTCGATCAGCGAGTTCATCATGTTGCGCAGCATGGCGAGGCGGTGCTCGCTGGTGCGGTTAAGTTTGCGGAGTCCGTGTCCGTGACGCATGGTGCATTTCCCTTCTTTATTAAACAGCCCGCCGTATCAGGTACGGGCCGGTGCACTGCCTGGCCAAAGCCAGGCGAATTCAATTAACGCTTTTCAAGACCAGCGGGTGGCCAGCTTTCCAACTTCATGCCCAAAGTCAAACCACGGGAAGCCAAGACTTCCTTGATTTCGTTGAGTGACTTGCGACCCAGGTTAGGGGTCTTGAGCAATTCGTTTTCGGTGCGCTGGATCAGGTCGCCGATGTAATAGATGTTTTCAGCCTTCAAGCAGTTGGCCGAACGAACGGTCAATTCTAACTCGTCAACTGGACGCAACAAGATCGGATCGAAGGCCGCGCCACCACGGGTGGCGGGTTGGTCAAAGGCGGCCAGTTCGCCACCTTCCAACTGAGCGAAGACCGCCAGTTGTTCCACCAAGATGCGGGCCGAAGAGCGCACGGCGTCTTCGGCGCTGATGGCACCATTGGTTTCAATCTCAACGACCAATTTATCCAGGTCGGTGCGCTGTTCAACGCGAGCGCTCTCCACGGTGTAGCTGACGCGACGCACCGGCGAGAAAGAAGCGTCCAACAGGATGCGACCAATCGACTTGCTGGGCTCATCGCCATAACGGCGCACATTGCCCGGCACATAACCACGGCCTTTTTCGACCTTGATTTGCATGTCCAACTTGCCGCCTTGCGACAGGGTGGCGATGACATGGTCAGGGTTGATGATTTCCACATCGTGCGGGGTTTGGATGTCGCCCGCGGTGACCACGCCTTCGCCGTCTTTGCGCAGGCTCAGGGTGACTTCGTCACGGTTGTGCAGCTTGAAAACCACGCCTTTGAGGTTCAACAAGATGTTGACCACATCTTCTTGCACGCCGTCAATCGACGAGTACTCGTGCAACACGCCAGCGATGGTGACTTCGGTGGCGGCATGGCCGACCATGGAAGACAGCAGCACGCGGCGAATCGCGTTGCCCAGGGTGTGGCCATAACCACGCTCAAAAGGCTCCAACGAGACTTTGGCGCGGTTCAAACCGATTTGTTCGACCGTGATGGCTTTGGGTTTCAGCAGGTTTGTTTGCATTCAATCTTCCTCTCAATACCCCCGGCTCGTTACACCGGTAAGGCTGGTGAAGCACCTCAGCCGCGGAAGACCGCGGCTCAGGAACAAAATCAATGTGATGTGATCAACGAAGATCAATCAACGAGAATACAACTCAACAATCAAAGATTCGTTGATGTCTGCAGCGAATTCATCGCGATCAGGCACTTTCTTGAAGACGCCTTCTGCTTTGTCAGCATTCACTTCGACCCAAGCAGGCATGCCCACTTGTGCAGCCAATTGCAAGGCTTCGACCACGCGACCTTGTTTCTTGGATTTCTCGCGCACAGCCACCACATCACCGGTTTTCACCAGGTAAGAAGGGATGTTAACGGACTGACCGTTGACTGTGATGGCCTTGTGGGAAACCAATTGCCGAGCTTCTGCCCGTGTGGAGCCAAAGCCCATACGGTAGACCACGTTGTCCAAACGGCATTCCAGAATGGCCAACAAGTTGGCGCCAGTGTTGCCACGACGACGGTCGGCTTCAGCAAAGTAGCGGCGGAATTGTTTTTCCAGCACGCCGTACATGCGCTTGACTTTTTGCTTTTCGCGCAGTTGCAAACCGAAGTCAGAGGTGCGGGCCCCTGAGGTGCGGCCATGTTGGCCAGGCTTGGATTCGAATTTTGACTTGTCAGCGATCGAACGACGGGCGCTCTTCAAAAACAGGTCGGTGCCTTCACGGCGTGAGAGTTTGGCCTTGGGGCCGAGGTAACGTGCCACTTGTTTCTTCCTTTATGCATCTGCCGCAAGTTTTGGAAACTGAATTCCAGAAACTGACGGGAGCTTGAGACCCGGGGTCCCAAGCGGTGGGCTTACAAAATTAAATACGACGACGCTTTTGAGGGCGGCAACCGTTGTGCGGGACGGGGGTGACGTCAGCGATCGAGGTGATGCGGATGCCCAGGGCACCCAAGGCACGCACCGACGATTCACGACCAGGACCGGGGCCCTTGATTTCGACATCGAGGTTTTTGATGCCTTGCTCCATGGCAGCACGACCAGCCACTTCAGACGCGACCTGGGCCGCGAAAGGAGTGGACTTGCGTGAGCCCTTGAAGCCTTGACCACCCGACGACGCCCACGACAAGGCATTGCCTTGACGATCGGTGATCGTGATGATGGTGTTGTTGAACGAGGCGTGAACGTGGGCAATACCGTCGGCGACGTTTTTGCGAACCTTCTTACGCACACGTTGTGCTGCGGAATTAGCGGGTGACTTTGCCATGCTGTCCTCTTACTTATTTCTTCAAAGCCGCTGCGGCCTTGCGTGGACCCTTGCGAGTACGCGCGTTGGTGCGGGTGCGTTGGCCACGCATGGGCAAGCCACGACGGTGACGGAAACCACGGTAGCAACCAATGTCCATCAAACGCTTGATGTTCATCGTGGTTTCACGACGCAAGTCACCTTCAATGGTGAAGAGCTCGATCTGCTCACGAATTTTTTCCAAATCGCCGTCCGTGAGGTCTTTGATTTTCTTGGAATACTCAATACCCGATGCTTCGCAAATTTTGCGAGCGCGTGTACGACCAATGCCAAAAATGGCGGTCAAACCAATTTCCGCGTGCTTGTGGGGCGGAATGTTAATGCCAGCGATACGTGCCATGTGCGTCCTCTAAAACTAGTTTGATCAACCTTGACGCTGTTTGTGGCGCAGATCTGTACAGATCACACGCACCACACCCTTGCGACGGATGATTTTGCAGTTGCGGCAAATTTTTTTGACCGAAGCCGAAACTTTCATATTGCTCTCCTAAAACTCATTCAATGTATAGATCTCAACCACCCAGCGTCGTCTTGAAGTTGGCCTTCTTGAGCAACGATTCGTATTGTTGAGACATCAGGTAATTTTGTACTTGGGCCATGAAGTCCATGGTCACCACCACAATGATCATCAACGAGGTGCCACCGAAGTAGAACGGCACGTTGTATTTCAAAATCAAGAACTCGGGCAACAAACACACAAAGGTGATGTAGATCGCACCAGCAAAAGTCAAGCGCAGCAAGATTTTGTCGATGTAGCGGGCCGTTTGTTCACCAGGGCGAATGCCAGGCACAAAAGCGCCACTCTTTTTTAGATTATCTGCGGTCTCACGGCTGTTGAACACCAAGGCCGTGTAGAAGAAGCAGAAAAACACGATGGCCGCAGCATACAACATCACATAGATTGGCTGACCGGGGGTCAGGGCACTGGCGATGTCTTTCAACCAACGCATGGACTCACCCGTGCTGAACCAACCCACCACGGTAGCAGGCAGCAAAATGATGCTGGACGCGAAGATGGGGGGCACCACACCAGCCATGTTGAGTTTCAAAGGCAGGTAAGACGATTGCCCGCCGTACACCTTGTTGCCAACCTGACGGCGGGCGTAGTTGATCAGAATCTTGCGCTGACCGCGCTCGACAAAGACCACAAAATAAGTCACCGCCACCACCAGCAGCACCACAAAGATGGCCACTGGAATCGCCATGGCGCCGGTGTTCACCAGCTCCAGCAAACCCCCAATGGACTTGGGAATGCCCGAGGCAATGCCGGCAAAAATCAGAATCGAGATGCCATTGCCCAAACCACGCTCAGTGATTTGCTCGCCCAACCACATCAAGAACATGGTGCCAGCCGTCAAGCTGACCATGGCCGTCAAACGGAATCCAAAACCAGGGCTGATCACCAAACCCGCCGTGCCTTCCAAGGCAACCGCAATGCCCAAAGATTGGAAAATTGCCAACCCAAGGGTGCCGTAGCGGGTGTATTGGGTGATCTTGCGGCGGCCTGCTTCGCCCTCTTTCTTGAGCTGCTCAAACGCCGGCAACACATAGCCCATCAACTGCATGATGATGGAGGCCGAAATGTAAGGCATGATGCCCAAGGCAAACACGGTGAAGCGCGACAAAGCGCCACCTGAGAACATATTGAACAGGTTCAAGATGCCACCCGATTGGCTCTTGAACAACTGCTGCAACTGGTTCGGGTCAATGCCCGGCACCGGAATGTGTGCGCCCACGCGGTAGACCACGAGCGCCAGCAACAAGAACACCAGCCGGCGACGCAGGTCGCCAAACTTGTCTGTTTTTGCCAATGATGCGGGGGTAGTGACCACGTGAACGTCTTTCTTGGGAATGGGCTTTATTCAGCCACGCTGCCGCCAGCGGCTTCGATGGCAGCCTTGGCACCAGCGGTGGCACCAATGCCAGTCAGCTTGACGGCCTTGGTCAGGACGCCCGTTTTGACGACCTTCACCACCTTGGCCATTTCGCTGACCAGGCCAGCGGCTTTCAGGCTGCCCAGATCCAGTTCAGGCAAGCCGAGCTGTTCGAGTTGACCCAAAGTCACTTCGTCGTTGTACTTCAACGTGGTCGATTTGAAACCACGCTTGGGCAAACGGCGTTGCATTGGCATTTGACCACCTTCAAAGCCCACCTTGTGGTAGCCGCCAGCGCGGGATTTTTGACCCTTGTGACCACGACCGGCGGTTTTACCCAGACCGGAGCCAATGCCACGGCCAACGCGACGCTTGGCGTGTTTGGCGCCAGCTGCGGGTTTGATGCTATTGAGTTCCATCTTGATTTCTCTCAGAGCTCTCTCAGAGCACTTTGACCAGGTAACTGATCTTGTTAATCATGCCGCGCACTTCAGGAGAATCCTTCAGTTCGCTCACGCTGTTGAGTTTGCGCAAACCCAGGCCACGCACCGTCGCACGGTGCGACTCTTTGGTGCCGATGGGGCTGCGAACCAATTGAACCTTTACGGTTGCTTGTGTCGTCATATCGGGCTCCGGGCTTAGGCGAACAACTCTTCAACCGACTTGCCACGCTTGGAAGCGATGTTGGCAGGGGTTGTTGAATTCTTCAATGCGTCAAAAGTGGCGCGAACCATGTTGTAAGGGTTGGACGAACCATGGCTCTTGGCCACGATGTCGGTGATGCCCATCACTTCAAAGACTGCGCGCATGGGGCCGCCAGCAATGATGCCGGTCCCCTTGGGGGCGGGCGCCATCATCACAACGGCAGCGCCGTGGTGACCCGTCACCTGGTGGTGGATGGTGCCGTTCTTCAAAGAAACTTTGGTCATGTTGCGACGGGCTTCTTCCATCGCTTTTTGCACAGCCGCAGGCACTTCTTTCGATTTGCCCTTGCCCATGCCAACGCGACCATCGCCATCGCCGACCACGGTCAAAGCAGCAAAGCCGAGAATGCGACCGCCCTTAACCACTTTGGTCACGCGGTTCACGGCGATCATCTTCTCGCGCATGCCGTCGTCACGACCTTCGTCTTTTACTTGGGGTGAAAATTTAGCCATTTTTGGTGTTCCCAATCAATCTGTGGTCGCTTAGAACTGCAGGCCAGCTTCGCGGGCAGCGTCGGCCAGAGCCTTGACGCGACCGTGGTAAGCAAAACCAGCGCGGTCGAAAGCCACTTTGTCAACGCCAGCAGCCTTCGCTTTTTCAGCGATGCGCTTGCCAATGACTTGAGCAGCAGCGGTGTTGCCACCCTTGCCAGAAGCGCCCAGAGTGGAGCGGACTTCGGCTTCGGCGGTAGACGCACTGGCCAACACCTTGGTGCCGCAGCCAGAGATCACTTGAGCGTAAATGTGCAAGTTGGTACGGTTCACCGACAAGCGCGCGACGCCTTGATTGGCAATGCGGATGCGCGTTTGACGGGCACGACGCAGACGTTGTTCTTTTTTGGTCAACATGCTGCAGCTCCTTACTTCTTCTTAGTCTCTTTGATCGTGATCTTCTCATCCGCATAACGGATGCCCTTGCCCTTGTAGGGCTCGGGAGGACGAACAGCACGGATCTCAGCGGCGATTTGACCAACGCGCTGACGGTCAGCACCCTTGATCACGATTTCGGTCGGCGCAGGCGTGGCCACCGTGATGCCAGCGGGCATGTCGATGTTCACGGGGTGCGAGTAACCGACAGCCAGGTTGAGCTTGGCACCTTGAGCGGCGGCTTTGTAGCCCACGCCAATCAGGGTCAGCTTCTTTTCGAAGCCCTTGCTCACACCGACCACCATGTTGTTCACCAGCTGACGCATGGTGCCCGACATGGCATTGGCTTCACGTGACTCATTCGCAGGAACGAACGTCAGCTTGCCATTGTCGTTGGCCACTGTCACCAAAGCGTTTTGCGCTTGGCTCAAGGTGCCACCAGTGCCTTTGACACTGATTTTTTCTGCTTGAAGCGTCACTTCCACACCTTGTGGAATGACGACGGGGGATTTTGCAACGCGGGACATTTCAGTTATTCCTCCATGCCTTCGTTAAGCCACATAGCAGAGCACTTCACCACCGGTACCGGTAGCACGTGCTTTGCGATCGGTCATCACACCTTGAGGGGTGGTGACGATGGCCACACCCAAGCCATTCATGACTTGAGGGATGGCATCGCGGCCTTTGTAAACCCGCAGACCAGGGCGGCTGACGCGCTCGATGCGCTCAATCACGGGACGGCCTGCGTAGTACTTCAGGGAAATTTCGAGTTCGGATTTGCCATCCACGCTCTTCACTTGGAAGCCGTCGATATAACCCTCATCTTTCAACACCTGGGCAATCGCGACCTTCACTTTGGAGGAAGGGGCGCTCACCGTGGCCTTGGCCACCATTTGGGCGTTGCGGATGCGGGTCAGCAAGTCAGCAATGGGATCACTCATGCTCATAATTGTTCTCCTTGCTTACCAGCTGGCCTTGGTGATACCGGGGATATCACCAGCGAAAGCCAATTCGCGGATCTTGGCACGGCCCAGACCGAATTGACGGAAAGTGCCACGGGGGCGACCGGTGATTTCGCAACGGTTGCGCAGACGCGTGGGGTTGGCGTTGCGGGGCAGTTTTTGCAGCGCCAAACGGGCTGCATCACGCTCTTCTTCGCTGCGCTTCACATCTGTCGAGATGGCCTTCAGTTCAGCGTGTTTTTTCGCGAACTTTGCCACCAACTTTTCACGCTTGAGCTCTCGCTCGATCAAAGCTACTTTAGCCACAAGCCACCTCAGTTCTTGAACGGGAAACGGAAGCCTGCGAGCAGTGCTTTGCACTCTTCGTCGGTCTTAGCCGTTGTGGTGATGCTGATATTGAGACCGCGCAAGGCATCGACCTTGTCGTATTCAATTTCAGGGAAAATGATTTGTTCTTTGACGCCGATGTTGTAGTTGCCACGGCCATCAAATGCGCGACCCGAGATCCCGCGGAAGTCACGCACACGAGGCAGCGCCACGGTCACAAAGCGATCCAGGAATTCATACATCTGAACGCCACGCAAAGTCACCATGCAACCAATCGCCTGACCTTCGCGGATTTTGAAACCGGCGATGGCCTTCTTGGCCTTGGTCACGACGGGCTTTTGACCCGCAATCTTGGTCAGGTCGGCCACGGCGTTGTCCATGACCTTCTTGTCCGACACCGCTTCGCTCACACCCATGTTCAAGGTGATCTTGGTCAAGCGAGGCACTTGCATGGGCGAGGTGTAACCGAACTTGGCGGTCAACTCGGGCGCGACTTTTTCGCGGTAATGTTGTTGCAAACGTGCCATGCTTATGCCACCTTGATTTCTTCGCCGCTGGACTTGTAAACGCGAACGCGTTTGCCATCGGCCAATTGTTTGATACCCACGCGATCGGCTTTGCCGGTGGCCGCGTTGAAAATCGCCACATTGGACTGGTGAATCGGCATGGTCTTTTCGATGATGCCGCCCGTGGTTCCCTTCATGGGGTTGGGCTTGGCATGCTTCTTCACGATGTTGATGCCTTCGACCACCACATGGGAATCGTCCTTGCGCGAGGTCACTTGACCACGCTTGCCTTTATCGCGGCCGGCGAGCACGATGACTTGGTCACCCGTACGAATCTTGTTCATGTCTGAGTCCTCAAAGAACTTCAGGGGCCAAGGACACGATCTTCATGAACTTTTCGGTACGCAATTCACGCGTCACGGGTCCAAAGATGCGGGTGCCAATCGGCTCCAACTTGCTGTTCAGCAACACGGCTGCGTTGCCATCGAATTTAACGAGTGAGCCATCGCCACGGCGAATGCCCTTGGCAGTGCGAACCACCACAGCGCTGTAAACCTCGCCTTTTTTGACGCGGCCACGCGGAGCGGCTTCTTTGATGCTCACCTTAATGATGTCGCCGACACTGGCGTAACGACGCTTGGACCCGCCCAGCACCTTGATGCAAAGGACAGATTTGGCGCCCGTGTTGTCGGCAACCTCTAACCGAGATTCTGTTTGGATCATGTCTATATTTCCCAACTTGCACCGGGTTTTGTTTGAAAATCAAACGCCACTCAGTCAGTCTTGGGCCCGTCGTCCACACCTTGAAACCATTCCAAAGCGCTTTCGTTGAGCAGATATCCGCTTGCCACAGCCGCTACAAAAAAGTAACTTGTAAAAAGCGAAGCCCTAGATTTTCACTCAGTTTTCAGGTCGCGTCAACACCTTTTGCAAAAAAACTTCAGAAAGTTCAAAAAACAGAGGCTTCCCCCTGCCGTTAACATGGCGTCCATGGCAAACACCATGACCGTCCCCGCCCCTGCCGCACCTTATCTATTGGCGCTGGACCAAGGCACCAGCAGCTCACGCAGCGTGTTGTTCAACCGCCAAGGCGAGGTCGTGGCCATGGCGCAACAAGCGCTGACCTCTCATTTCCCCCACCCCGGCTGGGTCGAGCAAGACCCCCTCGAAATTTGGGACAGTCAACTCGCCACCGCCCGTCAGGTGCTGGTGAAGGCCGGAATTTCAGCTCGGCAAGTTGGCGCCATGGGCATCACCAACCAACGCGAAACCACCCTGCTGTGGCACCGCAAAACCGGCCAACCCCTGCACAACGCGCTGGTTTGGCAGGACCGCCGCACGGAGCCCCTGTGCCAACAACTGCGCGAACAGGGCTGGGCCGCCACCGCACAAGAAAAAACGGGCTTGCTGGTTGACGCTTATTTTTCGGCCACCAAACTCCGCTGGCTGCTCGATCAGGTGCCAGGGGCCCGTGACCTGGCCGAGCGAGGCGAACTGGCCTTTGGCACGGTGGACAGCTGGCTGCTTTGGCAATTGACAGGCGGCGCGGTGCATGCCACCGACGTCAGCAATGCCTCGCGCACCTTGCTGTTCGACATTCACCGTGGCCGCTGGGACCCCGAATTGCTGGCAACACTGGACATTCCGGCCAGCCTGCTGCCCGAAGTCCGCCCTTCCAGCAGCCGCTTCGGCCACACCCACCCCGATTGCCTGGGTCATGCCATCCCGATTGGGGCCCTGGCAGGCGACCAGCAAAGCGCCCTCTTTGGTCAAAGCTGCTTTGAACCCGGCATGGCCAAAAACACCTATGGCACCGGCTGCTTCTTGTTGATGCACACGGGCACCCAGGCCCCCGCCTCCCACAATGGCTTGCTGACGACCCGCACAGTGCAGACCCAAGACAGCCACGCGCCCGAATTCGCCCTGGAAGGCAGCGTTTTTGTCGGTGGCGCGGTGGTGCAATGGCTGCGTGACGGCTTGCACGCCATCCAAAGCAGCGCCGAAGTACAGGCGCTGGCCCAAAGTGTGCCCGATGCGGGCGGCGTGATGATGGTGCCAGCCTTCACCGGCCTGGGCGCCCCGTATTGGAACCCCGAAGCCCGTGGCACCCTGACCGGACTGACCCGGGGCACGCATTTGGGCCACATTGCCCGTGCCGCCTTGGACAGCATTGCCCTGCAAAGCACCGCCCTGCTGCAAGCCATGAACCGGGACGTGAGCCACCACGGTGGCCAAGAGGTGCGAGAGCTTCGTGTGGACGGCGGCGCCAGCGCCAATGATTTACTGATGCAAACCCAGGCCGACCTGTTGGGCATTCCGGTGGTGCGCCCCACCGTCATCGAAACCACGGCTTTGGGCGCGGCCTATTTGGCTGGCTTGACCGAGGGGGTTTTTGGCAGCTTGGCCGAACTCCAATCCCTGCAAGGCATTGACCGCTGCTTCGAGCCCCAAATCAGCCGCGACCAAGCCCAAGCCACCCTGGCGCATTGGGCGCACGCGGTGCGCCAAGCAACGGCCTCTTGACCACCCTCGCGCTGTTTTTTTCGCTGTTTCTCTTTTTAAATTTGATTTATCCCGCTTGACCATGACCCACTCCAATCTCCCCATCCTGGCCTTCATTGGCGGCGGCAACATGGCCAGTGCCATTTTGGGCGGCCTGCGCCAGCAGGGCGTCCCCGCCGACCGACTTTGTGTGGTGGAACCCTTCGAACCTGCCCGCGCGGCCCTGGCCCAACAACTGGGCATTCAGGCCCAAGCCGCCCCTGGCCCTTTTTTAAATCAAGCCGGTTTGGTGGTTTGGGCGGTCAAGCCACAAATTTTTCGCGAAGCCACCCCAGCCGTCAAAGACCACACCCGCCAGGCCTTGCACCTGAGCGTGGCCGCAGGCATTCGCTCGGACAGCATTGCCCAGTGGCTGGGCAGCGAACGGGTGGTGCGGTGCATGCCCAACACCCCGGCCCTGGTGGGACGCGGCATGACCGGGCTCTTTGCAAGGGCTGCCGTGCACGCCAGCGACAAAGCCTTGGTTGAGCAGGTGTTGCAAGCCACCGGACAATTGATGTGGGTGAATGAGGAGCCCCTGCTGGACGCCGTCACCGCCCTCTCCGGCTCGGGCCCCGCCTATGTGTATTACTTCATCGAGGCCATGACAGCCGCAGGGGTGGGCATGGGGCTGAGCGCGGATCAGGCCAAAACCTTGGCCGTGTCCACCTTTGCCGGTGCGGCCCAATTGGCGGGCGCTTCCACCGAGTCGCCTGAGGTGCTGCGCCAGCGTGTCACCTCCAAAGGAGGCACCACCTACGCTGCCTTGACGGCCATGGAAGAGCACCACATCAAAGACCACTTCATGGCCGCGCTGGAAAAAGCCCGCGCCCGCGCCGTCGAATTGGGCGATGAGTTTGGCGCTTAAAGGCGCGCTGGGCTCAGGTAGCCCAGCACCGTCGCGGTGAACAAGGCCAGGCCCAGCCAATGATTGGACGTGAAGGCCTTGAAACAGCCTTCGCGTTGGCGCTGTCGAATCAAGCTGAAATGCCAAAGCACCTGGGCCGCTGCGACGG
>CAIUTG010000102.1 GCA_903902035.1 uncultured Curvibacter sp. | reverse complement strand
TAGTTTTGACCAATGATGTAGACCTTCTTGATGTCTTGCTGGTCTTTCATGTAGGTGGTCATGGCCTCCATCTTCATGGACGTGTCGGCGTCCAAGCGGAAGTGCCAAAAGCTGCATTTGCTGTTGGTCAAGTCTGGGTCGACCGCGGCGTAATTGATGAACACCACTTCTTTGCCAGGGTTGCGTGCGTTGTGCTTTTCGATGGCATCCACCAGCGCCGTGGCCACCCCCGAGCCATTGCCCTGAACGACATAACGGACACCTTGGTCAATGGCCTGTCGCAGGGCATTGGTGGATTCTTGAGGGCTGAGCTTGTTGTCCAAACCGATGATCTCAAACTTAACGCCCGCCGCGTTTTTTTGATTGAACTCTTCGGCCATGAATTGGTAAGACTTCAGACTGTTGGTGCCCACCGCCGCCATCAAGCCAGACAAAGGATCAATCCAGCCGATCTTGACCGTTTCACCCTTTTGGGCCCAGGCCGTCGCACTGGCACCCGCCAAAACCAATAGGGCCGCACCGGCCACGGCTTTTTTGAACAACTTCATCTTGATGTCTCCTCTGTTTTAATGACACAAAAACCTCGTCAAAGCGTAGCGGCTTTGTTCGTCCAACTGGTGGTTCAAATATCGGGAAATACCCTCGACCGCTGTCACCTTGGTTCTGCGGGGGCCAAGCCGGTTCAAACGGGCAATTGGTAGTCCACCAGTTGCTCGCGCAGTTTGGTTTTCAGCATCTTGCCGGTGGCCCCCAAGGGAATGGCGTCCACAAACACCACATCATCGGGAATTTGCCATTTGGCCGTTTTGCCTTGGTAAAAGGCCAGCAACTCGGGTTTGCTCAGTGCCATGTTGGGCTTTTTGACCACCACCACAATCGGGCGTTCATCCCACTTGGGATGCGGCATGCCGATGCAGGCCGCCATCACCACCGCCGGGTGGCCCATGGCGATGTTTTCAATGTCAATCGAGCTGATCCATTCACCGCCCGACTTGATCACGTCTTTCGAACGGTCGGTGATCTGCATGAAACCATCGGGGTCAAGGGTGGCCACATCGCCCGTTGGGAACCAGCCCCGGCCTTTGGCGTCATAGCGCAAGGGGTCACCGCCCTCGCCTTTGAAGTATTCGGCCAAGATCCAGGGCCCCCGCACCAACAAATCGCCATAGGTTTTCCCGTCCCAGGGCAATTCTTCGCCGGCGTCGTTGACGATTTTCATGTCAACCCCATAAATGGCGCGGCCTTGTTTGAGGCGGATTTTCATCTGCTCTTCTTTGGGCAATTTCAAATGCTTGTTTTTCAAGGTGCACAGCGTGCCCAACGGCGACATTTCGGTCATGCCCCAGGCGTGCAAAACCTCCACCCCATAATCGTCCTGGAAGGCATGAATCATGGCCGGTGGGCAAGCCGAGCCCCCGATCACGGTGCGCTTCAGGCTGCTGAATTTCAAATTTGCAGGCTGCATGTGTGAGAGCATCATCTGCCACACGGTGGGCACGCCCGCAGCATAGGTCACTTGCTCGGCCTCGATCAGTTCATAGACCGACTTGCCATCCAGCGCAGGGCCTGGAAAGACCAGTTTGGCCCCCACCAGAGGACAGGAATACGGCAGGCCCCAGGCATTCACATGGAACATGGGGACCACGGGCAAGACCGAATCCCGCGCCGAAATGCCCATCACATCGGGCAAAGCGGCGGCATACGCATGCAAAACGCTGGAGCGGTGGCTGTACAGAGCCGCTTTGGGATTGCCCGTGGTGCCGCTGGTGTAGCACATGCTGGCGGCGGTGTTTTCGTCAAATTGAGGCCAATCGTAGTCAGTCGCTTGCGGGGCAATCCAGGCTTCGTAGCTCATCAAGCCAGGAATGCCCGAATCCGACGGCAGCTTGTCGGCTTCACACAGCAAGATCCAGTGTTTCACGGTTTTGGCCTGGGCATGGACTTTTTGCACCAAGGGCAAAAAGGTGGCGTCGAACAGCAGCACCTGGTCTTCGGCGTGGTTCATGATCCAGGCCACTTGGTCAGGGTGCAGGCGCGGGTTGATGGTGTGGACCACCCGCCCCGAGCCACCCACGCCAAAGTACAACTCCATGTGCCGATACCCGTTCCAAGCCAAGGTGGCGACACGGTCGCTGAAAGCCAGCCCCAAACCGTCCAACGCGTTGGCAACTTGGCGGGCTCGCTTGGCCATGGCGGCATAGTTGTACCGGTGGACATCGCCCTCCACCCGGCGCGAGACGATTTCCGCATCGCCATGGTGGCGCTCGGCAAAATCGATCAAGGACGAGGTCAGCAAGGGCTGGTTCTGCATCAATCCCAACATCTGTGATTTCCTTTGTTTTAAATAGAACGGTCGTTCGATTTATTGTAGGTAGAGAGGAGCCCGCCAGACAGTGGGGTTCACCCGATGCGGACGACCCTTTCTTTCACCATTGTCCAGGGGTGAGGATGAACCCCGCTGTCACCGGGGTTACTAAACTCGGGGACAATGAAGACATGGGTTTTCGACTTCCTGATGCCCCCAGTGATTGGGGCAATGATTTTTTTAAATTGGGCACCAACTTCTTCACGGAATTGAGGCCCACCCCGTTGCCGGCGCCCTATTGGGTGGGGCTGAACACCGCCTTGGCTCAGGACTTGGGTTGGTGGGAAACCCCTGACCACCCGACTGAAGAGGCCCTGGCCTTGCAGGTCTTTACCGGCAACGCCCTGCTGCCCGGCATGCAACCCTTGGCCAGTGTGTACAGCGGCCACCAATTTGGCGTTTGGGCCGGGCAGTTGGGCGATGGCCGCGCCATTTTGTTGGGCACCACAGCAAGCGGACAGGAAATCCAGCTCAAAGGCAGTGGCCCCACCCCCTATTCCCGACGCGCCGATGGCCGGGCCGTGCTGCGCTCGAGTATTCGAGAGTTTTTGGCCAGCGAGGCCATGCACGCTTTGGGCGTACCCACTTCACGCGCTTTGTGTGTGACCGGCTCCGATACCCCCGTGCGACGGGAAACCCTGGAAACGGCTGCCGTGGTGACCCGGGTAGCCCCCAGTTTTTTGCGCTTTGGGCATTTCGAGCATTTCGCCGCTCAAGGCCCCGCCAACGATGGGGGCGGCTGGCGCAACCTGGAACGATTGTTGGCCTTTTCTTTGAAGGCCTATTTCCCGGAGTGTGACGCGACTGAGCTGCCACCGGCACAGCAAGCGACCCAGCTCTTGCAGGCCGTGACCTTGCGCACGGCCCGTTTGCTGGCCCACTGGCAAGCGGTGGGCTTTTGCCATGGCGTGATGAACACCGACAACATGAGTTTGTTGGGGCTGACCTTGGACTACGGCCCGTTTCAGTTCCTGGATGGCTTTGTGCCCGACCATGTCTGCAACCACAGCGACTCACACGGTCGTTATGCCTTTGACCAGCAAGCGCGGGTGGCCCATTGGAATTTGTACCGACTGGCCCGCGCGCTGATGCCCCTGCTGCAAGACCCCGATTCGGCCCAGACCGCGCTGACGGAATTCCAGCCCGCCTTTGAAGCCCATTATGGGCGCTTGATGCGCGCCAAACTGGGTTGGCGACAGGCCCATGAAGGTGACGGGGTGCTCATGCAAGCCCTGCTCGACCTGATGGCGGCCGAGGCCACAGACTACCCGATTTTCTGGCGTCGCCTGAGCCGGGCCGTGGCCCAAGCCCCATCCCCGGAACCCTTGAATGAACTGCGCGACCTCTTTTTGGACCGCGCCCGCTTTGACGCCTGGTGGGCCAGCTACCAGCAGCTTGCCGGGCAAAATCGACCCGATGGGGCGTTGATGCTGGCGACCAATCCCAAATTTGTCTTGCGCAACCATTTGGCCGAACAGGCCATTCAAAAAGCCCAAGCCAAGGATTTTTCTGGTGTTGCCGAGCTGCTGTCTGTGCTACAAACCCCCTTTGACGAGCACCCTGAATGGACGCATCTGGCCGACTTCCCACCCGCCTGGGCGACTTCCATTCAAATCAGCTGCTCTTCTTGAATGACTTTTGAAACCACCATGAACCAGAACCTCCCTCAAACCGATGCCGAGTGGCAAGCCTTGCTGGCCAGCAAACAGGCTGAGCCTGCGGCCTTTCAAGTCACCCGCCATGCCGCGACCGAACGCCCTTTTACGGGCAAATACGAAGCCCACTGGGCCGACGGCACCTACCACTGCATCTGTTGTGGGGCCAAGTTGTTTGATTCGACGACCAAGTTTGACGCCGGTTGTGGTTGGCCGAGCTTTTACCAAGCCGCCGTGCCCGGGGCCGTTGAAGAAATCACCGACCGCAGCCACGGCATGGTCAGGACCGAGACGGTGTGCGCCCAATGCAAAGCCCATTTGGGCCATGTGTTTGAGGATGGCCCCGCCCCCACGGGGCTGCGTTATTGCATGAACTCGGCCGCGCTGGACTTTGCACCCCAAACGAACCAGGCCGCCTCATGAAAGCGCTGGTCGATCTGATTCCCGTGGTCTTGTTTTTTGCGGCCTTCAAATTCTTCGACATCTTCACGGCCACGGCGGTGGCCATTGTCGCCACGGTGGTGCAAATCCTCTACCTCAAACGCCGTGATGGCCAGGTGGCCCCCATGCAGTGGATCACGCTGGCCATCATTGTGGTGTTCGGTGGCGCCACCTTGATCACCCACGATGAAACCTTCATCAAGTGGAAGCCCACCCTGCTCTACTGGGCCTTTGCTGCGGCCTTGCTGGTGGGCCAGGTGATTTTCAAAAAGAACCCGATCAAGGTGGTCATGGGCGCACAACTCCAGTTGCCCGAACCCGTATGGGGCAAAGTCAACCTCAGTTGGATGGGCTTCTTCGCGGCCTTGGGGGTTTTGAACCTGTGGGTGGCCCAGCACTACGCCACCGCCGATTGGGTCAACTTCAAAGTCTTTGGCTGCACCGCCCTGACCTTGGTTTTTGTCGTCATTCAGGCCATCTTTCTGGCCAAGCACATGCACCCCCCTGAAGTCAGCCCTGAACTGGAAACGCCGCCCATGCCCACACCTGAACCCAGCAAGCCCATCACCTCTGAGCACCTGAGCGCCTTGCTCAAAGCCCGCCTGAACCCCACCCAATTGGAGGTGATTGACGAAAGTGCCGACCATGCCGGGCACGCCGAAGCGGGGGCCGATGGCTCGGGCACGCATTTTCGGGTTCGGATTGCTTCACCTCTCTTTACAGATTTACGGCCCGTGGCGCAGCATCGCCTTGTGTATGATGCTGTCGGTCCCTTGATGAGCCAAGGCCTGCATGCCTTGGCGATTGAAGTGCTTTAAACATTCCAGGAATTTCTATGAAAAAATCTTCTGTGGCCTTTGTTGCGGGAACCGCCCTGGCCTCCTTGCTCGCTTTCTCTGCCCAAGCGCAAAACATTGCCATCGTGAACGGCGTTGCGGTGCCGCAATCTCGGGCCGACGCTTTGACGGCCCAAGTGGCCAAATCGGGCCGCCAGATCACGCCCGAAATCGAAGGCAAGATCAAAGAAGAAGTCGTGGCCCGCGAAATCTTCGTTCAAGAAGCCATGAAACAAGGCATGAACACCACGGCCGATTACAAAGAACAGCTCGAAATGGCCAAACAAGGCATTTTGATCCGTGACCTTTTTACCGAATTTGAAAAGAAGAACCCCGTCACGGATGAAGAAATCAAGGCCGAGTACGATAAGTTTGTGCAAGCCCAAGGTGGCGCCGGCGCCAAGGAATACCATGTCCGTCACATCCTGGTCGAAAAAGAAGCCGATGCCAAAGACATCATTGCCAAGCTGAAAAAAGGCGCGAAGTTTGACGACATCGCCAAGAAGCAATCCAAAGACCCCGGCTCCGCCGCCAAAGGCGGTGATTTGGGCTGGGCCAACCCCGCTGGCTTTGTCAAAGAATTCAGCGACGCGCTGGTGGCTCTGAAGAAAGGCCAAACCTCTGACACCCCAGTCAAGACCCAATTTGGTTACCACATCATCCACATCGACGATGTGCGCGAAGCCCAATTGCCTAAATTGGAAGACGTCAAGCCTCAGATCGCCCAACAGTTGATGCAACGCAAGATTGCCCAGTACCAAGCCGATCTGCGCGCCAAAGCCAAAGTCGAATAACTTTTACGTTCTCTCCTCACCAGGGCTGAAGTCACCATGAAAAAATTTTTGTGGGCTTCGGCCCTTGTTCTTTCCACACTCCTGGGCTTGAATTCAAACGCCCAATCGCCTGCCAGCGTGCCCCGAACCCAAGGCCAAACCGAGGTGTTGTGGCTGGGCCAAGCCGCCATGCGCATCACCACGCCGGGCGGCAAGGTCATCATGATCGACCCCTGGTTGATCGCCAACCCGAAAACCCCCGCGCAATACAAGAAACTCGAAAATCTGGGACACATCGACCTGATTCTGGTCACCCATGCCCACTCGGACCATTTTGCCGATGCCCCGGCCCTGGCCTTGCTCAACCAGGCCCCGGTTTATGCCCCAGCCGGATTGGAAGAATCCATGCAAGACCTGGGCATCTTGCCGCCTGAACTCACCCCGCGCATGAACAAAAGTGGCAGCGTGCGTCCCTTTGGCCCGGAAGGTGTCAAGATCACCGCCGTCCATGCCGAGCACTCGTCTGAGCTCAATTGGCTCAACCCTGCCACCGGCAAAAAAGAAATGCACATCGGGGGCGAGCCCCTGGGTTTCATCATCGAGATGGAAAACGGCTTCAAAATCTGGCACATGGGCGATACCGGCGTTTTTGGTGACATGAAGCTGATCGCCGAGATGTACCACCCCGATCTGGTCATGTTGCCCATTGGTGGCAACTACACCATGGGCCCGCAAGAAGCGGCCTACGCCATGCGCGAACTGGTCAAGGCCAAGCTGGCTTTGCCCATGCACTACGGCACCTACCCCCTCATCAACGGTTCACCCGCCGATTTTCAGGCCGCCCTGAATGCGGGTGGCAACCACACCACCGAGATGGTGGTGATGCAGCCGGGCGACAAAAAGCGTTTTTGAGTGCATGACCCTGCTCAGCCACCAACTTGAACTTCTCAGCCCGGCGCGGGACGCCGACATTGGCATCGCCGCCATCCACCACGGCGCTGACGCGGTCTACATCGGCGGCCCTGGCTTTGGCGCCCGGGCTGCAGCGGGCAACTCACTGGCGGACATCGAGCGCCTGTGCCGTGAAGCGCACCGCTTCAACAGCCGCATCTTCATCACCCTCAACACCATTTTGCGTGACGATGAACTGGCGCCCGCCCGCCAACTCGCCTGGGATGTTTATCACGCTGGCGCCGATGCCCTGATCGTGCAAGACATGGGGCTGCTCGAACTTGACTTGCCCCCCATCCAACTCCACGCCAGCACCCAAACCGACATTCGTACGCCCGAAAAGGCGCGCTTCATGCAGGACGTGGGGTTCTCCCAAATTGTCTTGGCGCGCGAGTTGACGCTGGCGCAAATTCAGGCCATCCACCAGGTGATGGACCCCGCAAAAGCCCAATTGGAATTTTTTGTGCATGGCGCCTTGTGCGTGGCCTACAGCGGCCAGTGCTACATCAGCCACGCGCACACCGGGCGCAGTGCCAACCGCGGTGACTGCTCGCAAGCCTGTCGCCTGCCCTACCAAGTGACCGATGCCCAGGGCCGATTTGTCGCCCACGACAAACATGTGCTGTCCATGAAGGACAACAACCAAAGCGACAACCTGGCCGCCCTGGTCGATGCGGGCATTCGCAGCTTCAAAATCGAAGGCCGCTACAAGGACCTGGCCTATGTGAAAAACATCACCGGCCACTACCGCCGCCTACTCGATGGGTTGATCGAATCGGGCAGCGCCTACACCCGTGCCTCGAGTGGCAAAACCACGCTCTTTTTCACACCCGACCCCAACCAGAACTTCAACCGCGAATTCACCGACTATTTTGTGCAAGGCCGCCAAGAAGACATCGGCGCTTTTGACACCCCCAAGAATCCAGGCCAAGCGATTGGCTGGGTCACGGCGATGAATCTCGAAGACAACTGGGTCGAACTGGAAACGGCCAGTCCCGACACCGAGCTGCACAACGGCGACGGACTTTGTTATTACGACCTGCAAAAAGAATTGGTGGGCCTGCCCATCAACCGGGCCGAAGCGCTCAAAGTTCAGCGCTGGCGCGTCCACCCCAAAGACCCCCTGGCGGGATTGAAAGACTTGCGCAAAGGCGTCGAGGTCAACCGAAACCGCGACATGAACTGGGTGCGCTTGCTGGAAAAGAAATCCAGCGACCGGCGCCTGGGCGTTTGGGTCCGCTTGACCGAAACCGAAAGCACGCCTGTCCAAACCACCTTCGAGCTGACTTTGACCGACGAAGACGGGCACCAGGGCCAAGCCCGTCTGAGCCTCAAACCCGAATTGGCCCGAGACGCGGTTAAAAATGAACAAAGCCTGCGTGAACACTTGTGCAAATTTGGTAACACCCCGTTTGAACCCCTCAGCGTCGATTGCCAGTTGAGCCAGGCCTGGTTTTTGCCCGCCTCGCTGTTGAACCCCCTGCGCCGTGAGGCCTTGAGTGCCTTGTCTGAAGCGCGCCAGCAAGCCTATGCGCGTCCTGTCCGCCTTCAGCCACTGAACCCACCGGCCCCCTACCCGGAAGACAGCCTGAGTTATCTGGCCAATGTGTTCAACCAGTCGGCGCACGCTTTTTATGCCAAACACGGGGTGAAAGTGATTGACGCGGCCTACGAAGCCCACGAGGAAATCGGCGAAGTGTCCTTGATGATCACCAAACACTGTGTGCGTTTTTCACTCAGCCTGTGCCCCAAACAGGCCAAAGGGGTGACGGGGGTGCAAGGCACGGTGAAGGCCGAGCCCCTGACCTTGATCAACGGCAAGGAAAAACTGACCCTGCGGTTTGACTGCAAGCCCTGTGAGATGCATGTCGTGGGCAAAATCAAAAAGGCGGTCCTGCAAGCCGCCCAAGCACAACCCCTCACTTTTTACAGAACCCGACCTGAGGCGCAGGCGGCTCATTAAGGATTCCACCATGCCCCCTACCCAGCGTCTCATTGTTCATAAAACCGCAGGCCGTCGCCATGGGCCCATCACCCGGCTGTTCAGCCCTGGGGACTTGGGGCAATTGCTCAAGCCATTTGTGTTCCTGGACTACATCGAAGCCGAAGACAACGGCCCCAAATTCGGTTTCCATCCCCATTCAGGCATCGCCACCCTGAGCTTTCCCTTGACCTACGAGATGGAACACCACACCTCGCAAGGCCAGGTGGACCTGGTTGAACCTCGGGGTGAAGAATGGGTGGTGGCGGGGGGTGGCATCTGGCACAAATCGCAGCTCAGGGGCCAAGGCCATCTGACCGGTTTTCAAACCTGGTTTGCCTTGCCCGCCAGCCATGAACTCACAGCACCCGGGGCCGTCTTTTTGCCCGCAGCGAAGGTGCCTAAAGTCGGTCCCGTCACCGTTTTATTGGGTCACCACGATGGCGCACAAAGCCCTGTGTCGGCGCCATTTGACGCCAATTACCTCTGGGTGGAGTTGAAGGCCGGTGAACACTGGCATTACCAGCCACCGCCCTCACACGACTTGGCCTGGGCCTTTGCACAATCGGGCTCGCTCCAAGTGAGCGGGGAAACGTTGGCGCGAGAAGTGGCCGTCTTTGCCCCAGGGCAGCAAGCCCTGGATTTTCAAGCACTCAGCGACTGTGCTTTTTTGGTGGGCAGCGCCAAGCGCTACACCCACGAACTGGCCTTGGGCCATTACTCGGTTCACACCAGCCCGACCACCCTCGCCCAGGGGGAAGCCCGGATTGCCGAAATGGGCCGGGCATTAAAGATTCAATGACTGACCACCTGGTTGCCCTTGGCGTACATGCACTGGACATAGGACATGTTGTATTGGTCCTGGGTGCCTCGCTGGGGATCGTTGCCGCCTGTGCCCACGTAAGTGCCCGCAGCAGCGCCTAAACCGGCCCCAACGCCTGCGCCCGTGGACTCGCCCACGACAGCGCCCAATGCCGCCCCCACCACGGTGCCAATCGCGGCAGATTCAGCGGTTTTGGTATTGCTGGCACTGACTTGACCCGACACCTGCGACTGGGCGTACTGCATGCAATAGGCTTTTTCTTCCTGAAACCGATCGAAGGATTTGTTGGGGGGCGGTAACACCTG
>CAIUTG010000101.1 GCA_903902035.1 uncultured Curvibacter sp. | reverse complement strand
CGTTTTGACTCACAGGGTTTCCTTCGATTGATTCTGGCCTTGGTGGACCCAGCTGAACAGCACCGGCACCAGCAACAGGGTGGCAACGGTGGCAAACAACAAGCCACCAATCACCGCACGGCCCAAGGGGGCGTTTTGTTCACCGCCTTCACCCCACCCCAAAGCCATGGGGGCCATCCCAATGATCATGGCCAGTGCCGTCATCAGCACCGGGCGAAAGCGGGTAAAGCCGGCTTCGAGGGCCGCTCTGACCGGGTTGTGGTTGTAGCTCAGGCGTTCCCGCGCAAAACTCACCACCAAAATGCTGTTGGCGGTGGCCACCCCCATGCACAAAATGGCGCCCGTCAAGGCGGGGACCGACATCGGGGTTTGGGTGGCAAACAGCATCCAGACAATGCCTGCCAAAGCGGCGGGCAGGGCCAGGACAATCACAAACGGGTCGCTCCAGGACTGGAAATTCACCACGATCAGCAGGTAAATCAGCACCACCGCTGCCAGCAAGCCCAGCAACAGGCCGGTGAAAGCACTGTTCATGGTCTGCACCTGACCGCGCAGGCTGATGGTGGCCCCTTTGGGGCGCTCGGCGGCATGGGCTTTGAGCACCGCTTCGAGGCGGTTGGCCACGGCGCCCAGGTCGGCTCGGTCGGGCGTGGCATACAGGTCGATCACGGGTTGCACGGCGTAATGCGACACCACGGCGGGCACGTTCGTGCGCTCAATGCTGGCCACGCTGCTGAGAATTTGCGGCGCACGGCCATCCACACCCGAGAGGGGAATGCCCGACAAATCATCCAAAGACTGGATGCGGTACTCCGGTGTTTGCGCCACGATGGGGTAGGACACGCCGTTCTTTTTGTTCAGCCAGAACGAAGGCGCCACCTGGCCGCTGCCCGCCATGGACACCACCAGGCTGTTGGTCACATCGCGCTCCGACAAGCCCAAACGGGCGGCTTGCGTGCGGTCCACATCGACGCGCAGCGCCGGGTAGTTGTTGGCTTGCTGAATGCGGGCGTCGGCAATGCCGGGCAAGCCTTTGATTTCACGCAAAAGCATCTGGGCATAAGCCATATCGGCTTGGCCATCAGGGCCCATGACTTGGATGTCAATCGGTGCCGGGGCCCCAAAGTTCAAAATCTGACTGACCATGTCGGCTGGCAGAAAGGCGAAAGTGACGCTCGGGTAATGGGCGTTCAAATAAGAGCGCAGGCGCTGCACATGGTGTTCGGTGGGGGCATGGTTTTCATTCAATGAAATCAACATGTCGCCGTCTTGGGGGCCAATCGTGCCGGTGTTGTTGTACACCATGTTGATGCCACTGACCGTTAAGCCCAGGTTGGTCACGATGCTGCCCAATTCCTCGGGTGGAATCAAATGGCGGATGTCGGTTTCGATTTTTTGGGCCAGCTGGGTGGTGGCTTCCAGTCGGGTGCCCACTTTGGCACGCAGGTGGATTTTGATTTGTCCGGCATCCACTGCGGGGAAGAAATCGCGCCCCAGCCAGGGCACCAACACAAAGGACAAGGCCACACAAGCAAAGAAGCCAATCACAAAACGGCGTCGATGGGTCATGGCCGCGTTGAGTACATGGAAGTAAGCGGCCCGAAAAACATCAAAGCCCTGTTCAAACTGGCGTTGCAGTCGCACCAGGGGATTTCGGCTTTGGGGGCGCTGGTGGTGGGTGGTCGCCAACACCTCGTCCAGGTGGGTGGAATCGTGCGGGCGCAACAAATAGGCGGCCATGGTGGGCACCAAGGTGCGCGACAAAAAGAAGGACGAAACCATGGCAAACATCACCGCCTCGGCCATCGGTACGAATAAAAAGCGTGCCACGCCGTTCAGGAAAAACATGGGCACAAACACAATGCAGATGCACAGCAGGGACACAAACGCAGGCGTCACGATTTGCTGGCCGCCTTCCAAAATGGCCTGCTGCACCGGCTTGCCCTGCTCCAAGTGCCAGTTGATGTTTTCAATGGTCACGGTGGCATCGTCCACCAAAATCCCCACCGCCAGCGCCAGTCCCCCCAGGGTCATGATGTTCAGGGTTTCGCCCAGGGCACTCAGGGCCGTGATGGACGCCAGAATCGCCAGCGGGATGGAGGTGGCAATGATCAGGGTCGAACGCCAGCTGCCCAAGAACAGCAAAATCATCAAACTCGTCAGCGCCGCCGACAGCACGGCCTCGCGTGCCACGCCCGTCACGGCGGCCTTGACGAAAACCGATTGATCGCCCAGGGTGTCGAGCCGCACCGAAGCGGGCAAGGTCTCTTTCAGTTTGGGCAACAGCTCGCGGGTTTCACGCACAATGTCCAGCGTCGAAGCCGCGCCGTTCTTGAGCACCGTCATCAGCACGGCGGGCCCGCCATTGACGCTCACCCGGTTCACCTGGGGCGGGCTGCCATCGCGCACGCTGGCCACATCGCGCAAGTAAATCACCTGGTTGCCGTTGCCATTGCTGCTGGCGGCGGCGATGGTTTTGATGGGCAGGTTTTCCAGCTCCTGAAACGCCTCAGGGCTGTTGTTCAATTTCACACTGTATTCAAAAGCCCCGATTTTTTGCGTGCCCACAGGCGTGATTTGGGTTTGGGACGCCAGCGCGTTTTGCACATCTTGGGGGGACAGGTGCTTGGATTGCAGGGCCTGAGGGTTCAGGTCAATTTGAATTTGCCGCACCTTGCCGCCGTAAGGCGAGGGAATGGTCGAGCCTGCCACCGAGGCCAGCTGAGGGCGCAAAAAATTCTGTCCCAAGTCAAACAAACGCTGTTCTGCCAAGCTGGGGCTGGACAGGGCCAATTGCAAAATCGGCACGGTCGAGGCGTTGTAATTCAAAATCAGCGGCGGGGTCATGCCCGCAGGCATCTGCTTCAACACAGTTTGCGAAATCGACGTCACCTGGGCCGTGGCGGTGCGGATGTCCACATTGGGCTGAAAGAAAATCTTGACGATGCCCACGCCTGGCAAGGACGTTGATTCGATGTGGTCAATGTCGTTGACGGTCGAACTCAGGGCGCGTTCATGGGCGTAAATGACGCGTCCG
>CAIUTG010000100.1 GCA_903902035.1 uncultured Curvibacter sp. | reverse complement strand
TCAGCACCTTGGTGCTGCTGTATGCGGTGTCGATGCAAGGCACCTCCATTTATGAAATGGTGTCCGGGGCTTACCAAGTGACTTTGGTGGGGGCCTTTGTGCCTTTGGTGGCGGGGCTTTATTGGCCACGAGCGACCACGCAAGGCGCGGTTTTTTCCATCGTCCTGGGGCTTTTGGCCTGGGTTTTGTTTTTGGCGACCCCCGCAGGGGAGGCCTTTCCCGCCCAGTTGGCCGGGTTGTTGGCGGCCGGGGGCGGCATGGTGTTGGGCTCTTTGGGGCCGCAAGGCCTGCAGGATCAACGCGCTTCGCACCACAAACTGGTGGTGTCCTGAGCCTGGGTGCCCCCCTTGAAAGCGGGTGGCCCGCCTATAATTGAAAACTTTAGTCCGAACCCTCACACCATGCCTATTTACGCCTACAAATGCCAGTCATGCGGGCATAGCAAAGATGTGCTCCAAAAAATGTCGGATTCGCCTTTGACGGCTTGCCCCGCTTGTGGTGCGTCAACTTTTGCCAAGCAGGTCACGGCGGCCGGCTTCCAGCTCAAAGGCTCGGGTTGGTATGTGACCGACTTTCGGGGCGGTTCTGAAGCCAAAGCCCCCGCCACTGGAGCAGCCCCATCAACAGGCGCCGACTCCGCCGCCAGCACGCCCACGCCCAACGCGGGCGCGGCGAGTTCGGCCTCAGCCGAGTCAGGCAGCGGCCCCTCAGCTTCGGCCACGCCAGCCGCGGGTTGCAGCACTGGCTGCGCTTGCCACTGAAAGCGCCACACCATGGTTTCTATGCGCAAATGGTTGATTTCGGGTTTGTTGGTGGTGGTGCCTGTGGCCATCACGATTTGGGTCTTGCACGCCATCATTGCGGCCTTGGATCAAACCCTGCTGATCCTGCCTCAAGAATGGCGTCCACAAACCTGGCTGGGGCACGACATCCCGGGTTTTGGCGCCTTGTTGACCTTGTTCACCTTGTTGTTGGTGGGCGCGATTGCCAGCAACTTCATCGGCAAGCGCTTGGTCAAGTGGGGCGATGCGGTGGTCAGCCGCATTCCTGTGGTGCGTTCCATTTATTCGAGCGTCAAGCAGGTCTCCGATACCTTGTTTTCCGAGAATGGCAATGCCTTTCGCAAGGCCGTGCTGGTGCAGTTTCCTCGGGAAGGCTCCTGGACCATTGCGTTTGTCACCGGCCACCCGGGCGGCGACGTGGCCACCTACCTCAAGGACGACTTTGTCAGCGTGTATGTTCCCACCACGCCCAACCCCACGGGCGGGTATTTTTTGATGCTGCGTCGTGCCGAGTGCATCGAGTTGGACATGAATGTCGATGAGGCCCTGAAATACATTGTCTCCATGGGGGTGGTGACACCCAGCCAGCCCAGTTTGACCCATGGGTCGCCTGAGGCGCAGTGAGTTCAGGCAAATTTTCTAAACTTTTTTTCTTCAAAGCGCTCCGGCGCAGGTGTGATTGGTAATTGGTATGGCGATGCGTTCTCATTATTGTGGTCTGGTGACTGAAGCCCTGTTGGGTCAACAAGTGACATTGGCAGGTTGGGTCAACCGTCGGCGTGACCACGGCGGCGTCATCTTCATTGACTTGCGCGACCGCGAAGGCTATGTGCAAGTGGTCTGCGACCCCGATCGGGCCGAGATGTTCAAGGTGGCCGAAGACGTGCGCAATGAATTTTGCGTTCAAGTCAAAGGCATCGTGCGCGCCCGCCCCGATGGCACGACCAACGACAAGCTGAAAAGCGGCCAGATCGAGGTGCTGTGCCATGAGTTGACGGTGCTCAACCCCTCGGTCACGCCCCCGTTCCAGATCGACGAAGAAAACCTGTCTGAAACCACCCGCCTGACCCACCGCGTGCTGGACTTGCGCCGTCCCTACATGCAAAACAACCTGATGCTGCGCTACCGCGTGTCGATGGAGGTGCGCAAATTCCTGGACGCCAATGGGTTTGTCGACATCGAAACCCCGATGCTGACCAAGTCCACGCCCGAAGGCGCGCGCGATTACCTGGTGCCCAGCCGCGTGCACGATGGCCACTTCTTCGCGCTGCCCCAGTCGCCCCAGTTGTTCAAGCAACTGTTGATGGTGGCTGGCTTCGACCGCTACTACCAAATCACCAAGTGCTTCCGCGACGAAGACCTGCGTGCCGACCGCCAGCCCGAATTCACGCAAATCGATATTGAAACCTCCTTCATGGAGGAACAAGACATTCGCGACATGTTCCAGGGCATGATCAAGACCGTGTTCCAGAACACCTTGGGCGTCGACCTGGGCGAGTTCCCGGTCATGACCTACCAGGAGGCGGCGCACCGCTTTGGTTCCGACAAGCCCGACCTGCGCGTCAAGCTCGAATTCACCGAACTGACCGACGTGATGGCCGATGTGGACTTCAAGGTCTTCTCAACCCCTGCCACCACCAAGGGCGGTCGCGTGGTCGCGCTGCGGGTGCCTGGGGGCGCCAAGGAAGGCGTGGGCCTGTCGCGCGGCGAGATCGACAGTTACACCGAGTTCGTCAAGATTTACGGTGCCAAGGGCCTGGCCTGGGTCAAGGTCAACGAGCTGGCCAAGGGCCGCGACGGCCTGCAAAGCCCCATCGTCAAGAACCTGCATGACAAGGCCATCGCCGAGATCCTGGCGCGCACCGGCGCGCAGGACGGCGACCTGCTGTTCTTTGGCGCCGACAAGGAAAAAATCGTCAACGACGCCATCGGTGCCTTGCGCATCAAGATCGGCCACAGCGAATTTGGCAAAAAGAACGGCCTGTTTGAGGACCGTTGGGCTCCGCTGTGGGTGGTTGACTTCCCGATGTTCGAGTTCGACGAAGACGGCCAGCGCTGGAATGCCGTGCACCACCCCTTCACCGCGCCCAAAGACGGGCACGAAGACTGGATGGTCACCGCCCCCGAGAAGTGCATTTCCAAGGGCTACGACATGGTGCTCAATGGCTGGGAAATGGGCGGCGGTTCGGTCCGTATCCACCGCGCTGACGTGCAGCAAAAGGTTTTTGACGCCCTCAAGATCACCCCCGAAGAAGCCCAGCAAAAATTCGGCTTCCTGCTCGATGCTTTGCAATACGGCGCGCCCCCGCACGGCGGCTTGGCCTTCGGCCTGGACCGCATCGTGACCCTGATGACGGGGGCCGAGTCGATCCGCGACGTGATCGCCTTCCCCAAAACCCAGCGCGCCCAGTGCCTCTTGACCCAGGCGCCCAGCGTGGTGGACGAAAAGCAGTTGCGCGAGTTGCACATTCGCCTGCGCAATCCCGCTGCGGTTTCTGAGGCTTGAGTCTCGTCTGCTGATGTGAACCTCGCCGCCAAACCCACCCTGAGGGTCGCCACCTGGAACATCCACAAAGGGGTGCGCGGGCTGGGGCCGCTCAAGCGGCTGGAGATTCACGGCATTGCAGAACATTTGCCTGAACTGCGCGCGGACTTGGTTTTTCTGCAGGAAGTGCGCGCCGTGCATCGCCGCGATGCCTTGCGCTTTGCGGGTTGGCCGCGCCTGTCGCAGGCGGAGTTTCTGGCCGCCAAAGGTTATTTTGCGGCTTACCAAACCAATGCCGTCACCCGGCATGGAGAGCATGGCAACGCCTTGTTGTCGCGCTGGCCGATTTTGCGGCACCAGCATGAAGACATGTCGGACCACCGCCTGGAGCAGCGTGGCCTGCTGCACGTCGAGCTGGACACCGGCCCTGAGCGCGTGGGGCATTTGCATGCGATCGTGGTGCATCTGGGCTTGATCCCGGCCAGTCGAACCCGGCAATTGGCCCAGCTCATGGCTTACATGGCCCGCCACATTCCCGAACAGGCGCCCGTGGTGGTGGCGGGTGACTTCAATGATTGGGGGCTCAAGCAACGCCAGGCCTTGGCACTGGCCGGCCTGTTCGAGTGCGAAAGCCACGCCGACAGCAAAGGATTGACCTTTCCCGCCGCTTTGCCCCTCTTGGCCTATGACCATATATATGCAAGGGGTTTAAAGCCGGAAACCGTCGAGGTGCCCCGGGGTCGCCCCTGGAGCCGGCTCTCCGATCACCTGCCCTTGATCGCCAATTTGCGGTGAAGTCGGGCCCGAGAGGCCCCTCAAGGCAGAACCGGACAACTTCGGGGATACTTCAGGGATTGTTGACTTATTTGCCCTCCGCAAGCTTTTTTCATGAACCCTAACTTGACCGACGAAGGCACGCCCGTTTCCGTCAAAATTCGCGAACGCTTGAAGGCGGCGCGCAAGCGTTTTCATGCCAATGACAACATTGCCGATTTCATTGAACCGGGCGAGTTGAGCGCATTGCTTGATGAAGTCGAGGACAAGATGAAGGGGGTCTTGGAGAGCTTGGTGATTGACACCCAGGGCGATCACAACACCGGTGACACCGCCCGCCGGGTGGCCAAAATGTATTTGAACGAGGTGTTCAAGGGCCGCTATGTCGAGCAACCCCCACTGACCGAGTTTCCCAACGCCGAGCATCTGAACGAGTTGATGATTGTCGGCCCGCTGACCGTGCGCAGTGCCTGCAGCCACCATTTCTGCCCGGTGATTGGGCGCATCTGGATTGGCGTCATGCCCAACGAACACACCAATGTGATTGGCCTGTCCAAATACGCCCGTTTGGTCGACTGGGTCATGGGACGCCCCCAAATCCAAGAAGAAGCGGTGGTGCAACTGGCCGATTTGATCCAGGAAAAAACCCAGCCCGATGGCTTGGCGATTGTGATGGAGGCCAGCCATTTCTGCATGTCTTGGCGCGGTGTGCGCGAGATGGACAGCAAAATGCTGAACTCTGTCATGCGCGGTGTTTTCTTGAAAGACCCCAATTTGCGCCGCGAATTTTTGTCCCTGATTCCCCGATCCTCACACTGAGATTCACATGCTCGTTCGACTCCTTTATGCCAGCCGGGTCAAAGACGCCTCCCCCGAGGCGATCGACAAGATCCTTTCCCAAGCGCGCAATCACAACCCCGGCTCCGGCATCACCGGCATTCTTTGTTATGGCGGCGGTATTTTTCTGCAAGCCATCGAAGGCGGTCGTGGGCCGGTCAACCAGTTGTATGGCTTGATTCAAAAAGACCCACGCCATGAACAAGTGGAGCTGCTGTACTACGAAGAAATTTCGGAGCGTCGATTTGGTGGCTGGACCATGGGTCAAGTCAATCTGTCCAAATTGAACACCTCCATTTTGTTGAAGTATTCGGAGCGCCCAGAGCTCGACCCCTATTCGGTTTCGGGCAAGGTGTCGCTGGCTTTGCTGGAAGAATTGATGGCCACGGCGGCCATCATGGGCCGGGTCTGAGCCCCGGCTGAAGCGGGACAAAGTCCAGTGACTGTGTCCCTGGTGGGTTGCGATTTCTCCAGTCGGCCCCGTCCTCAAAAACCGATTGTTTTGGCCTGGGGCCAAGCCGAGCGTGGCGTGCTCAGGCTGGAGCGCTGGGAGGCACTGTACAGTCTGGAGGCTTATGCCGACTGGTTGCGGGCGCCCGGCTCCTGGGTGGGTGGTTTTGACCTGCCATTTGGCCTGCCCAGGCCCTTGGTCGAAGCCTTGGCCTGGCCCACCGAATGGCGGGCCTGCATTGACCACTATGCGGCTTTGAGCCGCGCCGAAATCCGCGCTGTGTTTGCCGCCTATTGCGATGCCCGACCGGCCGGGTCCAAGTTGGCTCACCGTGAAACCGACCGGCCCGCCGGCGCCAGCCCTTCAATGAAGTGGGTCAACCCACCCGTGGCCTATATGCTGCACGCGGGGGTGCCACCCTTGATTGCCGCCGGGGTGACCCTGCCTGGCTTGTATGCCCCGCCAGCCGATGCGCTCAGCGGCGCCAAAATCGGCTTGGAGGCCTATCCCGGGTTTTTGGCCCGCCAAGTGCTGGGGGCCCGTTCCTACAAGAGCGATGACAAGGCCAAGCACACCACCGAGCGCTGGGTGGCGCGCAAGGACCTATTGCATGCCTTGGAATGGGGGCAATTGCTGGACTGTCGTTTGCAACTCAAGTCCAGTCAACGCGAGGCGCTGATTGACGACGCCAGTGGCGACAAATTGGATGCGGTGCTGTGTTTGATGCAGGCGGCCTGGGCGGCCCAAAGGGGGCAAAACGGTGACCCCCTGTTTGGCTTGCCCGCCCATTTGGACCCTTTGGAAGGCTGGATTGTCGGGGTTCCTGGATAATTCAGGCCATGACGATGTTTTTAAAGTCAACCGCGCCGCTTGAACGGGGAGCCCTGACATGGCCCTGATGATCACCCAGGAGTGCATCAATTGCGATGTGTGTGAGCCTGAGTGCCCCAATCAAGCGATTTTCATGGGGGCCAGTATCTACGAGATCAACCCCGCTTTGTGCACCGAATGCGTGGGCCATTTTGACGAACCCCAGTGCGTTCAGGTTTGCCCTGTTTCCTGCATCCCTCAGAATCCTGAGCACCCCGAAAGTCGGCAAGCGTTGCAGGAAAAATACGAAAAGCTTCAGGCGGTTGTTAAAAACTAGGGAAAACCCTATAATGATGACATGTACCTTACACACCCCTGGTTCAAGTCATACCTTGATTCCCTGCAAGTCTGGATGTTGCCTGTCATGGACACCCGTGGGGCCGCCTCGACTGGGGTGGAGATGAACCGTGCGGCTGTGTCGCAGGTGTCGGTTCCGATTGTGGAATTGAGCCGCGCCAACCAGGCAGAAATTTTGAGCCACCTGCTCAGCCTGGATGCCAGCGACCGCTACCTGCGGTTTGGCTACATGGCCAGTGACGAGCAAATCACCCGCTATGTGGAGGGGTTGGACTTTGAGCGCGACGATGTGTACGGCATCTTTGACCGGGGTTTGAAATTGGTGGCCGTCGCCCATTTGGCATTTGCCGAAGGCGAGGGGCATGGCGCTTGCGCCGAGTTCGGCGTGTCCGTCTTGAAAGAGGCTCGGGGCCGGGGCTATGGTGGCTGGTTGTTTGAGCGAGCCGCCCAGCACGCCCGCAACCAGGGCGTTTCCATGTTGTTCATCCACGCCTTGAGCGAAAACACCCCGATGTTGCGCATTGCGCGCAGCGCGGGTGCCTCGGTGGAGCGCGACGGTTCTGAGGCCGAGGCTTATTTGAAGCTGCCGCCGCCCAGCCTGGACAGCCGCATGGCCGAAATCGTGGAAAACCGCATGGCCGAGATGGACTACAACCTCAAAGTGCAGGCCAAGCGGTTTTGGGACACCTTGGCTTCTTTGCAGCAAATCCGTCAGACGGGTTCGGCGGCCTCGCAGCAGCCCGAGCTGGACGCTGCTGTGTGACATCTGGATGTCAAGATAATCCGTTATCCTTGAGGCTTATTGACTCTTACGCACGATCTGCGCGAACAGGCTGTGTCCGACCCCCATCCCGAGCGACCCGTTGACAAACGGGTCGACAAAGAAGAAAAACGCACGTTTTTCAGAAAACTGACCGAGTTGATCCGACCTGGTCTGGAATCCCGAGAAGAACTCCTGGCCGCCTTGGCCGAAGCCGAAGACCATGGCCTCATCGGGGCCGATTCGCGCGCCATGCTGGAGGGGGTGATCCGCATGGCCGACATGACCGCCGGTGATGTGATGGTGGCCGCGCCGCGCATGGACTTGCTCAACATCGACGCCCCTTTTGAAGACCTGCTGTATGCCGTGATCGACACCGGTCACTCCCGCTTTCCCGTTTACAGCGGCGAGCGCGAAAACATCATCGGCATCTTGATGGCCAAGGACTTGCTCAAATTGCAGCGGGCCCCCGAACTCAATTTGCGCACCCTGCTCAGGCCCGTTGTGTTCGTCCCCGAGAGCAAGGGCCTGAATGATTTGCTGCGTGAGTTTCGGGCCAGTCGCTACCACTTGGCGGTGGTGATCGATGAGTTTGGTCAGGTGGCAGGCCTGATCACCATTGAAGATGTGCTGGAGCAAATCGTCGGTGAAATTGAGGACGAATTCGACATCGAAGAGGACGCCGGCGATATCTTTGGTCTGGCGGATCAAACCTTTCGCGTCAGCGGGGACACCGACATCGAACGCGTCAATGAAGCCTTTGGCGTTCAACTCGACACCTTGGCGCCAGACGAAACCTTTGACACCATTGGCGGGCTGGTGGCTCATTTGATGGGCCATGTGCCCAAGCGGGGTGAGCGGCTGAGTCTGGCAGGCTTGAACTTTGTCGTGCTGCACACCAAGGGCGGGGCGGTCAAGTGGTTCAAGGTTTCCCAGTTGCCCAAGGCGTAAGGGCGCCGCATGCAGCCAGGGTGGCGTTTTTTAGCGGCAGTGCTCTTGGGTGGCCTGCAAGCCGGGGCGCTCAATTTCCCCCCCGATTGGGGTTGGGCCGCGGCCCTGTTGCAAGCGCTGAGCTTGAGCGGCCTGGTGGCCGTGCTGAACCAGGCGGCGGCCCAAAGATCGCCTGAGCTTGGGCCCAGCCCGTGGCTTGGCCAGGGCCTGGCTTTGGGCTGGGCTTTCGCCACGACCTGGTTGGCGGGCACCTTCTGGTGGCTGTTCATTTCCATGCACCGCTATGGCGGTCTGTCTGCCCCTTTGGCCGCCTTGGCGGTGCTGGCGTTGGCAGCGGCCTTGTCTTTTTACTACGGTCTAGCCGCCGCTTTTTATGTGCGTTGGCGCACCCGCGGGCCAAGCCCGATGGGTTGGGCGGCCGGCGTGTTTGCGGCCGCCTGGACCCTGGCTGAATTGGCCCGGGGTTCTTGGTTCACGGGCTTTCCCTGGGGAGCCGGGGGCTATGCGCAGGTGGCTGGCTTGGCCCCCGCCTTGGCCCCTTGGGTGGGGGTTTATGGCGTGGGGGCTGTGGTGGCATTGGGGGCCGCAGCCCTGGCCAGCGCGGGTCGGGCTGTGAAACAGGTGGGGGTCGCTTTGTGTTGCTTGGTGGGCGCAGGGGTCTACTGGGGGACGGCCGGGGGGCTGACCGCCCCGTTGGAAGCGCGGGCGTCGAACAGCCTGTCCAGGCCACTCTCTGTGGCCTTGCTGCAAGGCAATATTCCTCAAGACCAGAAGTTTGAAGCCGGCAGCGGGGTGGCGCAGGCCTTGGCCTGGTATCGCGAGCAGATTGAAACCATCCCCCCAGGCACGGCGGGCACGCCAGAGCTGGTCATCACCCCGGAAACCGCGATTCCTTGGCTGCCGCAAGACCTGCCCAGTGGCTATTGGGCCCGCCTGACCACGTTGCGCCCCGATCAGGCGGTTTTGTTGGGGCTGCCCTTTGGGGATGCGCAAAACGGCTACCGCAATTCCGTGCTGGGCCTTCGGGGCGGCCCAACGGCCGAGGCGCCGCTTTACCGCTATGACAAACACCATCTGGTGCCTTTTGGCGAGTTCATCCCGACCGGCTTTCGCTGGTTCACCGATTTGTTGCACATTCCCATGGGGGATTTCCAGCGGGGGGGCTTGGCACAGCCCTCTTTTGCCTGGCAGGGGCAGCGTTTGGCCCCCATGATTTGCTACGAAGATTTGTTTGGCGAGGAAATGGGCGCGCGTTTTCGCGACCCCCGGCAAGCGCCCACGGTGCTGGTCAACATGAGCAACCTGGCCTGGTTTGGCGACAGCACGGCCGCCGCCCAGCATTTGCAAATTTCGCGCCTGCGTGCCTTGGAGTTCGCCCGTCCGGTGGTGCGTGCCACCAACACCGGGGCCACGGCCGTGATCGATGCCCAGGGGCGAGTCACCCACGCCTTGCCGCCCTTCAGTCGTGGGGTTTTGCGGGCTGAAGTGCAGGGCGGCGAGGGGCAGACGCCCTATGCCTGGTGGGTGTCGCGCTGGGGTTTGCAGCCTTTGGCGGCTTTGGCGGTGCTGATCGCTCTGGCGGCCCATTGGCGGCAACGTCGGCATCTGCACAGAACACGGGCCTGAGCGGCTTAAAATCGGAAAGTAGCCAAAACCGGCTGCCACAATGGCGCTGAAAACCGTTGTTTATGGGCCCTGC
>CAIUTG010000099.1 GCA_903902035.1 uncultured Curvibacter sp. | reverse complement strand
TGACCCGCCCTGGGTCACAGGGATGGCGGCTGACTTAAAAATTCGCCCAGTTGTTGCGCCACCCACTGCGGGTCTTCGTGCACCAGCCAATGACTGGCGTGGGGGTGGGTCCGCACCGTCAGCTTGGGCACATGCTCGTCCAGGCCCGCCAACAAGCCGGGCCGCAGCGCGATGTCCCCCAAACCCCAAAGCACCCAGGTTGGCACCGCAATGTGCAGCATGCTGGGCGGGAGTGTCAGTCCGGCAATGGTTTTGTCGTCAGCGGTTTCGGGGCGCAAAGGCGAGGCCCGGTAGTAATGGCAGCCTTCGTTCAAGCCGAGTGACCAGACCGATTCATATTGGGCCATGACGGCATCGCTCAGCCAGGCGGGACGCTGGGGCGTCATCAAAAAAGGCCAGAGGCGTTTGAAGTTGTCTTCGGCCAGTAACTCAGCCGAGTCGGGGCGCACCAAAAAATTCATGTAGGCGCTGGCCGCTTGTTGTTCCGGGTTGTGTTGCAGCTCACGCAAAAAAATCCCGGGGTGGGGCGAGTTGAGAATCACCAGCCGTTGCATCAACTCGGGCTGTTGGTTGGCCACGCCCCAAGCCACAGCGCCGCCCCAGTCGTGGGCCACGAGGGCAGCCAAAGACCGATGGGGGCTCAGGTGTTGAATCAGGGCGCTGATGTCTTGGCACAAAAATTTGGCGCGGTAATCCACCACCTCGGCGGGGCGGCTGGAATGCTCGAACCCCCGCAGATTGGGGGCCACGCAGCGGTATCCGCCGTGCTCGGCCTGAGCGAAGTGCTGCAGGAGCCCGTCCCACACAAAGGCCGCCTCAGGAAAGCCATGTAAGAACAACAAAACAGGGCCGTCCAGCGGCCCACAAGCCCGGCAGCTCAGGTGGATGCCGTGGGGCAGTGTTGCGTGGAAGGTCTCAATCCCGGGACTCGCTGGGGGGCAGGGGGGCGGCAAGGCTGTCATGGCTGGCATCTGGGTTGGATTCAAGGGTCAGCTCATGGGCCTGCGCAAGCGCCTGGGCCTCTGGGCCATGGGCCCATTGCCAAAGCAGTTGGGCCGTCTCTTCGACCCCGATTTTTTTCAGGGCCGAGAAGAGTTTGGCCTCTCCGCCGCCAGCTTGCAGTCGCGCAATCGACAGGGCCTTGGCCCCTTCCGAACGGGTCAGCTTGTCGGCCTTGGTCATCAGCACCAAAAATTTGAGGCCTTGCTCCACCCGGGGCCGGATGATTTCGAGCAGACTCTCATCCAGTTCGGTCATGCCCAAACGGGGGTCACACAGCAACACCACGCCCACCAGGTTGGTGCGGCTGACCAGGTAGTTGGCCATGACCCGCTGCCAACGAATTTTGTCGTCTTTGGGCACGGCGGCGTAACCATAGCCTGGCAAATCGGCCAGCACCGCGTCGGTGGCGTTTTGACGGCCCAAGGAGAACAAGTTGATGTGTTGGGTGCGGCCCGGTTTTTTAGAGGCGAAAGCCAGCTGTTTTTGCTGGGTCAGGGTGTTGATGCAGGTGGACTTGCCGGCATTGGAGCGGCCCACAAAAGCAATCTCTGGCAAACCCAGTGGCGGCAGGTGATGCAACTGGGCGGCGGTGGTCAGAAAACGGGTGGTGTGGAGCCAGCCCAT
>CAIUTG010000098.1 GCA_903902035.1 uncultured Curvibacter sp. | reverse complement strand
CTCGGTTTGCAAGGCGGTGATGGGGTGCTCGGCGTGCGCCAAACGCAGCGTGGCGGCGGACACTTCGCTCAAACCGATGCTGCGAATTTTGCCCGCACGCACCAAATCCCCCAAGGCCCCCACCGATTCGGCGATGGGCACCGATTTGTCCCAGCGGTGCAGGTAGTAAAGATCAATTACCTCGGTCTTCAAGCGGCGCAAACTGTCTTCGCAGGTGGCGCGCAGCGTGGCCGGACGACCGTCAATCACCCGCTTGATGCCGTCGTCAAAAGCCACGCCCTGCATGCCGCATTTGCTGGCCAGGGTGAAGCGTTGGCGGTGCTTGGACAGCACCTGACCGACCAAGACTTCATTGGCCCCAAAGCCATACAAGGCGGCGGTGTCAAAAAAAGTGACGCCCAAGTCCAGCGCCCGCAGCAGCAAGCGTTCGGCCTCGGCGGCGCTGGGGGGCTGACCATAAGCGTGGCTGAGGTTCATGCAGCCCAGGCCAATGGCGCTGACCTGGAAGGGGCCGAGGGCGGTCGTTTTCATGGCGGTTGAGCTTGATTTAAGCGGCGTTGAGTTGTTGCTCCAGATGGTGCAGCACCTGATAGCAGTTCAGCACCTGGGCCACGCTGGAATTGGGCTCACGGCCTTCGCGGATGGCGGCGAAGAATTCGCGGTCTTGCAGTTCAATGCCATTCATGGACACCGCCACTTTGGACACATCAATTTTTTCGTCCTTGCCTGTGAACAAATCGTCGTAACGGGCAATGTAGGTCGCGGTGTCGCCGATGTAGCGGAAGAAGGTGCCCAAAGGGCCATCGTTGTTGAACGACAAACTCAAAGTGCAAATGGCGCCATTCGCGGCCTTGAGCTGGATGCTCATGTCCATGGCGATGCCCAGGGTGGGGTGGATCGGGCCTTGAATGGCATTGGCCTTGACGATGGGGCTGCCGGCTTGGTAGGCAAACAAATCCACCGTGTGGGCCGCGTGGTGCCACAACAAGTGATCGGTCCAGCTGCGCGCTTGGCCCAGCGCGTTCATGTTGGTGCGGCGGAAGAAATAGGTTTGCACATCCATTTGCTGGATGTTGAATTCGCCCGCCTTGATTTTGTTGTGCACATACTGGTGGCTGGGATTGAAACGGCGGGTGTGACCGCACATCGCGACCAAGCCGGTTTTTTGCTGCAGGGACACCACTTCTTCTGCCCCCTTCCAGCTGTCGGCCAATGGAATCTCCACTTGCACATGCTTGCCTGCCTTCAAACAAGCCAGGCTTTGCTCGGCGTGCATTTGGGTGGGGGTACACAAAATCACGGCGTCGACCTCGGGCAGGGCCAGGCTGTCGGCGAGGTCGGTGGTGACGTGGGCGATGCCGTATTGGTTGGCAACTTCGCGGGTTTTTTCGAGGTCGCGGCTGATCAGGGAGACGACTTCAACGCCGTCGATGTTCTTGATGCCGTCCAGGTGCTTGATGCCAAAGGCACCGGCACCGGCCAGGGCGACTTTGATGGTTTTAGAGTGGCTCATGGGTTGATCGAAAGTTAAAAAGAGAAAGGAAAAGCGTGGGGCCTCAAGCTTCGAGGATCAGATGCCCCACGGCGGTGTTGCTGGCGGGCACATGGAAGAATCGGTGCGCCACTTTGGGCGCGGGGCCGTGGTGTGGGATGCCTTTGGGGTTTTCGGCCACATCGGCCATGGCGCCTCGGGCAATCAGCCACATCACCAACTCAATGCCTTCCGAGCCCGCCTCACGCACGTACTCAATGTGCGGCATTTTGGACAGCCCTTCGGGGTCGGCAATCAGTCTGTCCAGGAAGGCGTTGTCCCACTCTTTGTTGATCAGGCCGGCACGGGGGCCTTGCAATTGGTGGCTCATGCCGCCTGTGCCCCAGATGTGGACATTCAAATCCTGGTCGTAACTTTCAACTGCGCGGCGAATGGCTTGACCCAGTTCAAAACAGCGGCGACCTGAAGGCACGGGGTACTGCACCACATTCACGGCAAAAGGAATGATGGGGCAGGGCCAAGCGTCGGGTGCGGCCTTGGCACCGGCCGCCACTTCTTTCATTGGCGTGCCGCACATCAAGGACAGGGGCACGGTCAGGCCGTGGTCCACATCCATCTTGTTGACGATGGTCAGGTCAAAGTCGTCTTGAATCACGCTTTGCGCGATGTGCGAAGCAAACTCGGGATGACCGATCACCTTGGGCACGGGGCGGGGGCCCCAGCCTTCGTCGGCGGGCTGGAACTCGGCCGCCGTGCCGATGGCAAACGTCGGAATCATCTCCAGGCTGAAGGCGGTGGCGTGGTCGTTGTAGACCAAAAAGATGACGTCGGGCGGGTTGTCCTTCATCCACTGCTTGCCATATTCATAGCCCGCAAACAGCGGCTGCCAATAGGGCTCTTGGGACTTGCCCAAGTCGAGGGCGGCCCCAATCGCGGGGACGTGAGACGTGAAAACGCTGGCGGTGATTTTGGCCATTTACGCGGCTCCTTTTTTGGTTTGACCGGCTTGGCCTTGGGGTTGTCGATGGGCTTGCGCATCGCCGTCTTCACCAATGAATCGATTGCCTTCGGCCGAGCGGCCACCGGCCAGCATCATGTCGCGGTATTCGGCTTCGGTCATGCCGGTCATGGAGCCGGCCATTTGTTGAAAGCTCTTGCCATCGGTTGCGCCAATTTTGGCCAAGAAATAAATATTGCCCCCCGCGGCCATGCAGCGGTTCAAGTCGCGCGTCAGCACGCCTTGTTTTTGCTCTTCGGTCATGGGCCATTCGTCCAGATAAGCGCGCTCATCGGCTTTGAAGCGGGCGCGGTTGTCGGCCTTCATCAGCGACATGCAAAACTGATTCAACCAATAGCCTTTGCGGCTTTGCTCGGCATCAAAGATGATCGTGCCAGGCACGTCCAGATAAGGTTTATCTAAGGCCATGCTTATTTCTCCTCGGGCCAATACAGGCGCATGGTATTGTCCACCAAGAGCTGGTGTTGCAGTTCGGCGGTGGGGGCGATGTGGGGAATGAAGTCGACCAAGAGGCCATCATCGGGCATGTGGTCTTTCAGGTTGGGGTGCGGCCAGTCGGTGCCCCACAAGACGCGGTCGGGGAATTCTTCGACCACGGCGCGGGCGAAGGGAATCACATCCTGATAAGCGTTGGTTTCGCCGTTCAGGGCTTTGGGGCCGCTGACGCTGAGGCGTTCGGGGCAGCTCACTTTGCTCCACACATTGCGGTGTTCGCGCATGAACTTCAGGAACAGCTGGAACTCGGGGCCGTCGATGGGCTTGCTCACATCGGGGCGGCCCATGTGGTCGACCACCACGGTGGTCGGCAGGGCGGTGAAGAAGTCCCACAGCTCGGGCAGGTCAACCGCCTCGAAGTAGATCACCACGTGCCAGCCCCACTGGTTGATGCGGCTGGCAATTTCCAGCAGCTCGTCCTTGGGCGTGAAATCAACCAGGCGCTTGACGAAATTGAAGCGCACGCCGCGCACACCGGCGTCGTGCATGGCCTGGATTTCTTCGTCGGTCACGCTGCGCTTGACGGTGGCGACACCACGCGCCTTGCCGCCGCTGCTCACCAAGGCGTCCACCATGGCGCGGTTGTCGGCGCCGTGGCAGGTGGCCTGCACCACCACATTGCGGGCAAAGCCCAGGTGGTCGCGCAGGGCGTAAAGCTGGGCCTTGCTGGCGTCGCAGGGGGTGTACTTGCGTTCGGGCGCGTAGGGAAATTCGGCGCCGGGGCCGAACACGTGGCAGTGCGCGTCGACCGCGCCTGCGGGCAGTTGGAAGCGGGGTTTGGACGGGCCTTCAAACCAATCCAGCCAGCCATTGGTTTTGGTGAAATCGCCCGAAGTGGGTTTGCTCATGGTCATTCGTTTCTTGGTTAAATGGGATTCAGTCGATGTACTTCAAACCCGCCGCCGCCAAGGGCTCGCGCATTTTGTACATGTCCAGGCCCAGCACGCCGCTGGCCAATTTGGCGCGTTTTTCGCCTTCAAACGATTCGCGTTTGATGGCGGCTTCCAGTGTTTGCACCGCGCGGGCAGCGGGGACGCAGACCACGCCATCGTCGTCGGCCACGATCACATCGCCGGGCGTGACCAGCATGCCGGCGCAGACCACGGGAATGTTCACCGAGCCCAGCGTGGCCTTGATCGTGCCTTTGCTGCTGATGGCCTTGGACCAAACGGGGAAGTTCATTTCTTGCAGCGTGCTCACATCGCGAACCCCCGCGTCGATGATCAGGGCGCGGGCACCACGGGCCTGAAAGCTGGTGGCCAGCAGGTCGCCAAAATAGCCATCGCTGCATTCAGCGGTGACGGCGGCGACCACGATGTCGCCGGGCTGAATTTGTTCGGCGGCGACGTGCATCATCCAGTTGTCGCCGGGTTGCAGCAACACCGTGACGGCGGTGCCCGAGACTTTCTGGCCCGCATAAATGGGGCGCATATAGGGCTTGAGCAAACCGACCCGGCCCATGGCCTCGTGCACGGTGGCCGAGCCCAAAGCGGCCAGACCATCGGCGGCGGCGCGGTCGGCGCGGGTGATGTTGCGGTAGACGACTCCGAGTTCGTACATGGTGTTTTTCCTTTACAGGCCCTTGGCCTTGAGTTGAGCGTCCAGACGCGGGAACACCCGGCGGGCGTTGCCCTCATAAACCTTGTGGCGATCGGCGTCGGACAAATTGGCGGTGGCGGCGACATAGCGTTTGGTGTCATCAAAATAGTGGCCCGTTTCGGGGTCGATGCCACGCACCGCGCCGATCATTTCGCTGGCAAACAGGATGTTGTCGACCGGGATCACCTTGGTCAGCAAATCGATGCCGGGCTGGTGGTAAACGCAGGTGTCGAAGAAGATGTTGTTGAGCAAATGGTCTTTGAGCAAGGGCTTCTTCAGCTCTTGCGCCAAGCCCCGGAAACGCCCCCAGTGGTAGGGCACCGCGCCGCCGCCGTGGGGAATCAAGAATTTCAGGGTCGGAAAGTCCTTGAACAAATCGCTGGTCAGGCATTGCATGAAGGCCGTGGTGTCGGCGTTCAGGTAATGCGCGCCGGTGGTGTGGAAACACGCATTGCAGCTGGTGCTGACGTGGATCATGGCCGGGATGTCGTATTCGACCATCTTCTCGTAGATCGGGTACCAGTGGCGGTCGCTCAAAGGCGGGCTGGTCCAGTGGCCGCCGGAGGGGTCGGGGTTCAGGTTGATGCCCACGTTGCCGTATTGTTCGACGCATTTCACCAGTTCAGGGATGCAGGTCGCGGGGTCAACGCCGGGCGATTGCGGCAGCATGGCGGCAGGGACAAAATGGTCGGGAAAGAGCTGTGCGACCCGGTGGCAAAGCTCATTGCAGATGGCGGCCCAGGTGCTGGAGGTGTTGAAGTCGCCAATGTGGTGCGCCATGAAGCTGGCGCGCGGGCTGAAGATGGTCAGGTCGCTGCCGCGCTCTTTCATCAGGCGCAGCTGGTTCGTTTCAATCGATTCACGCAATTCATCGTCGCTGATTTTCAGCTCGGAGGCCTTTGGCGCTTTGGAGGGGTCTTTCAGGGCTGCAATTTGCAGATCACGCCAAGCGCCCAGGGCAGCGGGGGCGGTGGTGTAGTGGCCGTGTACGTCGATGATCATGGGTTTTCCAGCGGTAATCCAGGGTTAGTTCAGGGGGTTAACGGTTTTGCACAAAGCCCATTGTGGGGATTTTGCGCCCACGATGCCAGAGGGGCAAATCACTAACTGATATGCCGAGTTGTTATGGAATTCGGTAAGATATTTCAAAAATCATAGATCTAAGAAAGGCCATTCATGGACCTGAGGCAAATCGCTTATTTTGTGCGGGTGGCTGAATTGGGCAGCTTTACCCGGGCCTCGGTGGCACTGGGCATTGCCCAACCGGCTTTGAGCCGGCAGGTGAGACTGCTGGAGGTCGAGCTGCATCAGAACCTGCTGGAGCGCAATGGCCGGGGCGTGAAGTTGACCGAAAGCGGCCAATTGCTGCTGGAACATGGCCGAGGCATTTTGCACCAGGTCGAGGTGGCACGAGAAGCCTTGAGCGCCTCGCGTGGGGCCCTGTCGGGACAAGTGTCGGTGGCTTTGCCGCCCAGTTTGTCGCGTCTGATCGCGGTGCCTTTGAGTCAAGCCTTTCGACACCATTTGCCGCAGGCCCAGGTGACTTTGACAGAAGGCTTTTCCATGGCCATGTTCGAAGGGGTGCGGGTCGGCAATGTGGACATGGCCTTGCTCTACAACCCGCCCCACTCGCCAGAGTTGGAGGCGATGCCCTTGCACCAAGAGCCCTTGGTGTTGATTTCAGCGCAAGCCCCCCCTGCGAAGCCGGCCCGCCAGGGTGAACCAGCGGGCCGCAGGGCGGGCAACCCGGATTTGGGGGGGCTGTCGGTCAAGGACGTGGCCCATTTGCCACTGATTTTGCCCAGCCGCCCCAATGTGTTTCGCAACCTGGTGGATGCCGAGATGATGCGCCAAGCCTTGACGCCCCACATTGCCATGCAAGTGGATGGGTTGAACGCGATTTTGAACCTGGTGCGTGATGGTGTGGGCCACGCCGTGCTACCGAGCTACACCTTGCGCCAGTTGGAAGGGGCGGTGGCGTTCACGGCCCGGGCCATTCACAGTCCCAGCCTGGTGTGCCATTTGAACCTGGTTTGGTCCAACCGGCGACCCCACACCCCCACCCACCAGCGGGCCATGGCCTTGGTGCAGGCAGTGGTTCAGCAAACCTTGGCTTGACGCCAAACCGCCCTCAAGGGTTGCGGATGGCTTCGCGCACTGCCGCCAGCTGGCGCCTGGAAACCAGCAGTCGCTCGTCCAGGCCCTGCAATCGAATGGCCCAGCTGTCGCTCTGGTCGTTGCTGTAATGCCGCTCCAGGGTGCGCACGGCAGACCGGGCGACCAGGGCATTGCGGTGAACCCGCAGGAACTGAGCGCCATAGCGGTTTTCGAGTTCGCTTAAGGAGTTGTCCAGGATGTAACTCCGAACGGCGGTGCGGACCGTGACGTACTTCAGCTCGGCCTTGAAATAAAGGACTTCGGCCAATGGCACGCGCTCAGTGCGACCACGGTCTTGGATGATCAGGGTTTCTGCTTTGGATTCCATGGTTTTGATGCGGCCTGTGGACATGCGACGTTCGGCTTTGTCCAAAGCCTCTTGAAGCCGTTCCAGTCGAACCGGTTTGGTGATGTAGTCCACCGCATCCAGGTCAAATGCCCGTGCCGCGTGTTCGGCATAAGCGGTGATGAAAATGATCATGGGTGGGCGGCGCAAGGTGCTCAGGTGACAAGCCAGGCCCAGGCCATTGGTGCCGGGCAGCTTGACATCCAGCAAGACGATGTCAATGGGCTCGCGGTCCAAAATGGCCATGGCCGTCACGGCCGTGCTGGCCTCGTGGACGTTTTTCAGCAAATTGGCGTCGCAGTCACCCAGCAGCGATCGGAGGCGCTGTCGCGCAGCGGGGTCTTCATCGACCAGCAGCAGACTCAGAGGGGTTTGGTAGAGGGGTTTTTGATCACGCCGGGGCATGGGCCGGTAGGCGCGATCGACTTGCATGATGTGGGATGTGTACATAGTGGTTGAGATCATGCGATCCCTGGCGCGCCGACATCCCCCAATTTGTAACAAACGAAAAAAAAGACAACCAGTTCAGACGACTGGATAAGCGGTAGGCCCAATCCGGCCGTTACCAATTAACACCCTTTTGTAGGCGGTGAGTGGGGTCGATAGAATTCAGGGATGACATCACCCCACCCCCCCCAAGCCCCAACCGAGGGCAATCAACTCGACAAAAAATCCCAGGCTTGGTCAGCGCTTTTTTCCGAGCCCATGAGTGACTTGGTCAAGCGTTACACCGCCAGTGTCTTTTTTGACAAACGCCTGTGGCAGGCGGACATCGCTGGTTCCTTGGCCCATGCCGAGATGTTGCATGCACAAGGGATTTTGGGCAAGACCGATTGGGCAGATATTCAGCGCGGTATGGCGCAAATCCGGGCCGAGATCGAGGCTGGCGCCTTCCAATGGCAACTCGATTTGGAAGACGTGCACCTGAACATCGAAGCCCGTTTGACCCAATTGGTGGGCGACGCGGGCAAACGCCTGCACACCGGGCGCAGCCGCAACGACCAAGTGGCAACCGATGTACGCCTTTGGTTGCGCGACGAAATTGACTTGATCGCGGGCCTGATCAACGAGCTGCAACGTGCCTTGGTCGAAATGGCCTCTCACAACACCGAAGTCATCCTGCCGGGTTTCACCCATTTGCAAGTGGCCCAGCCGGTCAGTTTTGGTCACCATTTGCTGGCGTATGTGGAGATGTTTGCGCGGGACGCTGAGCGCATGCAAGACGTGCGGCGTCGGGTCAACCGCCTGCCTTTGGGCGCGGCGGCTTTGGCCGGCACCCCATATCCTCTGGACCGTGAGCGCGTGGCGCGCACCCTGGGCATGGAGGGCGTTTGCCAAAACAGTTTGGACGCAGTCAGCGACCGTGACTTTGCGATTGAGTTCAGCGCCGCGGCCAGCCTGGTCATGGTGCACATCAGCCGCTTTTCGGAGGAGCTGATTTTGTGGATGAGTCAAAACTTTGGCTTCATCCAGATTGCCGACCGTTTCACCACCGGCAGCTCCATCATGCCGCAGAAGAAAAACCCCGATGTGCCCGAACTCGCTCGCGGAAAAACCGGTCGGGTGGTGGGTCATTTGATGGCGCTCATGACCTTGATGAAGGGGCAGCCACTGGCCTACAACAAGGACAACCAAGAAGACAAAGAGCCTTTGTTCGACACCGTGGACACGCTCAAAGACACGCTGCGCATTTTTGCCGAAATGGTGCCCGGTATCACGGTCAAACCCGAGGCCATGGCCCTGGCCGCCAAGCGGGGCTATGCCACGGCCACCGACCTGGCCGACTACCTGGTGCGCAAGGGCTTGCCTTTCCGTGACGCCCATGAAGTGGTGGCCCACGCGGTGAAGACCGCCATTGCCCAAAAGCTCGATTTGTCAGAGCTGCCTTTGGCCACCTTGCAACAATTCAACCCCGCCATCCAGGCCGATGTGTTTGAGGTCCTGAGCCTGAGCGGCTCGCTGAATGCGCGCGCTGTTTTGGGGGGCACGGCACCGGTGCAAGTGCGCGCCCAAATCGAACGACACCGCCAGCGCCTGGCTTAACCCTGGGCCGGGCTGTTGCCCTGCAGGTGGGCCAGCAAGCGGGGCATCACCTGAGGCATCAGCCCCTCGGTCAGTTCATGCCCCATGCCAGCCACCGTCATTAACTGCGCCCCCACTATGCGGCGCTGGGTGTCTTGGCCACAGGCCAGTGGCAGCAACGGGTCCTCTGTGCCGTGCACCACCAAAGTGGGGGCCGTGATCCGGCTCAAGGCCTCGGCCCGATCGGTGTCACACATCACCGCGGCCAGTTGACGCAGCAGGCCGATTGGGTAGAAGCTGCGTTGGGCATCGGCCAGACTCTGTCCATTCAGCAGGCTTTCTGTGGCTGGCAGCACGGGGTTGCCCAGCGGCAGATTTTTGGCACCGCTGCTGCTCATGATGCTGGTCAAACTGAAAAGTCGCCGGGGTGCCGTCAAGGCCATGCGCTGGGCAATCATGCCGCCCATGCTCATGCCCAGCACATGGGCGCGTTCAATCGACAGCGCATCGAGCACGGCCAGACTGTCTTGGGCCATGTCCTGCAGGGTGTATGGCGGCGGGGCCGGGCGTCCCATTTTTTGCTGCATCAGCAACCAGGCCAGATTGGGGGCACCCAGCGCGTCCAAATGCACCGACAAACCCATGTCCCGGTTGTCCATGCGAATGACGCGAAAACCAGCGGCGCGCAAAGGCTGTAAAAAATACGCGGGCCATGCCGTGAGCTGTTGTCCAAAACCGGCAATCAGGAAGACGACAGGACTTTTTTCAGACCCCTCATCCTCTATTTCAAAAAACAAGCCATTGGCGCCAATTTGCATATGATTTGAGTGTTTTAAACAATCGCCAAGGGTAAACCGATTTGGCTGGGCCAGAATTCATCACCCTGACATAGGAAGGCTTAAGATGCGAGGCCAAAAAAGGAGACCCGCATGAGCGACTTGTCCAAAATCACCTGCATTGAAGATCTGCGCCGCGTGGCGCAACGGCGTGTGCCCCGCATGTTTTATGACTACGCCGATGCGGGCTCCTGGACCGAAAGCACCTACCGAGCCAACGAAACCGATTTTCAAAAAATCAAATTGCGCCAGCGCGTCGCGGTCAACATGGAAAACCGCAGCACCGAAACCACCATGATCGGCCAGAAAGTGGCCATGCCCGTGGCCATCGCCCCCACTGGGTTGACCGGCATGCAGCACGCCGATGGTGAAATTTTGGGCGCCAAAGCTGCCAAAGCGTTTGGCATTCCTTTCACGCTGTCCACCATGAGCATTTGCTCCATTGAAGACATTGCCGAGCACACCGACCGTCATCCGTTCTGGTTTCAGTTGTATGTCATGAAAGACCGCGACTTCATCGAGCGTTTGATCGACCGCGCCAAAGCCGCCAACTGTTCGGCCTTGCAACTGACCTTGGACTTGCAGATCTTGGGCCAGCGCCACAAAGACATCAAAAACGGGCTGTCGGCCCCGCCCAGCCCGACCCTGGCCAACCTCATCAACCTGGCCACCAAGCCGCGCTGGTGCCTGGGCATGCTCGGCACGCCGCGCCGCAGTTTCGGCAACATCGTCGGCCACGTCAAAGGCGTGGGCGACATGTCCAAACTGTCGTCCTGGACCGCCGATCAGTTTGACCCCCAACTCAATTGGGGCGATGTGGAGTGGATTAAAAAACGCTGGGGCGGCAAGCTCATCATCAAAGGCATCATGGACGTGGAAGACGCCAAACTGGCGGCCAACAGCGGGGCCGATGCCTTGATTGTCAGCAACCACGGCGGCCGCCAATTGGACGGTGCGCCTTCCTCCATTCAAGCCCTGCCCGCCATTGCAGACGCCGTGGGCAAGGCCATCGAAGTCTGGATGGACGGCGGCATTCGCAGTGGTCAAGACGTGCTCAAAGCCCGCGCCCTGGGGGCGCAAGGCACTTTGATTGGGCGCTCCTTTTTGTATGGTTTGGGCGCTTATGGCGAGGCCGGTGTCACCAAGGCCTTGCAAATCATCCGCAACGAGCTGGACCTGACCATGGCCTTTTGTGGGCGCACCAACATCAACCAAGTGGGCAAGGACATTTTGTTGCCTGGCACTTTTTAAGCATGTGAATGCGGCACCCCCATGAGGCGAATCGCGCACCTCGACATGGACGCGTTTTACGCGTCGGTCGAGTTGTTGCGCTATCCGCAACTCAAGGGCCTGCCCGTGGTGATTGGTGGCCGCCGCCGTCAGGTGGATGAACTGGGGGATCAATGGCCCTCGCTGGCCGAAATCCCACGCCACGCTTTTCCCAGGCTGTCGGGTTACACCGGCCGTGGGGTGATCACCACCGCCACTTACGCCGCCAGGCAGTTCGGGGTGGGTTCTGCCATGGGCTTGATGAAAGCCGCCAAACTGTGCCCCGAGGCGATTTTGTTGCCCGTCGATTTTGACGAATACCGCAAATACTCCCGCCAATTCAAAGCCATCATCACCGAGATCGTGCCGCTCATGGAAGACCGTGGCGTGGACGAGGTGTATCTTGATTTCACCGAAGTGCCCGGCGGGCAGCGGGAAGGCGGTCGGGTGCTGGCGCGGTTGATTCAGAAAAACATTTTTGAGGCCACGGGCCTGACCTGTTCGGTGGGCGTGGCGCCCAACAAGTTGTTGGCAAAAATGGCCAGTGAGTTCAACAAACCGAATGGCATTTCGGTGGTGTTTGAAGCGGATTTGCAAAGCAAAATCTGGCCCTTGAGTTGCCGCAAAATCAATGGCATTGGCCCCAAAACCGATGAAAAACTCAGCGCAGCAGGCATCCACACCATTGGTGAATTGGCGGCCTGTGATCCTTTCGAGTTGCAACGGCAGTTCGGTCAAAATCAGGGCCGCTGGCTACATGAAGTGGCTTGGGGGCGCGACGACCGCCCCTTGGTCACAGAGAGTGAGCCGGTATCGATTTCACGCGAAACCACCTTTGAGCGAGACCTGCATGCTTTGCATGACAAAGCCGAGTTGGGCGAGCTGTTCACCCGCTTGTGTGAGCGCCTGGCGGGCGATTTGGCTCGCAAAGGCTATGCGGGGCGCACGATTGGCGTCAAACTGCGCTATGACGACTTTCGCTCGGTCACACGCGACCACACCTTGCCAGAAGCCACGGCCGACGCAGCGCTCATCCGCCGCACCGCAGGCCTTTGCTTGAAGCGTGTGGATTTGACACGCCGTTTCAGGTTGCTGGGCGTGCGGGTGGGGAATTTGGAAAAAACAAACTTGAACCAGGAGACCACATGAACCAAGAAACTGCGCACTCGATGCAACACTTCACTCTCGAAGAAAAAGACCACATCGCCCATTTGGTGTTGAATCGCCCCGAGCAACTCAACACCATGGGGCCGGGTTTCTGGCGCGAGCTGGATGCGGTCTTGCGCCAGCTCAACCGCGCCGGCCAGGCCCGCGCCTTGGTGATTTCGAGCACGGGCAAACATTTCAGCGCGGGCATGGCGCTGGACACATTTGACCCAGCCAAGAACGGCCATGTGGGCCTGCAAGACCAGACCCCCGAGGGCCGCGCAGCGGTGTTCGATGCTTTGCTGGACATCCAGTCCACCTTCAACCTGCTTGAAGCGTTGCGCATGCCGGTGATCGCGGTGGTGCAAGGCGGCTGCATCGGGGGTGCGGTGGACATGCTCACCGCTTGTTGCCTGCGCTATGCCAGTGCCGACGCGTTTTTTTGCATCCAGGAAATCAACATCGGCATGGTGGCCGACGTGGGCACCTTGCAACGCCTGCCCAAACTCATGCCCCTGGCCCTGGTCAAAGAGTTGGCCTACACCGGACGCCGTTTGCCCGCCGCCCGCGCCCTGGCTCACGGCCTGGTCAATGAAGTGTTCGATACCCAAGAACAAGCCCTGGCTGCTGCCCTGGCCTGCGCGCGCGAAATCGCCGCCAAGCCCCCTGTCGCCATTTGGGGCACCAAGCAAGCCATTCACTATGCCCGCGACCATTCGGTCGAGGAGTCCCTCAAGCAAATGGGCTGGCTGCAAGGCGCGATCTGGAGCAACGCCCACGTGGCCGCAGCCGTGCAAAGCTTCCAAAACAAAACCGTGCCAGAGTTTCCGGCGCTGTCGGCTTTGCATCCGTTCAATGAGCGGGGGTGAGATTTTTCTTCACGAAAAGTCAGAAATAGAGGTCGTTGAGGGCGCTAAGCAGACCTATGGGGAGTGGCAGGCGGATTTGGTCAGCCAGGTCACGCAGGGGATGGATGTCTCTGAATGAGCAACCAGCGCAATGCCCGAGGTGGACACCTGAGGCTTGCCCGCTCTCACTGCCTTGCCGTGCGAATATTCCCCGGCAAACCCTGCGGAAAGCTGGTTCTGAAGGGGTTGATGTCCAGCCCGCCGCGGCGGGTGTAGCGGGCGTAGACCGACAGTTTGATGGGCTGGCAGCGCTGCCAGATGTCCATGAAGATGCGCTCCACACACTGTTCATGGAATTCGTTGTGGTTCCTGAAACTCACCAGGTACGCCAGCAATCCCGCTTGGTCGATCTGCGGGCCGCTGTAGCGAATTTGCACACTGCCCCAATCGGGCTGTCCGGTCACCAGGCAATTGCTTTTGAGCAAGCGGCTGCACAGGGTTTCGCTCACCGGGGCTTCATGGGTGGCCGCGTGGAGCAGTTCGGGCGCTGGGGTGTAGTGGGTGCACTCAATGTCCAGGCGATCCAGGTTCACGCCGTCGAGTTCGTGCACCTGTTGTTGATCAAAGCGATCGGGGTCAATGAGTTGCACGCCGACGCTGTGCGTGGCGCGGCCGCCAGAAATGGCGGCACTCAGGTCACGGCGCAAAGTGGCTTGCACGGCCGTGGCGTCGGCAAAAACGCTGTTGTTCAGGCTGTTCAAATACAGCTTGAAGGATTTGCTCTCGACGATGCAAGGGCTTTCGCAAGGGATGGTGATGTGGGCCATGGCCACTTGCGGTTTGCCCCGTGGGTTGAGCCACGACAGTTCAAACGCGGTCCAAAGATCTGCGCCCAAAAAAGGCAGAACGTCGTCGCTGTGGAGGCCCAGCTCTTGACGCTTGCCTTGGCGGGCAATGGGAAACAAGAGCTCGGGTGCGTAGCGGTCCACATAGGCCGAGGTTTTGCCCAGGGGAGATTGTTCGGGGCTGGCGCTCAAGTTGCCGGGGTCAGAGGCGGTCATTTGAATTCTCTTTCTCGCAGCCATTTGGTGGCCACCCATTTTTCGCCTGCCAGCACGGGTGCGCCGCCGTGCAGGGTGCGGCTGACTGGGTGGGCGCGGTCGTAGCTGAAAAAAACAGCACTGCCTTTTTTGGGTGCAATTTCCAAGTTGACGCTGGGGAAGGTGGTGCCACCGCCTCGGCTGGGGTCGTTCAGGTACATCACCACCGTGGCCACGCGCTGGCCCCCACGCGCCAAAACGCTGGGGGTGCCGGGATCATGGGGGTCAAAGTAGTCGTAATGGGGCTTGTACTGGTGGCCCACTTGGTAGTGCAAGACCTGCAAGCCTTCGCCGTTTTCAATCGGCCAGTTCAGCAGTTTGGCCAAACGCGCCTCAATGCGCTGGATGACTTCGTTTTCACCTCGACTGAAAAACATGCCGCTGCTGGTTCGGTACTCATGCACCAGGTCTGCGCCGGTTTGGCGGTCCACGGTGAGCGAGCGCTGCATGCGGGGTTCGGCTGCCGTGATCAGGGCTTGGCACTCGTCGTCCGATAGCAGTTGGGACAAAACCACCACCCGTGGCACTTGCATGGCCATCACCACGCCCACCTGTCGGTCACCCGCGTCCAGGGTGTTGGACTCATCGTCCAGCGCCAAATCGGGCACCGGCACCGTGGGTGGGAGGTTCAACTCCACGCTGCGTTGCTGCAAGGCCTGGTTCAAGGTTTGCTCAATCGCTTGCAGGGCGGCTTTCTCTTCCCAGCCAGCATCGCACATGGCCCGGAGCAGGCTGGCCGCGTCGTGCCCGGCTTGGGCTTGGCTCACGATCCATTGCTGCAGTTCAGGGGTCACGGCGAAACACCAGACGATGGGGCGCTGAGGCGGCCTGGGTGTAGCGATAACCGGCCAAGTCAAAGCCCTTCAATTGCTCAACTTCGGTGAGGCGATGCTGAATGGCATAGCGCACCATCAGGCCCCGTGCTTTTTTAGCAAAGAAGCTGATGATTTTGTAATCGTCGCCTTTGCGATCCTCAAAAACACAGTCAATCACTTGGGCTTGCAGCACTTTTTTCTGCACGGCCTTGAAATACTCTTGCGAAGCCAGGTTGACCACAATGGGCGCAGAGCCCTGGGGGGTTGCGCTGCGCAAGCGTTGGTTGAGGTGCTGAGCAATGTCGGCCCCCCAAAATTGATAGAGGTCCTTGCCCTGCTCGGTGGCCAGGGCGGTGCCCATTTCAAGGCGATAGGCTTGCATCCTGTCCAAGGGTCTCAGCACGCCGTAGAGGCCGCTCAAAATCGCCAGATGGTTTTGCGCCCAGGCCCAGTCATCGGGGTTCAAGGATCGGATGTCCAAGCCATCATAAACATCGCCATTGAAAGCGAAGGCGGCTTGGCGTGAGTTGTTGGCTGTGAAGCGGGGCGACCAGGCTTGGTAGCGCGCCACATTCAAGTCCGCCAAGGCGTCGCTCAAGTGCATGAGTTGAGCGATGTCTTGGGGGCTTTTTTCTTTCAGCACCGCGATCAGCGCTTGGCTGCGCTCGCGCAAAGCGGGTTGGCTGTGGGCCAGAGGCTTCGGCAGCGGGGTTTCATAGTCCAATGATTTGGCAGGGGACAACAAAAACAACATGGCGAAGACCTCTGGCGTGAACGCGAATGATGCCCTTAAACCTGCTCAAAAGGCAAGGTCATGGCGCTCAAATCGCGTCGGGTTTCGACCAGGACCAAGGGGCCTTCGTCGAACACCACCACGGGGGGGCGCTCACGGGGCACATGAATGGGCTTGGGCTCGGCTGCGATGGCGGCTTGCACGGCCGCCACTTTGTCTGCGTCCGAGTTGATCCAGGCCAGTCCGGCCGTTGCAGCGATTTGCTGCAAATCCTGCACAGGCAGGTTGAAGGGTTGAGCCTTGGGCATGCCCGCCTGGGTTGGCGGCGCCAGTGGGGCTGGCGCGGGGGCCGCTGCTGGCGCTGGGGCAAAGTACGAAGCCGGTGCGGTGGGCGCTGGCGCTTGAGCGGGTGCGGCGTCTTGGGCTTGGCCTTGACCTTGGGCTTCGCTTGCTGGGGCGTCACTGTTTTCACGGCGTTCACGGCGGTCACGGCCGTAGCGGTCGCGTGAGCGACGTTCACGGCGTTCGCCGGTGGGCTCTTCGCCCGGGGCTTGTGTGGGCGCAGTTGCGTCGCTGGCTTCGTCCATGGCAGGCGCGTTCAGGGCTTCGATACCGGCTGTGGTCTCGGTGTTTTCTCCGTTGCGTGGCGTGCGCTCACGACGTGGGCTGCGTTCGCGGCGGGGTGCGCGTTCGGCTTGACCTTCGCGAACGGCTTCACGGCCTTCGCCCGCAGGGGCCTGGCTCTGAGACTCTGTGCCGGTTTCCAGCATCGGATGGGGGGTGCCGGGGATCAACTCGGCCTGGGCCTCGCCATTGACGGGCAGACCTTCGCGGCGTGCGCGTTCGCCACGGGGGGCGCGTTCACGTCGCTCGCCGCGCTCAGGGCGGTCCCCCCGTTCGGTCCGCTCCGCACTGCGCTCTGCGCGTGCTGGCCGTCCTGCTTCTTTGGCGGCATCGGAACGCTCGCCTTCCGGGCGTTCCTGACGTTCGCCGCGTTCGGGACGGTCGCCACGTTCTGTGCGCTCAGCGCGAACACCATTGCGACCCCCTCGGCTGTTGCGGCCATTGCGACCGTTGCCTCTGCCATCGCCACGGCCATCGCTGCGCTCACCGCGTTCGGTGCGGCCTTCGGTTTTGGTTTTGTTGTTATCTGCTGGCTTTGCTGGGGCTGGGCTGTCGCTGAGACCGAACAAGGACTTGACCCAGCCAAAGAAGCTGGTTGGGGCGGCGACCGCGCTGGCGGCCGCTTGGATTTGACCGGCCTTTTTGGCGGGTTCTGTCGGTGCGGCGGCACGCGGTGCGGCTTGCGGCAAGGGGGCGTCGGGCAAAACGCCCTTGATCACCGGGGTTTGGCGATTGGTGGGCTCTTGCGAACGGCGGGTCACGGTGGTGGGGTCTTCCACCACGTCGGCCATTTTGTAGCTGGCTTCCAGGTGGTCCAAACGGCTGTCGTCGTGCTTGAGGCGTTCGAGTCGGTAGTGCGGGGTTTCCAAAGTCTTGTTGGGCACCAGCAGCACCTGGATGCGTTGCTTCAGCTCGATTTTGGCAATTTCAGGGCGTTTTTCATTCAACAGGAAAGAAGCCACTTCCACCGGCACTTGTGCGTGCACGGCGGCGGTATTGTCCTTCATGGACTCTTCCTGGATGATGCGCAAAATTTGCAGCGCCGAGCTTTCGGTGTCGCGCACATGGCCCGAACCCCCGCAGCGGGGGCAAGGAATGCTGGAGCCTTCGGACAGCGCGGGTTTCAAGCGCTGGCGGCTCATCTCCATCAAACCAAATTTGCTGATGGTGCCAAATTGCACGCGGGCACGGTCCTGGCGCAGCGCATCGCGCAGGCGGTTTTCCACTTCGCGGCGGTTGCGGGACTCTTCCATGTCGATGAAGTCGATCACGATCAGACCGCCCAAATCGCGCAGGCGCATCTGGCGCGCCACTTCGTCGGCGGCTTCCAGGTTGGTACGGGTGGCGGTTTCTTCGATGTCGCCACCCTTGATGGCGCGCGCCGAGTTCACGTCCACGCTGACCAGCGCTTCGGTGTGGTCAATCACGATGGCGCCGCCCGAGGGCAGGGTCACGGTGCGGGCGTAGGCGGATTCGATTTGGTGCTCGATCTGGAAGCGGCTGAACAGCGGCGCGTCGTCGCGGTAGCGTTTGACGCGGGCGGCGTGCTCGGGCATGACATGGGCCATGAACTGCTGGGCTTGTTCATAGATGTCGTCGGTGTCGATCAGGATGTCGCCAATGTCGTGGTTGAAGTAGTCACGGATGGCGCGAATCACCAGGCTGGATTCCTGGTAAATCAGGTAGGCGCCTTTGCCGCCCTTGGCCGCGCCGTCGATGGCGCTCCAGAGCTTCAAGAGGTAGTTCAAGTCCCACTGCAATTCGGGGGCGCTGCGGCCAATGCCCGCGGTGCGGGCAATGATGGACATGCCGTTGGGGTATTCCAACTGGTCCATGGCTTCTTTGAGTTCCGCCCGGTCTTCGCCTTCAATGCGGCGCGACACGCCACCGCCACGCGGGTTGTTGGGCATCAACACCACATACCGACCGGCCAGGCTGACGAAGGTGGTCAGGGCGGCGCCTTTGTTGCCGCGTTCTTCTTTTTCGACCTGAACCAGCAGTTCCTGGCCTTCTTTGATCACGTCCTTGATGGTGGCTTGGCTGGCGGGAACGCCGGCCGCAAAGTACATCCGCGAAATTTCTTTGAAGGGCAAAAAGCCGTGGCGTTCTTCGCCGTAGTCAACAAAACAGGCTTCGAGGCTGGGCTCAACCCGGGTCACCACGGCTTTGTAAATATTGCCTTTGCGCTGTTCGCGCCCTTCGATTTCAATTTCGTAGTCGAGCAGTTTTTGCCCATCCACAATCGCCAAACGGCGCTCTTCTGCCTGCGTGGCATTGATCAGCATTCGCTTCATGAGGCATATCCTTCTGGGCTCAATGGGCCCTTGCAATCGTCATCACTCAACAACTTGGCGACTCGGAGAGCCCGAGCCAGGCAAGTCAACAAAGTCAGGACAGACGCTTTGAAACGAAGGTGAACGAAGGGGAATTGCCGAGACGGTCAGCGTTCAGACCCGCACGAAGCGGGGCGGAGACAAAGACAAGGGCGCGTGGTGCAAAGCGAAGCGGCCAAGGCCAGGACGGGGTATGCGCTCGTTCGCCAGGTTGGCGGTGGCGAGTGCAGGGGTTTGCAGGTCGATGCCTGCCCCGCTGGTGAAGCCAGGCGTGACAAAACCCAGGTGCGGGGACAAGAGCCACCGCAGGCAGGTTGGTATCAAAGCCAGGAGCATCATCATTTAAAAGTAATTCGCTTTGTCCGTCAAAGATGCCCGGCGTCGCTTGAACGCGCTTGGCACCCCTGACATGGGTATTCCGGTTCGGTGTTTCAAAATGTCGGTCCAGATCGGGCGCTGTGAGAGGGTTTCGCCTTTTGAGAAAACGCCTCACATCGACCTGGCTAACGCGGCTACAGGGCGGCTCTGGACTAAACTCCAAAAGGATCAACCCCTTACGACGCAGCGCTAGTGAAACACATTATAGAGGCTAAGCCAGCCGTGACAGCCCCTGGCCCCGCTCCTTCAATTCCCCTTGCCCCGGCACCGCAGACCGCCTCGGCGCAGGCGAGCTGGCTGACGGTGGACGAAGAGTCGGCTGGGCAACGCCTGGACAATTTTTTGCTGCGCCACCTCAAGGGCGTGCCCAAAACCCATGTGTACCGCATCATCCGCAGCGGTGAGGTGCGGGTCAACAAGGGGCGGGCTGCGGCCGACACGCGGGTCAGTGCCGGCGATCTGGTGCGTTTGCCCCCGGTGCGCATGGCCGACAGGCCGCCAGAAGCTTTGGCGAGTTTGGCCCCTGCGCGTGATTTTGAGGTGTTGTTTGAAGACGAACACCTGCTGGCCCTGGCCAAACCCGCCGGGGTGGCGGTGCATGGTGGCAGTGGCGTGAGCTTTGGCGTGATTGAGCAGCTGCGCAAAGCCCGACCCCAGGCGCGTTATTTGGAGTTGGTCCACCGGCTGGACCGCGAAACCTCGGGCATCTTGTTGATTGCCAAGAAACGCTCGGCCTTGAATGCCCTGCAAGACCAGTTCCGCGACCGTGCCACCGGCAAAACCTATCTGGCCCTGGTCAGCATGGGACCGGGCCAGGCCTCGGGTCCGTTTTGGCCTGAGAATAAAAAAGTCATTGATTTGCCCTTGCACAAATACCTTTTGCCCGACGGTGAGCGACGGGTCAAGGTGGTGCCCAAGGAGGACCCCGATGGCATGAAGTCGGTGACCTTGGTCAAGGTTCAGAAAAAATTTGCCCCCACCGTGGCGGGCGGTCTCCCCGCCTTGACCCTGCTGGAGGTGACCATCAAAACCGGGCGCACCCACCAAATTCGGGTGCATTTGGCTTCCCAGGGCGGGCCGATTGCCGGGGACGACAAATACGGGGACTTTGAACTGAACAAACGGCTGCAAAAATGGGGCCTGAAGCGCATGTTTTTGCACGCCTGGCGTTTACAGTTTGATCACCCTGCCAGCGGTGAGCGCATCGCCCTGGAGCTGGCGATGCCAGCCGAACTGCGTGAATTTGTTGGAAAATTAAACCCTGCCACTCCAAGCCATTTGGGCTGAACTTGATGAACCTGTCTTTTATCCCCGCTGCCCCTGCTGTGAGAAAGGCCCCGACACGGGCTTTTGATCTGATCGCTTTTGATTGGGATGGCACCTTGTTTGACTCCACCGGCATCATCGTGCGCTGCATTCAGGCGGCGGTGGTGGATGTGGGGGGGCAGCGCCCCAGCGCCCAGGCGGCGTCCTATGTGATCGGACTGGGTTTGATGCAGGCGCTGGCGCATGCCGCGCCCGATGTGCCGCCCGAAAAATACCCCGAATTGGGGCGGCGTTATCAATTTCATTACCGCCAGCATCAAAACGACATCGTCTTGTTTGAGGGGGTCTTGCCCTTGTTGGCTGCCTTGAACGAGCGCGAGCACATCGTGACCGTGGCCACTGGCAAGAGTCGGCGGGGCCTGGACGAGGCCTTGCAGCACAGTGAATTGAAAGGTGTTTTTGCGGCTTCGCGCACCGCCGACGAAACAGCGGGCAAGCCCGACCCCACCATGTTGCATGAATTGATGGCGCAATTTGACGTCCCTCCTGAGCGGACCCTGATGATTGGCGACACCACCCATGATTTGCAGATGGCCTTGAATGCAGGCTGTGCCAGCGTGGGGGTGAGTTATGGTGCCCACGAGCCCGATGCCTTTCATGTCCTCCAGCCCCGGCACATTGCTCACTCGGTGAGCGATTTACAGACCTGGTTGCTGCAAAATGGCTGAAGACAACGGCACCCCCCAGCCTTTGTGCAACAGCCAGGATTTGGTCGAAGGTGGGCTGGCCGTGCCCTTCGATGTGACCTACGCGGGGCAAACCTGTCGTGCCTTTGCCATCCGGTTTGAGGGCCGACCCCATGCGTTTTTGAATCGGTGTACCCATGTGGCCATGGAGATGGATTTCCAGCCCGACCGTTTCTTTGACGACACCGGCCAGTGGTTGTTGTGTGCCACCCATGGCGCGGTCTATGCGCCCGACACCGGGGACTGCATGGGCGGCCCCTGTCGTGGTGGCCTGGTCAAAATTGAGCTGTCGGAAAAGGCGGGCGTGGTCCACTGGCATACTGCCTACAACTTGCAGCCCCTGGCGTTTTAATTAATTTCACCTATATTTGAGTCATGGACAACCCATCAAATCCTGATCCCCAGAACGACCCCTTGTTGGCGGTCCCTGCCCCTGGTGCACGCTGGGAGCGTGACGTCTTGGAAAAGCTGGTCTTGTCGACCTTGGCCGAGCAACGCAGCGCACGCCGTTGGCGCAACGGCTTGCGGCTGGCTTGGCTGTTGGTGTTTGTGGTCTTGCTTTGGCTGGGCTTTCACAAGGCCGATCCTTCGATGGACATCAATGGGCCGCACACCGCCGTGGTGGAAATCAAGGGCGAAATTGCCGCTGGCGCTGACGCCAGTGCCGACGCCATCCTGAGTGCCTTGCACAGTGCGTTTGAAGCCGAAGAGGCCAAGGCGGTGGTGTTGCAAATCAACTCGCCCGGCGGCAGCCCGGTGCAGGCGGGGATGATTTATGACGAGATCGTGCGACTCAAAAAGAAACACGACAAGCCCATTTATGCCGTGTGCGAAGAAGAGTGCGCCTCGGCGGCCTACTACATCGCCTCGGCCACCAACCAGATTTATGCCGACAAGGCCAGCATCGTGGGCAGCATTGGGGTGCTCATGGACGGCTTTGGTTTCACCGGTTTGATGGACAAGTTGGGCGTACAGCGTCGTTTGCTGACGGCGGGCGCCAACAAAGGCATGCTGGACCCCTTCAGCCCAGAGTCCGAGGCACAAAAAGCCTATGCGCAGGCCATGCTCGACCAAATCCATCAGCAATTTATCCTGGCGGTCAAAAATGGCCGTGGGGAGCGCTTGAAAGAAACGCCAGACATGTTCAGCGGTTTGTTTTGGAACGGCGCGCAGGCCGTCAACCTGGGCCTGGTGGATGGTTTGGGCAGTGTCGATTATGTGGCGCGCGAAATCGTCAAGGCGGACACCTTGGTGGACTACACCCAGCGCGAAAACGTGGCCGAACGTCTGGCCAAGCGCTTTGGTGCCGCCATGGGCCATGCCGCCGTGGGCGCATTGACCGCGACCCCAGCCCTGCACTGAGGCCGGGCCGGGACCTCAGCGCCCAAGGCCATACACCGCCGGCAAATCGCCCGCCGGGCAGGCGTTG
>CAIUTG010000097.1 GCA_903902035.1 uncultured Curvibacter sp. | reverse complement strand
TTGGCTTGGTGAGCGTGACGGTGAATGTTGACAACCTGTCGGCGCTGGGGCCCAACCGCAACCTGTTGACCCTCACCCCTTTGGTGAATGTGGATGGGGCTGTTCGGGCATTAAATGGGGCCACCGACGGTGGGCAAACCATCGTCGGCTGGGTTTGTGGCTCGCAAAGCGGTCAAACCTATGCCGGGGCCACGACCATTGATTCGCAATACCTGCCCAGCAGTTGCCGAGGCAATTACCCTTAAAAATAGCCGTCAGTTTGCGGCAAGGTGAGGGGTTTCCACAGGGGCCAGGGTCCATTGGCATGCCTAGAATCGCGCCATGACAAACACAATCTACACCGCAGCTGAAAAGCGCGCGCGCATTTTTGCCATCGTGGCCGCCAGCTCCGGCAACCTGGTCGAATGGTTTGATTTTTACATTTACTCCTTCTGCGCCATTTACTTTGCGCCGGCCTTTTTTCCCAAATCGGACGCCACAGCCCAACTGATGAACACCGCCGGCGTGTTTGCTGCGGGCTTTTTGATGCGCCCGATTGGCGGTTGGTTGTTCGGTCGTCTGGCCGACCGACAGGGCCGCAAGGCCTCTTTGGTGTTGTCGGTCAGCATGATGTGCGTGGGCTCCCTGTTGATCGCCATGACGCCTACCTATGCGGACATTGGCGCTTGGGCGCCCGCCATTTTGCTGGCAGCCCGCTTGCTGCAGGGCCTGTCGGTGGGGGGCGAATATGGCACCACCGCCACCTACATGAGTGAGGTGGCCTTGCGGGGGCAACGCGGCTTTTTTTCCTCGTTTCAGTATGTGACCTTGATTGGCGGTCAGCTGCTGGCGGTGGCAACGGTGGTGATCTTGCAGCAGTTCTTGAGCGACGCCGAGTTGCGCGCTTGGGGTTGGCGCATTCCTTTTGTGGTGGGGGCCGTGACGGCCGTGGTGGCTTTGTTCTTGCGCCGCACGCTCTCTGAAACCGCGGACACCCAGGCCCGCTCCAAAGAAGGCGCTGGCACGTTGCGCCACTTGTTCAAGTATCACAAAGCGGCTTTTTTCACTGTGCTGGGCTACACCGCAGGCGGTTCGCTGATTTTTTACACCTTCACCACCTACATGCAAAAATTTCTGGTCAACACCGTGCACATGCCGGTCAAGGTGGCCAGCAACATCATGCTGGTGGCGCTCTTTGTTTACATGATCATGCAGCCCTTGTTTGGCGCGTTGTCAGACCGCATTGGGCGACGCAACAGCATGCTGTGTTTCAGTGGTTTGGGTTTGTTGACCGTGTGGCCCATCATGACCCTGCTGCAAATCGAGACACAGCCCCTGGCCGCTTTGGCGTTGATCATTTTGGCGCTGGCCGTGGTGAGCTTTTACACCTCGATCAGCGGCATTGTGAAGGCCGAAATGTTCCCCATCGAGGTGCGGGCGCTGGGCGTTGGCTTGGCCTATGCCGTGGGCAATGCCTTGTTCGGTGGCTCGGCCGAATACGTGGCCTTGGCCCTGAAAAACGAAGGCATGGAGTCCGCCTTCTACGGCTATGTCACCGTCATGATGGGCGTGGCTTTCTTGGTCAGCTTGCGCTTGCCCAAGAAACCCAGCTATTTAGAAACCGATCATTGATCAATACAAATCCAGCACCGCACCCTGGCTGGCGCTGGAAGCGTTGAAGGCGAACTTGGCCTGCACGCCGCGCGTGTAGCGCGGTGCCGGGGCGGTCCAGCCTTCGCGGCGCTGGGCCAACTCGGCCTCGGGCACGTTCAGTTGCAAAATCAGCTGGTGCGCGTCGATGGTGATGCTGTCGCCTTCCTTGACGAAGGCAATGGTGCCGCCCGCGGCGGCTTCGGGCGCCACGTGGCCGACCACCATGCCCCAGGTGCCACCCGAGAAGCGGCCGTCGGTGATCAGGCCCACGCTTTCACCCAAGCCCGCACCAATCAAGGCCCCAGTCGGGGCCAGCATTTCGGGCATGCCCGGGCCGCCTTTGGGGCCGAGGTAGCGCAACACCATGACGTCACCCGCGACGATCTTGCCGTCCAGAATGGCCTTCAAGGCAGATTGCTCGTCGTCAAACACGCGGGCGGGGCCGGTGATGACGGGGTTCTTCAAGCCGGTGATTTTGGCGACGGCGCCTTCCGGGCTGAGGTTGCCCTTGAGAATGGCCAAGTGGCCTTGGGCATACATCGGCTTGTCGATGGGGCGAATCACGTCCTGGTCGGCACGGGGTTGGTCGGGCACGTCGGCCAGCACTTCGGCCATGGTCTGGCCCGAGATGGTCAGGCAGTCGCCGTGCAACAAGCCCGCCTTCAGCAAAATTTTCATCACTTGAGGAATGCCGCCGGCGTTGTGCAGATCGACGGCCAGGTACTTGCCGCTGGGCTTCAAATCGCACAGCACCGGGGTCTTCTGGCGCACGCGCTCGAAGTCGTCGATGGTCCATTCCACGCCCGCCGCGTGGGCGATGGCCAGGAAGTGCAGCACGGCATTGGTCGAGCCGCCGGTGGCCATGATGACGGCCACGGCGTTCTCGATCGATTGGCGGGTCACGATGTCGCGGGGTCGAATGTCTTTTTTGATCGCCTCTATCAACACCTTGGCCGACTCCTTGGCCGAGTTGGCTTTTTCGTCGTGCGGGTTCGCCATGGTCGAGGAGTAGGGCAGCGAGATGCCCAGGGCCTCGAAGGCCGAGCTCATGGTGTTGGCGGTGTACATGCCGCCGCAGGAGCCGGTGCCGGGGATGGCGCGTTTTTCGATTTCGAGCAAGTCAAAGTCGCTCAGTTTGCCCGCCGCGTTTTCGCCGACGGCCTCGAACACGCTCACGATGTTCAGGTCTTTGCCCTGGTAGCGGCCCGGCAGAATGGTGCCGCCGTACACATAAATGGCGGGCACATTGGCGCGCAGCATGCCCATCAGGCCGCCGGGCATGTTCTTGTCGCAGCCGCCCACCACCAGCACGCCGTCCATCCATTGGCCTTGCACACAGGTTTCGATGCAGTCCGAAATCACCTCGCGGCTGACCAGGCTGTACTTCATGCCCTCGGTGCCCATGGCCATGCCGTCAGAAATGGTGGGCGTGCCGAACACCTGGGCATTGCCGCCCGCTTCTTCGATGCCCGCAATCGCGGCATCGGCCAGCTTTTGCAGGCCCGAGTTGCAGGGGGTGATGGTGCTGTGGCCATTGGCCACGCCGACCATGGGTTTCTTGAAATCACTCTCCTCGTAGCCCATGGCGTAGTACATGGAGCGGTTGGGAGCGCGCGACTTGCCTTCAGTGATGTTGGCCGAACGACGGTTGATTTGAATCGGTTTGGTTTCCATGGTGCATCTCAGAGAATGAATTTCAGCCTGTCATTATCGCGTTTCTCCACCCGCCCTCCTTTTGGGGTGGGTGGGATTTGGCGGCAAAATGCGGGCATGCTCATGTACCCGCACCTTGATCCGGTGGCCCTCCAACTGGGGCCTTTCGCCATTCATTGGTATGGCCTGACGTATTTGGCGGCTTTTGCACTGTTCATGTTGCTGGGCCTGCGCCGCTTGCACCATCAGCCCTACGCTTCGATGGTGGGCGATCAGGCCTGGAGCCGAAAAGACCTGGAAGATCTGCTGTTTTACGGCGTCTTGGGGGTGGTCTTGGGCGGGCGGCTGGGGTACTGCCTGTTTTACAAGCCCGAGTTTTACGCCGCCAATCCCTTGGAGATTTTTCAGGTGTGGCATGGGGGCATGAGTTTTCATGGCGGCTTGATCGGGGTGATTGTGGCCTTGGCTGCCTATGCCAAGGTGCGCGGCAAATCATGGCTGGAGGTGACCGATCTGGTTGCGCCTTGCGTGCCCCTGGGCCTGGCCAGCGGGCGCGTGGGGAACTTCATCAACGGCGAGTTGTGGGGCCGCTTCAGCCCCCCGGATTTGCCTTGGGGCATGGTTTTTCCGCAAAGCGGCTCCCTGCTGCCGCGCCACCCTTCGCAGATTTACCAGTTCTTGTTGGAAGGCTGTTTGTTGTTTGTCTTGCTCTGGCTGTACGCCCGCAAGCCCCGACGCTTGGGTGAGGTGTCAGGGGCTTTTTTGGTGGGCTACGGCGTGATGCGCTTCACCGCCGAGTTTTTCCGGGAACCCGATTCGTTTTTAGGCCTCTTGTCCCTGGGCATGAGCATGGGCCAATGGCTGTGTGTGCCCATGGTCTTGGCTGGTGTGGCCCTGTGGTGGTGGGCGCAAAAACAGCCCCAACCTGGTTAAAGGTGCATCAGCGCGGCCACGCCCACCACGACTCCCAGGCCTGCGGTGCCAAACATGGCGTATTCGAGCCACCGTTTGCGCGTCAGCAAGGCAATGGCGGCCAAAGCAATGGCCACTTGCAACACCGTGGTGGCCTGCGCCCAGCGGTGGTGTTGGTGCATATCGGCTTCTGACTGCTCTTCAAATTGCTCTGACTTGGCTTCCAAGGCTTCGGCCTTGGCTTTGATCTCGTTTTTCTCTTTTTCGTAGCGCTCGACCTTGGCTTGATAGGTCTCTTTTTTGTCGGCAGGGGCCAGGTCACGCGCCAATTCGGCCAAGGCTTGTTTGGTGCTTTTGGACTGGTAAAAATTCCATTGGTCGGAGGCGGCGGTTTTTTGAATGGCAGCGTCGTTTTTGGCAATGGTGGAGTTGGCTTGCGTCAATCCCCCCATGTAGGAAAACAAAGCCCCCACGGTCGCCAGCACGGCGGTGAACATGGCGATTTGGTTGGTCATGCTGTCGCCGTGGTCAGCGTGGTTGGCATGCTCTACTGCGTGCTCCACAGCATGGTCATGAGGGCCGTGGACATGAAATCCATCACTGGACATAAATAACTCCTAAATTTGTTCGTAGGTGACAAAACTGTAGCCAAGCCCCTTGGCGCTGACATGGGGTTCCCGCGCCACTTCGCGCCAGGCCGGGCCGAGGGCTGGGGCGTAGGCATCGCCGGCAAAGTCCTGGTCAATTTCAGTGACCACGGCTCGCGCCGCCATGGGCAAGGCATGGGCATAGACCGCTGCGCCGCCAATCACCCAGACCGGTTGGTCTGCGGGCAATTGGCGCATGGCCTCGGTCAAAGAGGGGGCGGTGGTGGCACCTTCGGCCCGCCAATCTGCCTGGCGGGTCAACACCAGGTTTTGCCGCCCAGGCAGGGGGCGAAAAGCGGGCGGCAAGGACTCCCAGGTCAAGCGGCCCATGATGACAGGGCAGCCCAGGGTGGTGCGTTTGAAGTGGGCCAGGTCTTCTGGCAAATGCCAGGGCAGGCGGTTGTCAAGGCCGATCACGCCGTTGCGTGCACGGGCCAGAATGAGGTTCAAATTGGGGTAAGTGGCCATCGGGATGCTGGAAATATCAAACCGCGACCGGCGCTGAAATGGCCGGATGGCATTGGTAGTCGAGCACCTCAAAGTCTTCATACTGGTAGTCAAAAAGCGAGGCGGGGCGGCGCTTGATGTGCAGGGTGGGGTAAGCAAAGGGGGCGCGCGCCAGTTGGGTTTTGACCTGTTCAGCGTGGTTGCTGTAGAGGTGGCAGTCGCCGCCGGTCCAGATGAAATCGCCCACGTCCAAATCGCACTGCTGGGCCACCATGTGGGTGAGCAGGGCATAGCTGGCGATGTTGAAGGGGACCCCCAGAAAAATATCGGCGCTGCGCTGGTAAAGCTGGCAGGACAATTGGCCCCGTGCGCCCTTTTCTTGGGCCGGTGCCACATAAAACTGGAAGAAGGCGTGGCAAGGCATCAGGGCCATTTTGTGCAGCTCGGCCACATTCCAGGCGCTCACAATGATGCGGCGCGAATCCGGGTTGGTTTTGAGCGTCTGGATGACTTCGGCAATTTGGTCAATGTGCCCGCCATCGGGCGTGGGCCAACTGCGCCACTGAACGCCATAGACGGGCCCCAAATCGCCGTCTTCGCGCGCCCACTCGTCCCAAATGCTCACATTGCGTTCTTTCAGCCAGTTGTTGTTGCTGGAACCCGTTAAAAACCACAGCAATTCTTGAATGATCGAGCGCAGGTGCACTTTTTTGGTGGTGACCAGTGGAAAGCCTTCCTTCAAATTGAATCGCATCTGGTAGCCAAACACGCTGGTGGTGCCGGTGCCCGTGCGGTCGGATTTTTGCACCCCGTGCTCGGCCACATGGCGCATGAAATCTTCGTATTGCGAGCGCACGGGGCGCTCGACTGGGCCTGCATGGGGCGGGGTGGGGGCTGTGGTCATGGAGAAAGAAGTTGGGGTGGCCAGCGCGGAATTTTAAGGCCTCAGGATGCGGCCTGGGTTGAGGGTGTTGGCGGGGTCGAGCGCGGTTTTGAGGCGGCGCATGAGCGCCAAAGCCACGGGCGATTTGTGCTGTTCCAGGGCCGCCACTTTCAGCGAGCCAATGCCGTGCTCGGCGGAGATCGAGCCGCCGAAGCGGCTCACCTGTGCATAGACCAGGGCATTGATGGCGGGCTCCCATTCACGCAAAAAGCTGGCAGGCTCCATCCCCGGCGGGGCCTGCACGTTGTAGTGCAAATTGCCATCGCCCAAATGACCAAAGCAGACCAGCCGGACCCCGGGCACTTGGTCTGCCAACAAGGCGTCGGTAGCGGCCACGAAGGCCGGAATTTGGGACACCGGCACGCTGATGTCGTGCTTGATGTTCAGCCCTTCTTGGGCTTGGGCCCAGGAAATGTTTTCGCGCACCTGCCAGAGGTTTTGGGCTTGTGCCAACGATTGCGCCACCACGGCGTCGTGCACCCCGCCCTGGGCGATGGCTTGGCCCAGGAGGGCCTCAAAACGGGTTTGGGCATGGGTCAGGGATTCGCTGTCCGAGGCTTCGAGCAGCACCGCGTAGGGGGCCATTTTTTGCCCGGGTCCCGTGGGGCCTAACAGGTGCGTCTGCAGGAAAGGCACCAGCAGCTGTGGCAGGTGCTTGGCCACCAGGCGCAAAGCAAACTCGCCCATGACCTCGAAGCCGGTGAGGGCAGGACCCAGGGTCTGGTGCGCCTGGCCCAACAAAGCCACGGCGGCTTGCATCGAGGGCACGGTGGCCCAAGCCGTCAAGGTGGCCGCTGGTTGGGGAAAAAGCTTCAGCGTGGCGGCGGTGATGATGCCCAGCGTGCCTTCGCTGCCAATGAACAAATCCCGCAAGTCGTAGCCCGTGTTGTCCTTGCGCAGACCGTTCAGGTCCTGCCAGATCTCGCCTGCGGCGGTGACGACCTCCAAGCCCAGGCACAGTTCGCGCGCATTGCCATAGCGCAGCACTTGGGTGCCGCCTGCGTTGGTGGCGAGGTTGCCGCCCAAGGTGCAACTGCCCTCCGAGGCCAGCGACAAAGGAAAGAGGCAGCCCGATGCGGTGGCCGCAGCCTGAACGTCTTGCAGCACGCAACCGGCCTCAGCGGTCAGGGTCAGGTTGGCGGTGTCCAGCTGGCGGATGGCCTGGAGCCGACGCAAGCTCAGCACAATCTGTTGGCCGCTGTCGTCGGGCACGCTGCCCAGGGCCAGCCCGGTATTGCCCCCCTGCGGCACGAGGCTCACGCCCGCAGCGGCGCAGGCCTTCACCACCGCCGCCACTTCCAAAGCGCTGCCGGGTCGGACCACGGCCAGGGCTCGGCCTCGGGCCCGGCCACGCCAATCCTGCTCGTAGGCCTGCAGGTCAAGGCCATTGTCTGAGGTCAAGACCTGGCTGGGGCCCAGTTCTGCCCGCAGGGTGTTGAGAAGCGGGTTGAAATCCATGGGCCTAGGCGTTCTGGGCGTGGTACAGCCGCAACCGGACATGCAGGGCCGCTGCCACAAACAGAGTCAGGCACAAAAATATTTCAATCCCGGCCAGGGCCTTGCTGGGCCAGGGGTCGCCATAAGCACGGACCACACCCTCGATGAAATAAAGCCACACCACCAGACTGACCCAGCGGTAGGTGTACATGCGGTTTTTGAGCAGGCCCGCCAGTGGCAAGCAAAGTGGCAGGGCCTTGAGCGCCAGCCAGGACCCCCCCGGACGCAGGGGGGCCAGCGCCAATTCCCAGGCCAGACTCAGCACCACCAGGCCGATCAGGCTGGTCACGGCCAAACGTCGGCTCCAAATCACCGACTGTTGAGGATCGAGGGGGAGGGTCATAGCAGTGGCATCATACCGGCCATGTCTGATTCTTCATTTAAAAATACGCCGTGGCGCAGCGTCCTGCGCAGTTTGAACGAGCGTTTCCAGGAAGACCGCTTGGGTCTGACGGCCAGCAGCTTGACCTTCACCACCATTTTGGCCCTGGTGCCTTTGGTGACGGTGGCCCTGGCTTTGTTCACCGCCTTTCCTGTGTTTTCGCAGGTGGAAGCCACCTTGCAACACTGGTTGCTGGTGAGCCTGGTGCCCGAGTCGATTTCCAAGCCGGTGATGACGGCCATTTCGCAGTTCTCCGCCAAAGCCAGCAGTCTGGGCCTGGCGGGTTTTTCGGCCTTCACCTTCACGGTGCTGAGTTTGGTCCTGACCATTGACCGGACCCTGAATGCCATTTGGCGTGTGCAGCACGCGCGCAGTTGGGGCCAGCGGGTGGTCATTTATTGGGCGGTTCTGACCTTGGGGCCTTTGTTGCTGGCCGTTTCTTTGTTGGCCACCAGCTCGGTGCTGGGTTGGACCAAAGGCTGGGGCGAGGCCTTGGGTTTGAGCATGTCAAACGGCTCAAGCACCCGGGGCAGCGCTCAATGGTGGTTGGACCCTTTGACCATTTTGTTGTTGTCGGGGGGCATGGCCTGCTTGTTCAGGTATGTGCCCAATACCTATGTGCGTTGGCGGGACGCTTGGGCGGGCGGCATTTTTGTGGGCCTCGGTCTGGAATTGGCCAAGAAGTGCTTGGGCTATTACCTGCTCAAAGTGCCAACCTATTCGTTGATTTATGGGGCTTTTGCGGCAGTGCCTATTTTGTTGATCTGGATTTATGTGGCGTGGATGGTGGTGCTGCTCGGGGCCGAGTTGGCGGCCTATTTGCCCTTTTTGCTGCAACCGGAAAAACACCGACTGCAATCAGAGGCCTGGCGGCTGGAGTTGGCCTTGGAGCTTTTGCGGGCCTTGCAAGCGGCCCGCAAGACGCCGCAAAAAGGCCTGACCAGCAATGAATTAACGGCCCACTTTGGCTTGGGTCTGGGCCAGTTGGACAAAGTGACCGAGTGTTTGCGCCAGCTCGATTGGGTGGCGCCCTTGGACGAGGCCGACGACATGGTGGGCGGTGAGCGCCACCGGGAACCCCGCTGGGTGATCCTGATTGACCCCGCTCAAGTGCTTTTGGCGCCCTTGATTCGAGCCCTGCTGTTCAAGCCCGAAGGGGCGTTGGCTGCGGTCTGGCATTTGGCCCGCTGGGAACAGGCGCAAACCACTTTGGCGCAGGCCTTGTCGCCAGAGAACGGCCCTGAGACCTCAAGGTTTGGCGAGAAAATCCCGCAAAGCCGATAAGGTGCCCTCAGGGGCCTCGGTCATTTGGTGGTGGCCCACGGGCAGGCGGATGACTTGGGTGCGGGCCTGCCCTTGCGGGCGGTTTTGTGCGGCCATGACCAGCGAGGCGGCGCCTTTGGGGGGCGTCATTTGATCGCGGTCACCCAAAATGAACAAGACCGGAGCCGTCACCTGGGCCATGGCTTCCAGGCCGTGGCTGTAGTCGTTGCAGGCGCTAAAGCCCCGGTGGAACACATTGGCATTTGGGTTGCTGCGCAAGACCTTGCGGCCCAGGGCCACGCTGCTGCCAAACACCCAGGTGCCTGGCCCCAACGCCGAATTGGGCGAACACAAGGTGCTGCGCATGAAAACATTGATCATTTGAATGGCTTGCTCGGGCTGGTTCAGCGAGGCTTCCAACAAGGCGGGCGAAACCTTCATCGGGTAGGCCGTGCCAATCAGCGCCAAATGGCTGACGCGTTCGGGCTCGCGGCTGGCGGCTTCCAATCCATACAGCGAGCCCCAGCTGTGACCGACCAAGGCGACTTTTTCAACCCCCAGGGGCTGGAGTGCGTTCATGACCCCCAACACAAACTCGGCGGCGGCTTCGACCGTGGCAGGGGCCTCGCCTTGGCTGCGGCAGTGGCCCGGCAAGTCCAGGGCCAGCACATTCCAGCCGTGGTGGGCGAGGTAGCGGCTTTGCAAAATCCAAACACTGTGGTCGTTCAAGACCCCGTGCAAAAACAGCACGGTGGGTTGCTCGGGGTTGAAGGCTTTGCCCCCGGTGTAGGCATAGGTGGTGGCGCCGTTGACTTGTAAAAACATGGTGTCTTTTCGTCCTGAAGGTGTTGGGGAGCCGGGGCTTAAGCTGATTTTTCAGCGGCTTTCAAAGCCCGCTTCAAGTCGTCGATCAGGTCGGCCGGGTCTTCCAGTCCAATCGACAAACGGATGGTGCCCGCCCCGATGCCCGCGTTTTGCAGGGCCGCATCGTCCATGCGGAAGTGGGTGGTGCTGGCCGGGTGGATGACCAAAGAGCGGCAGTCGCCCACATTCGCCAGGTGGCTGAACAATTTCAGGGTTTCGATGAATTTTTTGCCTTGCTCGCGGCTGCCCTTGAGGTCAAAACTGAACACCGAGCCGGCCCCGCGCGGGCCAAAGCGCAGCACCTTTTGAGCCAGTTCATGGCTGGGGTGGCTGCTCAAAAGGGGATGCCCCACGCGCGCCACAAAGGGGTGCTCGGCCAAGAAATGCACCACCTTTTCGGTGTTGCTCATGTGGCGCTCCATGCGCAGGGGCAGGGTTTCAATGCCCTGCAAAATCAGCCAGGCCGTGTGCGGGCTCATGCAAGCGCCAAAGTCGCGCAGCCCCTCGCGTCGCGCCCGCAGCAAGAAGGCCCCGACGCTGGATTCTTCATTGAACACCATGTGGTGAAAGCCGTCGTAGCCCTGGGTCAGCTCGGCAAAGCGCCCCTGGGTGGCGGGGCCTTCCCAGTCAAAACTGCCGCCGTCCACCACCACGCCACCAATCACGGTGCCGTGGCCCGATAAAAATTTGGTGGCCGAGTGGTAGACCAGATCGGCCCCCAAGGCCAGCGGTTGAATCAGGTAGGGCGAGGTCAGGGTCGAGTCCACCAACAACGGCACGCCGTTTTCATGGGCGATGGCGGCGACCGTGGGAATGTCCAACACCTCCAGGCCGGGGTTGCCCACCGTCTCGCCAAAAAACAGCTTGGTGTTGGGCCGCACGGCGGCGCGCCAACCGTCGATGTCGCCGGGCTTCACGAAGGTGGTTTCGATGCCAAAGCGCCGCAGGGTGTAGTGCAAGAGGTTTTGCGAGCCCCCATACAAGGCGGTGGAGGCCACCATGTGCGAACCTGCACCCATCAAGGTGGCAATGCTCAGGTGTAGCGCGGCCTGACCACTGGCCGTGGCAATGGCCCCGATGCCGCCTTCCAGCGCGGCAACGCGTTGCTCCAACACCGCGTTGGTGGGGTTGGAAATGCGCGAATACACATGGCCCGAGCGTTCCAGGTTGAACAGCGCTGCCGCGTGGTCGCTGGACTCAAAAACAAACGAAGTGCTCAGGTGAATCGGTGTGGCGCGAGCGCCCGTGGCCGGGTCGGGGCTGGCCCCCGCGTGCAGGGCCAGGGTGTCAAAACCAGGGTCGGAGTAACCGGGCATGCTGAATTCCTCTGAATCAAGGGTGGCAAAACGCGCCCATTGTGGGCTATATTTCGTCTCCTAACAGGCGCTTTTTGGCGCACAGGAGACCTTCATGCAAGTCAGTGACATTCTTCGAGTCAAAGGCGGTACGCTTTACACCATGACCCCGGAAGATCTGCTCTCCAAAGCGGCAGAATTCATGGCAGAAAAGGACCTCGGTTCCTTGGTCATCATGTCGCGCGGTGAATTGGCAGGCATGCTGACCTTTCGTGAGGTGATTCGCGCCGTGGTCAAAAATGGCGGCTCGGTCGGGCAGGCCACCATTGGCAGCGCCATGGACAGCCAGCCGCAGACCTGTGAGCCCGCCACCGAGCTGGACGAAGTGCGTCGTTTGATGTTGGAGCGGCATGCCCGTTATGTGCCCGTCATGGATCAGCAGATGCTGATGGGGGTCATCAGTTTTTACGACGTGGCCAAGGCCGTGGTCGACGCCCAAAACTTTGAGAACAAAATGCTCAAGGCCTACATCCGCGATTGGCCTGAAGAGACGACCGATTGAGCGGCAGCGGCGTGGGCGCGTCTTTGCCCCTGGCGGGCGTGCGGGTGCTGGACCTTTCCCGGGTTCTGGCCGGCCCCATGTGCGCGCAAGCGCTGGGCGACCTGGGCGCTGACGTCATCAAGATTGAGCACCCCAAACGGGGGGACGACACCCGCGATTGGGGCGTCAAAATTGGTAAAACCGAAACCGCTTACTACGCCAGCGCCAACCGCAACAAACGCTCGGTCACCGTCGATTTGCAAACCCCCGAAGGCCAGCAGATCGTGCGCGAATTGGCCCGGCAAAGCGATGTGGTGCTGCAAAATTTCAAGTTCGGCGGCGTTGACAAAATGGGCCTGGGCTTTGCCGATTTGCAGGCCCTGCAGCCCGAGCTGATTTACTGCTCCATTTCAGGCTACAACCGCAGCGGCCCCGAAGCCGCACGCCCCGGCTACGACATTGTGGTGCAAGGCGAGGCGGGCCTGATGTCCTTGAATGGTGAACTCACGCAAGCCCCTTTGAAGTTTGGCGTGGCCGCCGTGGACATGTTCACAGGCCTGTACGCGAGCCAAGCCATTTTGGCGGCGCTGTTCGAGCGTGAGCGGGCGCGACAAGCCGCTCAAGCCATTCAGCAACCTTCCGAATTCAAAGGACGCCACATTGAGATGGCCTTGTTTGACACGGGTTTGCTGATGACCACCTACGTCGGCTTGGAGGCGTTGCTGCACCAGCAAGAGCCGCTGCGCTACGGCAACGAACACCCGACCATCGTGCCCTATGGGGTGTTCCAGGCCGCCGATGGCCCGATGGTGATTGCCGTGGGCAACAACAGCCAATTCGAGCGGTTTTGCCGCGACGTGATTGAGCGGCCTGACCTGGCCGATGCGCCTGAACTCAAAACCAATTTAAGCCGACTCCAACACCGCGAAACCCTGGTGCCCGAGTTGCTCAAAGAAATCAAAGCGCGCTCGCGCAGCCTCTTGCTGGCGCGCATGAAGGCCGCGCAAATCCCCTGTGGTGAGGTGTTGGGGGTGCTGGAGGCCTTGCAATCGGCGCGGGCCGAGCAAGGCGGCTTGGTGACCGAACAAGCCCACCCTTTTGCCAAAGGCGGCAAAACCCATGTCATGGCCCCGCCGTACCGCATCGATGGCGAACGCCTGCCCGTGCGCCTGGCCCCGCCGATGCTGGGCGAGCACACCGAGGCGGTTCTCGCTGAACGGCTGGCGCTGCCGCCCGATGAATTGGCCCGCCTAAAAGGGCTGGGCGTCATTTAAAGCCCTGAGCTTCCAAGCCATAAAAAAAGCCACCCGGAGGTGGCTTTTTGCTTGAGGTGTTTAGGCTCAGGGGCAGATTACATGCCCATGTCGCCCATACCACCCATGCCGCCCATGCCACCAGGCATGCCGCCGCCAGCGGATTCTTCCTTCGGTGCTTCGGCGACCATGGCTTCGGTCGTCAGCAACAAGGAAGCCACAGAAGCGGCGTTTTGCAAGGCGGTGCGGGTCACCTTGGTGGGGTCCAGGATACCCATTTCGATCATGTCGCCATAGGTGTCGTTGGCGGCGTTGAAGCCGTAGTTGCCCTTGCCGTTCAACACCGCGTTAACGACCACTGAAGGCTCGCCACCGGCGTTGAAAACGATTTCGCGCAGGGGCGATTCGATGGCCTTCATCACCAGCTTGATGCCAGCGTCTTGGTCAGCGTTGTCGCCCTTGATGTCGCCCACGGCTTGCTTGGCACGCAGCAGCGCCACGCCACCACCGGCCACAATGCCTTCTTCCACTGCAGCGCGGGTGGCGTGCAGGGCGTCTTCGACGCGGGCCTTCTTTTCCTTCATTTCGACTTCGGTGGCAGCGCCAACCTTGATCACGGCCACACCGCCAGCCAACTTGGCCACGCGCTCTTGCAGCTTTTCGCGGTCGTAGTCGGAGGTGGCTTCTTCGATTTGCACGCGGATTTGTTTCACGCGGGCTTCGATGTCAGCGGCCACACCGGCGCCGTCGATGATGGTGGTGTTTTCTTTGCCCACTTCGATGCGTGCAGCAGAGCCGAGGTCAGCCAAGGTCACTTTTTCCAGCGACAAGCCGACTTCTTCAGCAATCACTTTGCCGCCGGTC
>CAIUTG010000096.1 GCA_903902035.1 uncultured Curvibacter sp. | reverse complement strand
CCTACCTGGGCGCTGGCTTCACCATCAAGCCTTTGAATGAGGATTACATCGGTGCCCTGCGCGCCGTTGATCCCAAGACCGGCAAAATCGTGTGGGAACAAAAGAACAACGCGCCTTTGTGGGGCGGTGTCCTGACCACGGCGGGCAACTTGGTGTTCTGGGGCACGCCAGAAGGCTATTTGCAAGCGGCCGATGCCAAGACCGGCAAGATCGTTTGGAAATTCCAAACAGGCTCTGGCGTGGTGGCCCCTCCAGTCACCTGGACCGAAGGTGGCGAACAATACGTCGCCGTTGTTTCCGGTTGGGGTGGCGCTGTGCCACTGTGGGGTGGCGATGTGGCCAGCAAGGTGAACTTCCTTGAACAAGGCGGCAGCGTCTGGGTCTTCAAACTGGCCAAGTAATTGACGTCAGTTCAAAAAAAAGGGGCCTAGGCCCCTTTTTTTTACATGGCGTTTTGCAAACTGGCCCACAACATGGCGGCAATGTTCAGCAAGACAAAGACCACCAGGGGCGACAAATCCAGACTGCCCACCAGGGGCAAGACCCGACGCACGGGACTCAATAAAGGTTCGCACAAACGCGACAACAGCCCATAAGCCTGACTGGCGGGGTTCAACCAGGACAAAATGACATAGAACATCACCAAACCGGTCAGACCCGACAAGGCCAAACGCCCCAAGGCAAAAAAGGCCAATCCAGGCATTTCCCCCAAGGGGCCAAACCCGCCGGCCAGGGCCCACAGCAAGACATATTGGGCCAACTCAATCAGGTAGGCCGCCAACACGCTGGGCCAATCAAAGCCGCCCCACCCGGCCGAGCTGCCGAAAATTTTGCGCAGAGGCAAAACCAACCCATTGGTCAGGGCAAACACCATTTCGCCAATCGGGTTGCTAAAGGGCGCCCGACAAGCTTGCATATAGGCCCGTAACAAACAAGCGCCAGCCAAAACGGCCACAGCCGTTTCCAGAACATAAGAAATGATTTGATAAAGCATGGTTGATTATCGAACAGCAGGGAGCCCCTTAGCCCAGGGAAAACAGCGTCACCAAAACCAGCCCAGCCAACAACCAGCTCACCTGGATGGCGGTCTCACGTGCTGTCAAAGGTTTTTGCAACTGCGGCACCAAATCCGCCAAAGCCACATAGACAAAACTGCTGCTGGCAATGGTCAAAACATAGGGCAAACTCGACGCCAAGTGACCCACCAAGAAATACCCCACACTGCCCCCCAAGGCCGTCACGGCCCCCGCCAGGGACACTTTGACCAAAGCCCAACGGCGTGAGGCGCTGGCTTGGCGCAGCACCACCAAATCGCCCATGTGGTGCGGCACCTCATGGGCCAGCACCGCCAGGGCGGCCAACCAACCCAAACGGCCATTGGCCAAAAAGGCCGAAGCAATCAAAACCCCATCGCCAAAGCCGTGCAGGCTATCGCCGGTCAACACCGCCCAACCGCCGCCCCCTGGGGCCGCGCTGGTTTGATGAGGGCCGTGGTGATGGTCATGTGGGTGGTCATGGGCATGAGCGTGGGCGTGGGCTTGAAGCTCACCATGCTCATGCCCGTGGTGCCACAACTCGGCCTTGTCGAGCAAGAAAAAGAACACCAGCCCCCCCAACAGACAGGCAAACAAGCCACTGGGTGAAGGCCCTGCCTCAAAGGCTTCCGGCAACAGGTGCAAAAAAGCCGTGGCCAACAAGGCCCCGGCAGACAAGCTGAGCAGGTTTTGACTCCTGGTCGAGGAAGCAGCGGCGGCCCGCTCGGTCAAGCCCATCAACCAGGCTGCCAACCAGACACTGCCGACGCCTGCCGCCAAGGTGGCTGAAATAATTTCTAAAAAAACCCTCAAATTCATGCTCAGTGCGCCTGTTCCCAGTTGGGGCCAACGCCCATTTCCGCCAGCAGCGGCACCTTCAATTCGGCGACGCCAGCCATCAAGGCAGGCACCGTCTCCTTGAGCCACGGCACCTGCGTGGCGGGCACTTCAAAGACCAATTCGTCGTGCACCTGCATGATCATTTTGAGCGGTGCGCTGGCGGGCTCTTGCAGGGCCAAGGTCTGGTTTTTCTCGTCCAAAGCCCGCTGCACCGCCACCATGCTGAGTTTGATGAGGTCAGCCGCCGTGCCTTGCATGGGCGCATTGATGGCGGCACGCTCGGCACCCGCGCGGCGGGGGCCATTGGGCGAATTGATTTCCGGCAAATACAGCCTGCGTCCCATCACGGTCTGCACATAGCCCAAAGCCTTGGCGCTGGCCCGGGTCTGTTCCATGTAGTGGCGCACGCCCGGGTAACGTTGGAAATAGCGGTCGATGTAGGCTGCGGCGGCCTTGGTGTCGATGGCCAAACTTTTGGCCAGGCCAAAGGCGCTCATGCCGTAAATCAGGCCAAAGTTGATGGTCTTGGCATAGCGGCGTTGCTCACTGCTGACCTGATCCAGCGCCACCCCAAACACCTCGGCCGCCGTGGCGCGGTGCACATCCAGGCCCTCATGGAAGGCCCGCAACAAAGCCGGGTCATCGCTCAAATGCGCCATGATGCGCAACTCGATTTGCGAGTAGTCGGCGCTGGCAATCAGGTGGCCGGGGGCCGCCACAAAGGCTTCGCGCACGCGGCGGCCTTCTGCCGTGCGAATGGGGATGTTTTGCAGGTTGGGGTCGTTGCTGGACAAGCGCCCGGTGACGGCCACGGCCTGCGCGTAATGGGTGTGCACCCGGCCATCGCCGGGATAGGCCATTTGCGCCAGTTTGTCGGTGTAGGTGCCCTTTAACTTGGCCAGGCTGCGGTACGCCAGGAGCTTGGCAGGCAAGGGGTAGTCCTCGGCCAATTTTTCCAGCACCTCTTCGTCGGTGCTGCGCGCACCGGTGGCGGTTTTTTTGATGACGGGCAGGCCCAGTTTGTCAAAGAAAATTTCACCCAATTGTTTGGGGCTGCTCAGGTTGAACGGTTGGCCTGCGATCTCGTAGGCCTGGGTTTCGAGTTGCAACAGACGCTGCCCCAATTCATGGCTTTGTTGCTGCAAGCAGGGGCCATCGATCAAGACGCCATTGCGCTCAATCCGATAAAGCGCTTCACTGCTTTCAATTTCCAACTCATAAACCTGGCGCAGCGCAGGGTTGGCTTGCAGCTGGGGCCACAGCACTTCATGCACATGCAAGGTCAGGTCCGAGTCTTCGCAGGCATAGCGGGCCGCCTGCTCAATCGGCACCTGACTGAACGGAATTTGCTTGGCCCCTTTGCCGCACAGGTCCTCGTAACTCAGGCCTTTGCGGCCCAGGTGACGCTCGGCCAGACTGGCCAGACTGTGGGGTTTGTGAACTTCCAACACATAACTTTCGAGCATCGTGTCGTGTGCATAACCTTTCACCTCAATGCCATGGTTGGCCAGCACATGGCGGTCGTATTTGATGTGTTGACCCAGTTTCTTGGCTTGCGGGTTTTCCAACCAGGGCTTGAGTTTGGCCAACACCTCTGCCAAGGGCAATTGGCTGGGGCCGTCCACCGAGGTGTGGGCCAGCGGAATATAGGCCGATTCGCCCACCCGGACGCTCAAGCTCAGGCCCACGATGCGGGCCTGCATCGCGTCGAGCGAGGTGGTTTCGGTGTCGATGGCGGTCAGTTCGGCCGCCTCCACCTTGGCCAGCCAGCGCGCCAGACTGGGCCAGTCGGTCAGGGTTTCATAATCCAGCTGCGTCGGCACATCGACCTCGGCCTGGGCTTGGGCCACTGGTTGGGCACCATTCACCGGATCGCCCTCCGTGTCATCAAACAAATCCCCCATGCGGGGCAAAGGGGCCGCCAACGCCGGGGCCGGGGCCGCGCCACCCAAGGCTTTGGCCAAACCCTTGAACCCGAATTTTTCGTAAAACCCGCGCAAAGCATCGTTCTGCGGTGGGCCCCAGGCCAGGGCTGCAAAAGCCTGGTTCGAGCGGGGGTCGCTGCTGTCCCAACCGGGCACCCAGGCCGTCAAGTCGCAATCGGTTTTGATGGTCACCAGGCTGCGCCCCACCGGCAGCCAATCGCGGGCCGCGCGCAGGTTTTCCCCCGCGACGCCTTTGATCTCATCGGCATGGGCCATCAGGGCGTCCAGTGACCCGTATTCCATCAGCCATTTGGCAGCGGTTTTGGGCCCCACCTTGGTCACGCCGGGCACATTGTCAACGGCGTCGCCCACCAGCGTCTGAAAATCCACCATCAAGGCCGGGGGCACGCCAAACTCGGCGGTCACGCCGGCCACATCCCGCTTTTTGCCATTCATGGTGTCGATGATGGTGATGTGGGGCGTGACCAATTGGGACAAGTCTTTGTCGCCGCTGGACACCACCACCTGCAAGCCCGCCTGCTCGGCGCGCTTGGCCAGGGTGCCGATCACATCATCGGCCTCCACCCCCGGCACGTCCAGCACGCTCCAGCCCAGCAGGCGCACCACTTCGTGGATGGGTTCGATCTGGGCCCGCAAGTCATCGGGCATGGGGGAGCGCTGGGCTTTGTAGGCCGGGTAAATCTCGTCCCGAAAAGTGGGCCCCTTGGCATCAAACACGCAGACCGCATAAGCCGCTGCCACCTCTTTTTTGAGGCTTTGCAACATATTGATCATGCCGCGGATGGCGCCCGTGGCCGGGCTGGCGGGGTCACCAGGGATGGCCCGCAAATCGGGCATGGCATGAAAAGCACGGTACAGATAACTGGAACCGTCTACCAGTAAAAAAGTGGTCTCAGACATGACGCCATTGTGCATTGCCTACAATCCCTTGATGTACCCGACTTTGCGTCCGCTTTTAGCCGTCCTGTCAGCCTGTCTGCTGGGCGTGGGCTGGAGCCATGCCGACGAGCCAACCCCAACGCCTCGAGCGGCCCCAGCCGCAACGGTACAAGAGGTGCGAACGCCTGCCCTGCTGCCCGGTGACCAGACCATTTTGCTCATCACCGTCGAAGACGACAGCAACCGCATCGAAGAGCTGCGCTATGGCGGCATCACCCAATCCATCAATGTGAACCCCAAAGTGGGTCTGCTTCCCTATGAGGTGCAAACCACCGATGGGGCGCACAGCAACCCCTTGGAGCGCAGCATGAACTCGGCCCCTCTGGGGCCCCGACTCTGGAATTTGTTTGATTTTTAAACATGGCTGTTTTTACCGAAGTTACCCCAGCACAAGCCCAACAAATTGCCAGCCACCTGGGGCTTGGTGCCGTCAGTCAATTGCGAGGCATTGAGGGTGGCATCGAAAACACCAATTATTTCCTGAGCACCCAAAATGACCAGGCGGCTGAATCCCATTACGTCCTGACCCTGTTCGAGCGGCTGCAGGCAGAACAACTGCCTTTTTATCTGTACTTGATGAAGCATTTGGCCCAGGCCGGCATTCCCGTGCCCGACCCTCAGGCCAATGCCTATGGCGATATTTTGCTGAGTGTTGGCGGCAAACCCGCCACCGTGGTCAACAAACTGAGCGGCAAAAGCCAACTGCAACCTGAAACCCGCCATTGCGAGGCGGTGGGCGACATGTTGGCCCGCATGCACCTGGCAGGCCAGGACTATGGCCGTGAGCAGCCCAATTTGCGCGGCCTGGCCTGGTGGAACGACACCGTGCCCCTGGTCATGCCTTTTCTGGACGAAAACCAAAGCGCCTTGATTCAAACCGAGCTGGCCTGGCAGAACCATTTGGCCGCCTCCCCCGAAGCCAAGGCCCTGCCCATGGGGCCGGTCCACGCCGATCTGTTTCGCGACAACGTGATGTTCGAAGGCGACAAACTGACCGGGTTTTTCGATTTTTACTTTGCCGGTTGCGACACCTGGCTGTTTGATGTGGCCGTGTGTCTGAACGATTGGTGCATTGATCTGGCCACCGGCCAGCACGATGAACGCCGGGCGCAGGCATTCACCCAGGCTTACCAGGCGGTGCGCGCATTCACCCCAGCCGAACACCAGTTGTTCCCCTCCTTGCTGCGCGCAGCGGCTTTGCGGTTCTGGATTTCACGCTTGTGGGACTTTTACCTGCCCCGCCAGGCCAGCCTGCTCAAACCCCACGATCCCCAACATTTTGAACGGGTGTTGCGCGAACGCGTGAACCACCCTTGGCGTCCTGCATGAAACTCAATCTGACCCGACCTCGCGACGGCCTGCAATGGGTGCGGGATGGCATTCGCACCTTTTTCAAACAACCGCTGGCACTGACGGGTTTGTTCTTCATGTTCATGACCGTGGTCTCACTGCTGTCGCTGGTGCCTTATGTCGGCGGCTTGTTGTCATTGGTGCTGATACCGGGTGCCTCTTTGGGCATGATGGCCGCCAGCCACGAGGCGGCGCGGGGCCGCTTTCCCCTGCCCAGCATTTTGCTGACCGCCTGGCGGGTGGGTCAGCAAAGAAAACGTGACATGCTCAACCTGGGGTTGATTTACGCCGTCGGTTTTGCCCTGATGCTGGGTTTGACCGCCCTGCTGGATGGCGGGCAATTTGTGAAGTTGTATCTGGTTGGCAGCGAGCCCGGTGCGGCCGCCCTCCAGGACGACACCTTGCTGGCCCCGCTGGGTTTGTTCACGGCCGGTTCTTTTTTGCTTCAGCTCTTGTTTTGGCACGCCCCCGCACTGGTGCATTGGGGCCATGTGCCGCCAGTGAAGAGCCTGTTTTTCAGCTGGATGGCCTGCTGGCGCAACAAGGGGGCCTTTTTGGTCTTTGGGCTGATCTGGATGGCGCTCATGAGCAGCGGCCTGTTGCTGGTCAGCTTGCTGGGCGACGCGCTGGACTCCACGGTCGGCAATGGCTTGGTGATGGCCCTGGCTTTGATGCTGCTGGCCATGTTCAGCACGTCCCTGGTGTTCACTTTCCGGGCCTGCTTTGGGGGCAGCTTGGTCGATGTGACCGTGGACAGCCTGCCTTAAATCGGGGTGAGTTTGGCCACGCTCAAGGCCAACCACTTGACCCCATGGCGTGCAAAGCTGACCTGGGCCCGCGCATCGGTGCCACTGCCTTCCACGGTGACCACCACGCCCTCACCAAATTTATTGTGAAAGACGCGCATCTTGGCGCGAATGCCCGTGCTGGACTCCACTTTTTCGGCCTGGGCCGTCAGCAAGGCACTGACCGACGATGACGACCATTGGGGCTCGGCCATCGCCGCTCTGCCGTGTTTGGGGGTCAACCACTTCAAGGCATTTTCTGGCAGCTCCTCCAAAAACCGACTGCGAATGTTGTAGCGGGTCTGACCATGCAGCATGCGGGTTTGAGCAAAACTCAAATACAGGCGTTTGCGGGCGCGGGTAATGGCCACATACATCAAACGCCGCTCTTCCTCCAGCCCATCGTGGTCATTCATGGCGTTTTCATGCGGGAACAGCCCTTCTTCCAGACCCGTGATGAAAACCGCATCGAACTCCAGGCCCTTGGCCGCGTGCACCGTCATCAACTGCACGGCATCCTGGCCGGCCTGGGCCTGGTTGTCGCCCGCCTCCAGGGACGCATGGGTCAAGAATTCAGCCAAAGGCGAGAGGGTTTCGCCGGTTTCAAATTCAAGCGGGTTGTCGCTGGCGTTGCCTTGACCTGCCTCGGGGCTTTCAAGCCCCTCACGACCAAACCCCTCCACACTCACAAAACTCTGGGCCGCGTTGACGAGTTCTTCCAAGTTCTCCAAACGGTCTGCCCCTTCGCGGTCGGCGCGGTAGTGCTCAACCAGACCGCTGTGGTCCAGCACCAGCTCGACAATTTCGCGCAAGGTCAAAGCGGCGGCTTGCTCACGCAACACATCGATCTTGGCGACAAAGCCACCAATGTTGGTGCCCGCCTTGCCACTCAAGGCACTGACCGCATCGTGCAAAGCGCAGCCCGATTCCCGTGCCAGGTCTTGCAACTGCTCCAGGCTGCGCGCACCAATCCCACGGGGCGGGAAGTTCACTGCGCGTAAAAAACTGGTGTCGTCGCGCGGGTTTTCAATCAGGCGCAAATAAGCCAGGGCGTGTTTGATTTCCGCTCGTTCAAAAAAACGCAGCCCCCCATAAACCCGATAAGGAATACCGGCATTGAACAAGGCCGTCTCGACCACCCGGCTTTGCGCATTGGAGCGGTAGAGCACGGCAATTTCTTGGCGTTTGAACGCCGCCTCCGTGCCCTGGTCGCGTAAGAGGTGCTTGATCTCGTCAATCAGCCAGTTGGCTTCGGCAAAGTCGCTGGGCGACTCCGACACCCGCACGGGCTCGCCCGCGCCCTGATCGGTGCGCAGGTTTTTGCCCAGGCGCTTTTGGTTGTGGCTGATCAGCTCGTTGGCCGAATCCAGGATGTTGCTGTAGGAGCGGTAGTTTTGCTCCAACTTGATTTGGTGTTTCACGTCAAACTCGCGCACAAAATCGGCCATGTTGCCGACCCGCGCGCCCCGAAAGGCGTAAATGCTTTGGTCATCGTCCCCCACCGCCAGCACCGCGTTGCCTTGAGTACCCAGACCGCTCAACATCTTGAGCCAGGCATATTGCAGTTTGTTGGTGTCTTGGAACTCATCGACCAGGATGTGTCGAAAACGCCGTTGATAATGCTCGCGCACCGCGGGGTTGTCGCGCAGCAGCTCATAGCTCCTGAGCATCAATTCCCCAAAATCGACCACGCCCTCTCTTTGACATTGGTCTTCATACAGCTGGTAAATCTCGACCTTCTTGCGGGTTTCAGCATCGCGCACTTCCACATCGGCAGGCCGCTGTGCCTCTTCCTTGCAGCCCGCAATGAACCATTGCAACTGCTTGGCCGGAAAGCGCTCGTCATCGATGTTGAACTGCTTCATCAAACGCTTGATGGCCGAAAGCTGGTCTTGGGTGTCCAGAATCTGAAAGCCTTGGGGCAGGTTGGCCAGCTTCCAATGGGCGCGCAAAAACCGGTTGCACAGGCCATGGAAAGTGCCAATCCACATGCCGCGCACGTTCACGGGCAGCATGGCGCTCAAGCGCGTCATCATCTCTTTGGCGGCCTTGTTGGTGAAGGTCACGGCCAACACCCCCCCCGGCGAAACCTGGCCGGTTTGCAGCAACCAGGCAATGCGGGTGGTGAGCACCCGGGTTTTGCCGGAACCCGCGCCCGCCAGGATCAGGGCCGATTCGGCAGGCAAGGTCACGGCCAGGCGCTGCTCGTCGTTCAAACCGGCGAGCAGGGGGGCGTCAGAGGGGTTGGAGAAATCGAAGGGCGTGCTGTGCATAAGGCATTGTAGAAAGCAATCCAAGCTCTTTAAAATGCCCCCATGACCCCAAACACCTCGGCCAGCCCTTATGGCACCTTGCCCACGGCCAGCGCGCCCGCCACGCGCAAACCCATCAGTTTGCCGCGCCTGGCCGAGCTGCACGCCCGGGGCGAAAAAATCACCATGCTCACCGCCTATGACGCCACTTTTGCGGCCATGGCCGACGCCGCAGGCGTTGAGTGTCTGCTGGTGGGCGACTCTTTGGGCATGGTCTGCCAAGGCCTGCACAGCACCGTTGGCGTGAGCCTGGAAACCATGTGCTACCACACCGAAAGCGTGTCACGCGGGCTGCGCCGGGTCCAGGCCACGGCGTGGTTGATTGGCGACTTGCCCTTTGGCACCTACCAAGAATCGCGTGAACAGGCCCTGCGCAGCGCCACGGCCTTGCTCAAAGCGGGCGCCCACATGGTCAAACTGGAAGGCGGTGGCTGGACCACCGAGGTGGTGCATTTTCTGGTTGAGCGCGGCATCCCGGTTTGCGCGCATTTGGGCCTGACGCCCCAAACCGTGCATGCGCTGGGAGGCTACCGCGTGCAAGGCAAGGGCGACAGCGCCCAGGAATTGCGTCAGCACGCCCTGGCGCTGGAACAGGCTGGTGCCGCCATGCTGGTGCTGGAAATGGTGCCTGCGGTGCTGGCCGCGGAGTTGACCCAAGACCTCAAGCGTTGCGCCACGATTGGCATTGGGGCCGGCAGTGGCACGGCGGGACAGGTGCTGGTCATGCACGACATGCTGGGCGTGAACCTGGGCAAAAACCCGAAATTTGTGCGCAACTTCATGGCCGACGCTGGCAGCGTGCAAGGGGCCATGCAGGCCTATGTGCAAGCCGTCAAAACCGGCCAATTCCCAGACAACACCCTCCATGCCTGGTAAATCCACGCCCTGACGGCCCTTCCCATGCAAATCGTCCGCACCCTGTCCGAGTTGCGCCAAGCCTTGCGCGCCACCGAAAAACCCGCTTTTGTGCCCACCATGGGCAATCTGCACGAGGGCCATCTGGCCTTGTTGCGACTGGCCAAACCGCAAGGCGATGTGGCCGTTGCCAGCATCTTCGTGAACCGCCTGCAATTTCTGCCGCATGAAGACTTTGACAGCTACCCCCGCACCTGGGAAGCCGACTGCGCCAAACTCGAAGCCGCAGGTTGCGATGTGCTGTTTGCCCCGCGCGAAACCGACCTCTACCCCGAGCCACAAACCTTCAAGGTGCATCCCGACCCGCGCATGGCCGACATTTTGGAAGGCCAATTTCGCCCTGGGTTTTTCATTGGCGTGGCGACCGTGGTGATGAAACTCTTTCAAGCGGTTTTTGCAGGGCACGCCCAAGGGGTGGCCGCGTTTGGCAAAAAGGACTACCAACAACTCATGGTGATTCGCCAACTGGTGCGCCAATTTGCCTTGCCCATTCAAATCCTGGCAGGTGAAACCCAGCGCACCCCTGAAGGCCTGGCCATGAGTTCGCGCAATGGCTACCTGAGCGAAGCCGAGCGGGTCGAGGCCTTGCAACTCTCCCTGGCCTTGCGCGGCTTGGCCCAAACCGCTTTGTCGTTGGGGCCGTCCTGGCCTGAAAGGCAGCAAGCCCTGGAACAAAGCTTCATGAACCAATTGCAGGCCCGGGGCTGGCAGCCCGACTATTTGACGGTGCGCCGACGCGCCGATCTGCAAGTCCCCGGCGCCCACGAACCCCCGCAAAGCTGGGTGGTCTTGGGGGCGGCCAAGCTGGGCCAGACGCGCTTGATCGACAATTTTGAAATCTGATTTCACGCTCCGCTTTTTATGCCCCAGTTCGCGGCCAACCTGACCCTGCTCTACAACGAGCTGCCCTTTTTGGCCCGTTTTCAAGCCGCCGCTGAAGACGGTTTCACGGCGGTGGAATACCTTTTTCCTTATGCCTTTTCAACCCAGGCACTGCAACAAGCCCTGCAGCAAAACGGCTTGCAACAAGTCTTGTTCAATGCCCCGGCGGGGGATTGGGAGGCGGGCGAACGCGGGCTGGCTTGTTTGCCGGGCCGGGAGACTGAATTCCGCGCCGGGTTTGAACTGGCGTTGGACTACGCCCAAGCCCTGAACTGCCCGCGCATCCATGTGATGGCGGGCATTCAGCCGGCCACCCTGCCCCCGGGTTGGACCCCCGCGCAGCTGCTGGCCACTTACAGCGCCAACCTCCGTTGGGCCGCCGAAAAGGCCTTGCCCTTGAACAAGGACGTGCTGATCGAGCCCATCAACCAGCGCGACATGCCCGGCTATTTTCTGTCCAGACAAGCCGAGGCCCATGCGCTGGTGCAGGGCCTGCAAATGCCCAACCTCAAGGTGCAAATGGACCTCTACCATTGCCAAATCATGGAAGGCGATTTGGAAACCCAATTGCGCCGCTATCTGCCCGGCGGCCAGGTCGGTCACCTGCAAATTGCCGGTGTGCCGCTGCGACACGAGCCGGATGTTGGCGAGGTCAACTACCGCCACTTGTTTCAGGTCATCGACGAGCTCTCGGCAAATTCTGGCTGGCGCGGCTGGGTGGGCTGTGAGTACCGCCCCCAGCGCGGAGCCGTGCCGAACGCCACCCGCGATGGCCTGGGCTGGTTGTCCGCGATTTAAACCACCAAGAATTCCCAGACAGATCCCCATGCAAGCAAAAGGCGGCACTGAACTTCTTTTGCAGGCCCTGCTAGAGCAACTGCCAGCGGCCCAATTCGCGGGCATTCACTTGCTGGTCAACAGCCCCAACCCCGAACTGATCCAGTCCGACAAAATCAATGTGCTGTGGAACCACCACAACACCAACCAACCGGCTGTGCGTGGCTACCAAGACCAGGCCTTGTTGGATCGAATTCAATATTTTGTTTATGTCTCGCACTGGCAATACGAAAAATACCGTTGCGCTTTTTCGATCCCCACCGAGCGGTCGGTGGTCATTCCCAATGCCACTGCCTCGCGCGAGCTTAAAACCAAACCCGCCAAAATCAGACTCATCTACACCTCCACGCCCTGGCGGGGTTTGGAAGTGCTTTTGGATGCCTTTGAATGGTTGAACCGCGACGATGTCGAGCTCGACATTTTTTCATCCACCCTGATTTATGGTGCGGCCTTTGCCGCCAACAACGAGGCCCACTTTGCGCCCTTGTTTGAGCGTGCCAGGCGCATGCGGTATGTCAATTACCACGGCTATGCCAGCCATGAGACCGTGCTCGCAGCGCTCGCCGAGTCGCATGTGTTTGCCTACCCGTGCACCTGGGAAGAAACCTCATGTCTGGCCGCGATAGAGGCTGGGCTGGCCGGACTCAGCCTCGTGAGCACCAACCTGGGGGCCTTGTATGAAACCATAGGCCCCTGGGGACAGCTGATTCCTTATGAAACCAATAAAGCCGTGTTGGCCCGAAAATTTGCACAGGCCCTGAACCAGGCCATTGATGGGTTTTGGAGCGCCCCTGTCCAAGAAAAATTGCAGGCCCAGCACCTTTATTTCAAACGGTTTTATACCTGGGAAAATCGGCTTCCCGAATGGCAACGTTTTTTAAATCAAATTCAAGCCCCTTGTGCCACACCCTGACATGAACCCGCCCCCTGCGCAGGACACGTTGTTCCAGCAAGGTTTTGCCTGGCATCAGCAAGGGCAATTGGCGCGCGCTCAAGCCCTCTATGAACAGGTCTTGTTGACGCAGCCCCAACATTTTGATGCTTTGCATTTGCTGGGCCTGCTGGCGTTTCAGACCCAGCAAGCCGAACGCGCTGTGACCTTGATTCAGCAATCCCTTGCACTGAACGATCAATCCGCCTCGGCTTTTTCCAACTTGGGCCTGGCCCTGTTGGCGCTGAACCGCCTGGACCAAGCCCTGCCTCATTTTGAGCGGGCCGTGGCCCTTCAGCCCGAAGCCGCTGAACCGCATTTCAACCAGGGCAACGCCCTGCAAAGACTGCAACGTTTTGAAGAAGCGATTGCCAGTTACGACCAGGCCATTCAACGTCAACCCAACAACGCACAAGCCCACTACAACCGAGGCAATGCCTTGCAAGCATGCGAACGTCTGGAAGAGGCACTGGCCAGTTACCAACGTGGCCTGAGCTTGGGGCCTGGGTTGCCTGAAGTTCATTACAACTGCGGCCTGATCCTGCAAGCACTTCAGCGCCCTCAAGAGGCCGTGGCCAGTTATGAAGAGGCCATTCGCCAACAGCCCCATTACCCAGCGGCCTACGTCAACCGGGGGGTTGCGCTCAAACAGCTTCACCGCATCGACGAAGCGCTTGCCAGTTACGAGCAGGCCATCCGCCTTCAACCCAATGACGCGCAAGCCCACTACAACCGGGGCTTGGCGCTGCTGGATCTCAAACGCCTGGAAGAAGCATGCGCCAGTTTTGACCGCACCATCGCCCTGCCTGCCGATCCCACCGAGGCCCTCAACAACCGAGGCTTGGTGCTGCAAGCCATGAAACGTTTTGACGAAGCCTTGGCCAGTTATGACCAAGCCATCGAGCGGGTGCCTCAGCACGCCAAAGCCCATGCCAACCGGGGCTCGGCTTTGTTGGAGCTCAAGCAGGTGGCGCAAGCCTTGGCCAGCTTTGAGCACGCCATTGCCCTGCAACCCGACTACGCTGAAGCGCACAACAACCGGGGCCTGGCCTTGCAAGACCTCAAGCGGCTGGACGAGGCGCTGACTTGCTTTGAGCAAGCCATCCAAATCAAACCCGATTTTGTTGAAGCCCACTGGAACAAAGGATTGGCCCATCTGCTACAGGGTGACGAAGAAAAGGGCTGGCCCCTGTATGAATGGCGTTGGCAATTGGGCGAATTCAAAGCCCATCAACGCGATTTCCCCCAAGCGCTCTGGTTGGGTGACTCCGCTTTAAACGGCAAAACCATTTTGCTCCACGCCGAGCAAGGTCTGGGCGACACACTGCAGTTTTGCCGCTACGCCAAACAAGTGCAGGCGCTGGGTGCCCGGGTCATTCTGGAGGTTCAAAAGCCTTTGCTGAAAATCCTGGGCTCGCTGGATTTTCCGGTGCAACTCATCGCCAAGGGCAACCCCTTGCCCGATTTCGATTTGCACTGCCCTTTGATGAGCCTGCCCTTGGCCTGTCAAACCGCTGGCCTGCCGGCCCTGCCCGCGTGTGCCTACTTGTCGGCCGCCGAAGACCGCATAGAAGCCTGGCAACAACGATTGGGGCAGAGCGGCTTCAAAATCGCCATTTGCTGGCAAGGCAGCCCCAGCAACAAGGTGGATGTCGGGCGCTCCTTTCCTGTGGCACTGTTTGAGGGCATTGCCAAGATCGAGGGCGTGCGGCTCATCAGCCTGCAGAAGAACGAGGGCACCGAACAATTGGCCCAACTGCCAAAGGGCATGCACATCGAAACCCTCGCCAACGACTTTGACAGCCGCGAGAACGCCTTCTTGGATTCTGCCGCCATCATGAAATGCGTGGACCTGGTGATTTGCAGCGACACCGCCTTGACCCACCTTGCAGGCGCTCTGGGGGTGCCCACCTGGTTGCCACTCAAACACATCCCCGATTGGCGCTGGCAGTTGGACCGCGCAGACAGCCCCTGGTACCCTCAACACCGCCTGTTTCGACAAAGCCAAGCGGGGGATTGGCCAGGGACATTCAAACAAATGGAAAACGAATTGAAATGCCGATGAACGCCCAAATCAAAACCCCTCTGACCCCCATCTCCTGGGGCGAGCTGCTGGACAAGATCACCATTCTGGAAATCAAGCAAACCCAGATCAGCGCCCCCGTGGCCTTGGGCCATGTGCGCAAAGAGCTTCATTACCTCAACGCCATCATTCAAGACACGCCTGAATTGCCCGCTGCGGTTTTTGAACTGAAAAACGACCTGCTGGTCGTCAACCAAAAGCTCTGGCAGGTCGAGGACGATATCCGCGACAAGGAATCCCAACAAGCTTTCGACGCGGTGTTCATCCACCTGGCTCGCCAGGTCTACCGCCTGAATGACCAGCGGGCCCAACTTAAAAAAGCCATCAACCTGTTGGTGGGCTCGGAGCTGGTCGAGGAAAAGAGCTACAAAGATTTCGCAGCAAATCCTGCTTCACCTGCGCCAGCACCGGCTCCCAACGGCGCTCGGGCCCCTGCCGATAAAGCTTGAGCGAGGCATACCAGGGGCTGTCTGCGCGGTCCAACTGCCAGCGCCAATCGGGCACATGGGTGAGCAAAACACCCGTGGCCAAGCCCAACGCCCCAGCCAGGTGAGCGGTGGAATTGTCCACCGTGATCACCCAATCACAGCAAGCCATCAAAGCGGCCAAGCCATCGAGGTCTTGGAAGTTGTCCACCTCGGGCACGGTTTTGACCTCGATCCCCCAATCCTGCGCGCAGGCCTGCACCTCGGCGGCGGTGTCACCATATTGCAAGTTGATGAATTCCAGTCCGTCTGTGTGCAAGGCCCGCACCAGGTCTTGCAAGGCCAGACTGCGTTCCTGGCCATTTTTTTCGCTGCGACTGCGCCAAGTGATGCCGCAACGAAACTTGGGGGTTTGGGTCTGCCGACCCGCTTGGACATGGCCCCCGAAATGCGCGGCTTGGAGTTGCGCAACACGCTGCGGGTCGGCGTGCAGGTAATGGCCCGAGTGGCCCTCAAAAGCCGCCGCACTGCTGCGCAAAATTCTGCCCAAACTGGCAACAGGAAGGTGAAAATCAAAGTCCAATGACCCAAGCGCCTGCTCGCTGCTGACGAGCTGCACAGCATCGGGCAAGGCCCGTTGAAACAAGGCAAGCAAGCGCGGATCGACTTGAAAAATGACCCGTGCGCACCGACCCATCAGTTCGGGAATCAGGCTGCCAAACTGAATCACATCGCCAATGCCCTGCTCGGCGTGCAAAAGCAAGGTGTGGTGACTCAAATCCGCCTGACCCGTCCAGCGCGGTTGGGCGAAGGTCCGTTGCGGGACGCTGGGATGGTTGCGCCAGCGCCAGTCGTACAAAGCCCAGCCTTGAGCCCAGTCGCCCAACAACAACAGCGCCAAAGCCTTGTTCCAATGCGCATCGGGGCGCTCGGGTTGGCAGGCGATGGCCCGGTCAAAGCTGTCAAGCGCTTGCTCAAATCGCCTCAGTTCCTGCAACGCATTGGCCTGGTTGTAATGGGCGTCGTAGTGGTCCGGATCGAGCGCTATGGCTTTTGCGTAAGCGGGCAAAGACGCCTCAAAACGCTGCAGTTTTTGCAGCGCGTTGCCCCGGTTGCTGTAAGCCTCTACATAGTCGGGTTTCAAGGCGATGGCCTGGTCATAACAGGCCAGCGCTTCGGGGTAGCGCTGCAGTTCTTTCAGCGCCACGCCCCGGTTGTTGTGGGCCTCGGCCAGCATGGGCTGCCAAGCCAGCAAGGCGTCAAAACAGCGCAAGGCCTCTTCATACCGTTGCAACTTCAGCAAAACATGTCCGTGGTTGTTGTGGGCTTCCACAAAATCGGGCTTGAGTTCAATCGCTTTGAGGTAGTGCTGCAAGGCTGGTTCAAAACGCTGCAATGCCATCAAGGCATTGCCCAGGTTGTTGTGGGTGCCAGCGTGGTGGGGGTGAATGCTCAAAGCGCGGTCAAAAATACCAATGGCCGACAAAGCCTGACCGCATTGGGCGTGCAGCGTTGCCAACAAATAGAGCGCCTCAAAATGGGTGGGCGCTTGTTGCAAGATTTGCTCGTACAGCCCACGGGCTTCGTCAAATCGGCCTTGGCGGTGGCTCGCCAGCGCCTGCCTGAGTTGGGATGTCACATCCTTGTCAGTCACTGGCAGACCCATGATTGAAGGGGGAGACCCGCGCCGTTTTCATGCGGTGATTTTAGTAGGGACCGATCTCACTAGAATGAAGACGAAGCAATTCTTAGGGCATTCCTTTGGACTTTGATGTACTCATCGTTGGCAGTGGCTTGGCAGGCTTGAGTGCAGCCCTGCATTTGGCTCAAACACGCCGCGTTGCCGTGCTCACCAAAAACACCTTGCAAGACGG
>CAIUTG010000095.1 GCA_903902035.1 uncultured Curvibacter sp. | reverse complement strand
GCCAGTTGTCTCTGTTGGGCTTGATGGGGCCGATTGATGAGGGTCAGCTGCAAATGCTCGATGCCCAGTTTGGCGTTGATGCAGTGCAGCACCCTTCATAAATCAAAAAGTTCAAAGCAATTCATTTAAAAAAAAGGAGACAAAAATGGCACACATTGTGATTCTTGGCGCTGGCACGGGGGGAATGCCTGCGGCTTATGAGCTGCGCGAAAAAGTGGGCAAAGACCACCGCATCACCGTGGTCAATGCGGTGGACTACTTTCAATTCGTACCCTCTAACCCTTGGGTCGCCGTGGGTTGGCGTGATCGAGAGGCCATTACCTTTCCGATCCGGCCCTATTTAGAAAAAAAGGGCATTGATTTCGTGGCCAAAAGGGTTGACCGGATCGACGCAGAGGCGAGTTCTTTGACATTCTCTGACGGTGAGTCTTTTGCTTACGACTATTTGGTCATCACCACAGGCCCCAAATTGTCATTTGCAGAGGTGGAAGGATCAGGGCCTGAAGGCCATACCCAATCCATTTGCTCGGTGGATCATGCGCAGACGGCCTGGAAGAATTACCAAGCGTTTGTCAAAGACCCGGGTCATGTCATCGTCGGCGCCATGCCAGGGGCTTCTTGTTTTGGCCCTGCTTATGAGTTTGCCTTCATCCTGGACAAGGACTTGCGAAATCGAAAAATTCGCAACAAGGTGCCCATGACCTACATCACCAGCGAGCCTTACATTGGGCACATGGGTTTGGGCGGGGTGGGCGATTCCAAATCCATGTTGGAAAGCGAATTGCGCAGTCGCGATGTCAAATGGATCACGAATGCCAAAGTCACCAAAGTCGAGCCGGGCAAGATGTTCGTGACTGAGCTGGATGACGCAGGACAGATCAAGAAGGAGCACGAGCTGCCTTTCAAATACAGCATGATGTTGCCTGCATTTAAAGGGGTGGACCCCGTGGCTGCCGTGGCAGGCTTGTGTAACCCACGCGGCTTTGTGCTGATTGATGAGCACCAACACAGCCCAAAATACCGCAATATTTTCTCGGCAGGGGTGTGTGTGGCCATTCCACCTGTTGAGGTGACGCCCGTGCCCACTGGAGCACCCAAAACAGGTTACATGATTGAAACCATGGTGACGGCGATTGTTCACAACATTGCCTCTGATCTGAAAGGTGAGCCTGCCACTGCCAAGGGCAGTTGGAATGCCATTTGTTTGGCGGACATGGGTGACATGGGCGCGGCCTTTGTGGCTTTGCCGCAGATTCCACCTCGCAATGTGAATTGGTTCAAAAAAGGCAAATGGGTGCATTTGGCCAAAGTGGCTTTTGAGAAGTATTTCATGTACAAAATGAAAAATGGCACATCAGAGCCCATTTATGAAAAACATGTTTTGAAACTGATGGGCATTGAACGCCTGGAAAAATAGGAGTGGGTATGAATACGGAAGTTTGGCCAGAAAATCCTGTGGTGATCGACGTGCGTTCACCAGCCGAGTACGCCACTGGGTATGTCCCAGGCGCCTTGAATTTGCCTTTGGCCGAATTGGCCGAGAGCATTCGAATGGCGGTGCCGGAGCTCAATCGTGGCATCGTGTTGCATTGCCAAGCGGGCGTCCGCGCCGCTAACGCTCTGCTGGTGTTGAACCAGTTGGGATATACCCAAGTGGTCAATGGCAAGAGTCCTGCGGCTGTCGCCCTGCGATTGGGCAAGCTGCTGGAACGCACCTGATTTTCAAACAAGGTGCCGATGATGCCTGCTCACTTGCAAGACTACTTGCCTTTGCTGCCGCTCGCTTTTTGGTTCATCTACAAAACTTGGCGCAGTCGCCAAGTCCGTTCAAAGTTGCCCGAATTGCTGGCCAGAGGCGCCATTCTGATTGATGTGCGAAGCCCTGCTGAATACGCCGGTGCGCATGCACCCGGCAGCGTCAACATGCCGTTGAACAATTTAACGGAAAGGCTGACTGAATTGCCTTCTTCTGTCCCGTTGGTGCTTGCTTGTGCCAGTGGCACGCGCAGTGCCATGGCGGCCAGGCAACTCCAGAAAATGGGATTCAAGGAAACCTATAACATTGGCTCCTGGCGTCATTTCCCGAGGTAAGACGCCGCAAGTCAGTTCAGACCACAGACTTAACGGCGATCTCAATTCATTTGGATGCCGTTAGAAGGAAAACAGGATACGAGCCATTTTCACTGACAACGGTATGGGCATCGAAAAATTGAACTTCTTTGAAGCCACTGGCTCTCAAGAGATTGGCCAGCTCAAGTCGATCAAATCCTTGATGAAAAATGCCCTCTGTTCCGTGCGCATGAAAAGTGCCGTCTTCAGAATCCAAGTCGGCCAAGGCCAATTGGCCACCTGACTTCAGGTGTTGAGCCAAGGTGGCAAACAAATGCGGGGTGTCTTCGACATGGTGCATGGCCATGGCACTGACAATCAGATCGAATTGAACCCCCAGAGGCTTGACGGTGATGTCTTGGCAGGCCACCGTGACCTTGTTTTTGAGCTCCGGCTTTTGCAGCAATTTTTGCAGCATTGATTCAGAGATGTCGACGGCGGTGATTTGAGCAACCAACGGGGCCAGCTGAGAAGCAATCAGGCCGGTCCCTGCGCCAAAATCCATCACCTGCATGGTGCTGTTGAGGCGGACATGCTTCATGATGCAAGCACCAATGGCTGAGGAAAGTTTTTGAATCCTTTCCCGTTTGTCCCAATCTTGGGCTTTTTCTTCGAACAGATCTGACATGTTGACGCTCCAAGTTAAGCCACTGTGTTGATGTTGGCGGCGCTGTGGAACGCGTCCCAGGCGGCTTCGGTCTCGGCGGCGTACATCAATGCCGGACCGCCCCCCATGTAGACGCAGATGGCCAGCATTTCTTCCAACTCTTGACGGGTGCAACCCAGCCGGACCAAGGACTTGACATGAAAGCCGATGCAGCCAGAGCAATGCTGTGTGATGCCGATGGCCAGGGCGATCAATTCTTTGTGCTTTTCGCTGACGGCCCCTGGCGCCATGGCGGCTTTGGCCAAGACGCCAAACCCTTGCATGGCCTCGGGCTGCGCTTTGCGCAGCAGGCTGGCATTTTGATTGATTTGTTGAATCAAAGTGCGATGGTCAAATGTGCTCATTTCAATCCTATTGAGTGAAGCTGAGCTTGAGCAACAAAGTCAAGCCCAGTGATACCAGAACTGCCCAGCCTGAAAAGACCCAGCGTAAAAAATTCAAACGTGGCACGAACCCGATGCCGTGCACAAACCCTGCACTCATGGCCCAGAAAAGTGTCAGTGCCATGAGGTGGTTGGCGCGACCCGAATCATTGACCAGCAAGAGTGGGTAGGCTGTCCCCACGATCATGATGGCGAAGGCCGTCAGTAAACTCAGCCAAGGCATTTTGTCGGCGGTTTGAGCTGGCTCTGTGCTCATGGTTGATCCGCATCGGTTTTTGTACCATTGGCCCGAGCTGCTTGGTTTTCGCCCCACATGGCATTCATGATGGCCAGTAGAACCGCAAAACCAACACCCAGCACCCAAGTGAAATACCACATATCAATTCCTTTTTTCTTTAATAGACTGAATGGCTATTGGCGCGAATGTGTTGAACCGTGACTTTGCCTCGCATCACCCGATACGCCCAGCCGGTGTAAAAAACAATCAGGGGCATAAAAATCACCGTGGCCCAGAACATGATGCCGAGCGTCAGATGGCTTGACACACTGTCCCAGACGGTCAGGCTTGAAGAGGGATCGCTGGAGGACGGCAAAATGAAGGGAAACATGGCAGCGCCTGCCGTGCCAATGACACCAACGATGGCCAAGGATGAGGCAACGAAGGCCAGCAGGGTGCGTTGAGCAAATGCCATCATGGGGGCCATCAACGCCCCCACAATTCCCAGTGCTGGCAGCAACCAGGTGGCAGGATAAATTTGGTAGTTGTGCCACCAGGCACCCGTGCTGCGGACCACGGTTTTCATGAGCGGGTCGGGCAAAGCAGAAGGCGCGACCACGGAGGCCATGGCAAAGCCTTCAATGCCGCCCCAGCGCAACCAGACCCCTGCACCAACGAAGGCCAAGACCAGGGCGATGGCCGTGGCAAGACTGAAGTTCATGGCGCGTTTTTGGATCACGCCTTCGGTTCGATGCGCCAAATAGGTGCTTCCCTGTAGTGTGAGCATGGCACTGCTGACCACGCCACTCAAAAGAGCGAATGGATTGAGCAGTTGCCAAAAACTGCCGGTGTATGTGGAAGCTAAAAAGTCATCAAAGTGGAAGGGAACACCTTGGAGCAAATTGCCAAAAGCCACGCCAAAAATCACTGGGGGAACGAAGCCGCCGACAAACAAGCCCCAGTCCCACGTGTTGCGCCAAGTCGGGTTGTCAATTTTGCTGCGGTAATCAAAGCCGACAGGGCGAAAGAACAAAGCCCAAAGCACTGCCAACATGGCCCAATAAAAGCCACTGAAAGCCGTCGCATACACCATCGGCCAAGCTGCAAAAATGGCCCCGCCTCCGGTGATGAACCAAACTTGGTTGCCGTCCCAATGGGGGCCGACGGTGTTGATGACGACACGGCGTTCGTCATCCTGGCGGCCAACAAAGGGCATGTCTGCAGCAAAGGATTTGTTGGCCTTAACAACTTACTTGGAAAGCTTGCCCGAGCCCCACATTTTGTTTGATTCGGATTACCGCATTGGGGCTGCCAATGCCGCTTATCGGGCCCAGTTTGCTCAAGGGGCGTCCGTCATCGGGCGCACTTGTTTTGATGTCTCCCATGGTTCAGCGGTGCCTTGTGATCAGGCGGGTGAAAGTTGTCCATTGGCAGTGTCTCGACAAAGTGGGCAGCGTGAGCGGGTATTGCACTTGCATCACACCCCAAAAGGCGAAGCCTATGTCAGCATAGAACTGACGCCTTTGCCCGGTGCCGAAGGTGAGCCGCGGTATTTCATCGAAAAAATGGAGATGTTGTCGATTGCCAAGGGTAATCCCAATGCGGTGGGCCTGGTGGGGCGATCAGCGCATTTTCGAAGCATGTTGGCGCTGGTCTCTCGGGTAGGGCCGTCTTCAGCATCGGTCATGATTTTGGGGGAGTCTGGCACGGGCAAAGAACTGGTCGCCAGAGCGATTCACGAAGCCAGCACGCGCGCCAAAAAACCTTTGGTGGCGGTTGATTGCGCCAGCTTGGCAGAAAGTCTGTTTGAGAGTGAGCTTTTTGGCCACGAGAAAGGCGCTTTCACCGGAGCTCAAACCGCCAGGGCCGGCCTGATTGAAGCGGCCAATGGGGGCACTTTGTTCTTGGACGAAGTGGGCGATATTCCCCTGACCATTCAGGTCAAGTTGTTGCGCCTGCTTGAAAGTGGGACGTATCGACGGGTTGGCGGATCTGAGTTGCGACAAGCCGATGTGCGATTGATCTCTGCCACGCACCGCGATCTAGATGCCATGGTGGCTGATGGGCAGTTTCGGGAGGACTTGTTTTATCGACTCAATACCTTTCCGGTGGCGGTGCCGTCGCTGCGGGACCGATTGGACGATTTGCCCCTGCTCATTGACTCCTTACTGAGACGCATTGCCCCGCAGCGCGCCTTGACCTTGTCGCCCCAAGCCATTCATCAATTGGCGATGTATTCATTCCCCGGCAACATTCGTGAATTGAGAAATTTGCTGGAGCGTGCGGTGGTGTTGGCAAATGACGACGTGGTTTCCGGCGATGTGATGCTTCAGGCTTTGCGCATGGGGCACCAACACCTCTCCCGCGATCCTGGGTTGACGGGAAAAGAAATTGACCGAGCGCATGTGCAAAAATTGGCGGCACGGTATGTGTCTCCTGCAAAACTGAAACGTGCGGCTCAGCGCGAAAAACTGCGTGCAGCGCTCGAAAGGCATCCCCATGACCGCCAAGCTTTGGCGAGTGCTTTGGGCATTAGCATGAGAACTTTGTATCGCCGCTTAGAAGAACTTAACCGTGGCAGCTGATGAAGTGCCACATGGATTGGAATACAACATGCCGGCTTGGATGATTTACGTTGCCATTGGCTTGGTTGGGGGCGTCTCGGCTGGGCTGTTCGGCATTGGTGGCGGCATCATCCTGATTCCCGCCCTGATCTATTGGGCTGGCTTTTCTCAACACATGGCCACGGGCACCAGCATTGCGGTGCTGTTACCGCCCATTGGATTGGCCGCAGCCTATCAGTACTACCAGCATGGCAATGTGAATGTGACCGCCGCCATTGTTCTGGCGGTGACCATGTTCGTTGGGGCTTGGCTGGGGGCGGTTTGCGCCAATTTCATGAAGGAAATTTATTTGCAATTTGTCTTCGCGCTCTTTGTTTTTGGCCTGGGCGCATCGCTGCTCTACAGTGCCGTCAAACGCTTGCCTTGGGGCGGCTGAGCTGGGCGAAAACCCCCTGTAAATAAGCCCCCAAAGCCAGGCCGAGCAGGGACCAGAGCAAAGACCAGTTGCCTGCCCCCAAGCCCGCAATGGCGGGGCCTGGACACACGCCACTGAGCCCCCAGCCCAAGCCAAACAGCGCTGCTCCGATGTAGGTGTTTCGGTTCATGGGTGTGTGGCGTTGCTCGAAACCTGGGCCCAAAATGGGCTTGGTCAGTCGTTTCGGAATCAGCTGATAACTGAGCAGTGTGATACCGACAGCGCCCCCCATGACCAGCATCAGGCCCTCGTCTTTTCCTGTCAAAAAAGACAACACCACTTCGGGTGAAATCATTTGGGAATACGCCAGTCCGAAGCCAAAGAGCGCCCCGCCGAGCAGAGTCACCAGGGTGGTCATCCCATTTCTCATCAACACATTCATGGCATGACCCCGCTGAACCAAGACAAGCTGAGTGCGGTGGCCATCGCCACGCTCATAAAAATCAGCACCGCCACCAGCGCCGACCCTGACAGGGACGACAGCCCACAAATGCCGTGGCCCGATGTACAGCCGTTGGAGAGCCGAGCGCCGAATCCAGCCAGCAATCCGCCCAGCAACAAACGCCAGGGACTGACTTGGGTGGTCAGGGCCGTTGCAGGCCCCAGCAACAAGAACCAGATGAAAGCGCCCAGGATCAGCCCCAAAGCGCAGATCAGGCGCCATTGGCGGGTTTGGGTAAATCGGGTTTGCTGGAAGTGGGCCCTTTTGGAGACATAGGACCAGGTGCTGGTAAAAACCGAACTCATGCCCACCACGCGGCCTTGCACCACAAACATCAGGCTGACACCGAGCCCGATGAGCAATCCACCAAACAGATAATGGGCCCAGCCATTGGGGAAAAAATTGTTCATATTGATCATTTGCGGTTGAATTGGGGCGGGCGTTTTTCCAAAAAAGCTTGACGCCCCTCGGCGAAATCAGCGCTTTGTGAGGTCAGCGTTTCACGTGCCCGAACCTCGGTCAGCCAACGCTCATTTGGGCCCTGAGCCAAGCCGCGCAAACTGGCCTTGGTGGTCTCGGCGGCCAGGGGGGCGAGCTGGCGCAGGTCTTTGAGCAGGGATTGCAAGGTCGAGTCAAAATCATCGGCGTCGCACAGGGCCTCGAACAGGCCTTGTTGGGCCAGGGTTTCCAAGGGGAGGGCGCGGGCCGTCAGGAATGCCCTTTGTGTCAGTGCCAAACCCAGGAGCGCCACATAGCGCTGCAAGCCGCTGGGGTAGTAATGCAGCCCCAAGGCCACGGCGGGCATGCGCAGCTCACAAGCTTTGAGCCCGATGCGCAGGTCACAGGCCATCAGCAAGTCGGTGGCTCCGCCATACACACTGCCATTCAAGGCACACACGGTGAGGGGCCTCAGAGCGGCCAAGGCGTCGGGTATTTTTTGAAAAAAGGCCGGGTCATGGGCTTCCCCGTCAAAGCCGCCCACATGGTAACCAGCAGAAAACACCGGGCGCTTTTGACCCTGGGTATTGGCTTGTAGCACCAGCACGCGGATGCGGGTGTCTTGGTTGATCCGCTCGAAGTGGTCCAGCAGCGCGTGCAAATCGGCGTCTTCCAGCCGGTTGCGGTGGGCGGGTCGGTTCAGTGTGATGGTGGCGACGGCATGGTCCACCGTCAACAGGGGCAGGGAGGGGGCGGGACTCATCAAGTGTCAGGGCGCGTGGGTTTGCATCGCGGTGGCAGCCAAGTCGAGGCTGTGCAAGCGTTTGTCGAGGTCAAAAATATCGGACACCAGAATCAACTCATCGGCCTGGGTGACTTCGGCCAAATGCTGCAGACCTTGCTGAACGGTTTGCGGCCCGCCGATCACCGCAGCGCCCAAGAAGTCGGCAATGGCGGCTTGTTCCTGCGGTTGCAATTGCGCCATGAAATCAGGGGTGGGCGGTTGCAAGCGGCGTCGTTGTCCGGTGACGATGCCCAAAATCCGTTGGTAGGTGCTGCTCGCCAAAAACTGGGCTTCCTCGTCGGAGTCGGCGGCCACCAAGGGCACGCCGATGGCGGCATAAGGCCGGGGCCATTCGGCGGAGGGCTGAAATTCACTGCGGTAAAGATGCAGGGCCTGCATCAGGTAGCGCGGCGCGAAATGCGAGGCGAAGGCAAACGGCAAGCCCTTGGCCGCAGCCAGTCGGGCCGAGAACAGGCTGGAGCCCAGCAACCAAATGGGCACTTGGGTGTTGGCGCCTGGCATGGCCACCACCCGTTGGCCGGGCTGGAGGGGGCCCAGCAGCCGTTGTAATTCGGTCACGTCACGCGGAAAATCTTCCTCGGTTTCGACCCGGTCGCGGCGCAGGGCTCGCATGGTGACGGGGTCGGTGCCGGGCGCGCGGCCCAGCCCCAAGTCGATGCGCCCGGGGTACAACTCGGCCAAGGTGCCAAAGGCTTCGGCCACCACCAAGGGCGCGTGGTTGGGCAGCATGATGCCGCCGGAGCCCACCCGAATGTGCTGGGTGTTGCCTGCGATGTAACCCACCACCACGGCCGTGGCCGAGCTGGCAATGCTGGCCATGTTGTGGTGCTCGGCCACCCAGTAACGTTGAAAACCCAACGACTCAGCGTGCTGTGCGGTGCGCAGCGCAATTTGCAGGGCTTGGCCCACGCTCAGTCCTTCACGAACCGAGACCAGATCCAGCATGGAAAGTTTAGGCTTCAATTTTGGCGACCTCCACGGCGCAATCGTAAAAAGTAGGCGCACGGCCCATGTCGGTCAAAGCCTGGCTGGTGACTTCGTTGACATTGCTGCCTTCCAGGCCCAGTTTGCGCCACCAAATTCCCAGTCCCACCACCAGGCCCGGGCGCGCACGCGTGCTGACTTCTGCTTGGCAGACGTAGCTGCCTCGCTGGTTAAAAACCCTCACCCTGTGGCCGGTTTCGATCTGGCGCTGCCTTGCGTCTTGCGGGTGAATTTCAATTTTGGGCTCGCCTTCGATGTCGCGCAGGCTTTGGAGGTTGACAAAACTGGAGTTCAAAAAATGCCGCGCCGGCGGTGAAATCATGGCCAGCGGCCACTGAGGGGTGGGGGGCTCGTGGTTGGGCAGGACTTGCGGCAAAGGGTCTTCGCCCAGTGCGGCCAAGCTGCTGCTGGCCATTTCGCATCGACCCGAAGGCGTCATGAAGCCCCCCTGTGCAAACGGGGCCTCGGGCACGTCCAGGTGGGCAAAGCCCTGCTTGAGCAGCAGGTCAAAGTCCACCGCCGCGCCAAAGGCTTTTCGGCACAGGCTCAGGTCGTCTTCCAGAAAGCAGGGTTCATCAAAACCCATCTCATGGGCCAGCGCTCTAAAAATGTCGGTGTTGGTTCTGGCCTCGCCCAAAGGGGCAATGGCGGGGCGGTTCAACAGCACATCGGTGTGGCCGTAAGACGCATGGATGTCCCAATGTTCGAGTTGCGTGGTGGCAGGCAACAGGTAGTCGGCGTAGTCGGCGGTGTCGGTTCGGAAATGCTCCAACACCACGGTGAACAGATCTTCCCGCGCAAAGCCCGCCACCACCTTGGGCGAGTCGGGGGCCACGGCCACCGGGTTGCTGTTGTAAACCAGCAAGGCTTGAATTCTGGGGCCAAATTCGGTCGAGGATTCGCGCAGCAACGCATTGCCAATGGTGGACATGTTCACGCTGCGTGGCCGGCGTTCGCCCAAGAGGTCGGGGCGGTGCAGGGCCTGTTTGTCCACGCTGAACCAACTCGAATTGGACAGCAGCATGCCGCCACTGCGCTCGCGCCAAGCGCCAATCAAGGCGGGCAAACAGGCGATGGCGCGCACCGCATTGCCACCCCCACGAGCGCGTTGCATGCCATAGTTCAGGCGGATGGCGGCGGGCCGGGTGCGGCCATAGTCTTCGGCCAGTTGAATGATTTGTTCAACCGGCAGGCCACACACCTCGGCAGCGCGCTCGGGCGGCCATTCCAGGGCGCGCTCGCGCAGCTCGGGCCAGCCCAGGGTGTGTTGGGCCAAATAATCGTGGTCCAGCCAATGCGCTTCGGGGTCGCGGGTGATCAGTTGGTGCATCAGCGCATAAGCCAAGGCGGCATCGGTGCCGGGTTTCAAGGCCAGATGGACGTGGCATTTGTCGGCGGTTTCGCTGCGGCGCGGGTCAATGCAGACCAATTTGGCCCCTTGGCGTTTGGCCTCCAGGGCCAGGCGCCAAAAATGCAGGTTGCTGCCAATCGGGTTGCTGCCCCAAATCAAAATCAAACGCGCCTCGGCGAAGAACTCCACCCGCATGCCCAGCTTGCCGCCAAAGGTGTGGGTGAGTGCGGCCGCTCCGGCTGAGGCGCAGATGGTGCGGTCCAGCAAGGAGGCCCCCAAGCGATTGAAAAAGCGGCTGGCCATGGCCTCGCCTTGCACCTGGCCCATGGTGCCCGCATAGCTGTACGGAAGAATGGCTTGCGGGTCCACCGCCGCCAGGGTTTTGAGTCGTTGGGCAATGGCCGAGATGGCTTCTGACCAAGTGACACGCTCAAACGGCGCACCGGGGCCTTTGGGGCCCACGCGCTTCATCGGGTAAAGCAGCCGCTCGGGGTGGTAGGTGCGCTCGGGGTAGCGGCTGACTTTGGTGCACAAAACCCCATCCGTCATGGGGTGATGGGGGTTGCCTTTCACCGACACCGCCACGCCGTTTTCCACCTGCGTCACCAGGGAGCAGGTGTCGGGGCAGTCGTGGGGGCAGGCCCCAATGACAGGGTTCACAGGGTTTTCAGAAAGTGCTGGCATCATGGTGTCCATTGTGCCGAAAAACCCTTGAAGCCGCCTTGGTTTGCCAAGTTGTGAGCCCAGTGATAAGGTGATAGCCATGAAGCTGAATGAATCCATTTTGGCCGATGCGCCTGGCATCGCCGCCCTGAGACGTGACTTGCACGCCCATCCTGAGCTCTGTTTTGAAGAAGTTCGCACGGCCGATTTGGTCGCGAAGAAGCTGACCGAATGGGGCATTCCCATTCACCGAGGTCTGGGTAAAACCGGTGTGGTCGGCATCTTGAAGAACGGCACCAGTTCCCGGGCCATTGGCCTCAGGGCCGATATGGACGCGCTGCCCATGAGCGAGGTCAACACCTTTGCCCACGCCAGCCGCCACGCCGGCAAGATGCACGCCTGTGGGCACGATGGCCACACCGCCATGTTGTTGGCAGCAGCCCAAAACCTGGCCAAGCAGCGCGATTTTGATGGCACGGTCTACTTCATCTTCCAGCCCGCCGAAGAGGGCGGTGGGGGAGCCCGCGAGATGATTGCCGATGGCTTGTTTGAGCAATTCCCGATGGAAGCCGTGTTCGGCATGCACAACTGGCCGGGTGGGCACATCGGTCAATTCGCCGTGAGCCCCGGGCCGGTGATGGCGTCCAGCAATGAATTCAAAATCACGGTGCGGGGCAAGGGTTCCCATGCGGCCATGCCCGACATGGGCATTGATCCGGTGCCGGTGGCTTGCCAAATGGTGCAGGGTTTTCAGACCATCATCAGTCGCAATAAAAAACCCATCGATGCGGGGGTCATTTCCGTCACCATGATCCACGCCGGTTCGGCCACCAATGTGGTGCCTGATGCCTGCGAATTGCAAGGCACGGTGCGCACTTTCACACTGGAGGTTTTGGACCTGATTGAGCAACGCATGCGGGACGTGGCCAAAAACATCGCCGCCGCCTTTGATTGCCAGTGCGATTTTGAGTTTGATCGCAACTACCCGCCCACCATCAACCACCCTGAAGAAGCGCGTTTTGCCCGTGAGGTCATGGCCGACATCGTGGGGGCTTCGCATGTGCTGAACCAAGAGCCCACCATGGGCGCCGAAGATTTTGCCTACATGCTGCAAGCCAAGCCTGGGGCCTATGTGTTCATTGCCAACGGCGACGGTCATCACCGCGCCATGGGCCATGGCGCAGGCCCTTGCACACTGCACAACGCCAGCTATGACTTCAACGACGACTTGATCCCCCTGGGAGGCACGTATTGGGCCGAGCTGGCCAAGCGCTGGTTGGCCCGACCGGACGCTTAATTCCAAGGAGCGGTGGCTCAGGCCTGTCCCCAATCAAATCGGGTTCCCCATGCAAATTTCTGCTTTGCGCCAACAGTTGCGCGCGCTGGGTGCTCGCCCGGTTCATGAAGAACGGGTGCTGCGCCTATGGACACAAGCCAAACCGCAAGACAGTGGGCGACGCCCGCTGGAAGCGTTCATGCCCGCTGCATTGCGTTCGGCCTTGCCTGGGCTGTCGCAAACCCTGAAAAACTTGGCGGTCTTGCAAAGCAGCCACCCCGGCGAAGACGGTTCGATGCGCCTGTTGGTGGGCCTGCAGGATGGGCAAAGCGTGGAGAGCGTGTTGTTGCCACGCGGCGGGCTCTGTGTTTCCAGCCAAGTCGGTTGTGCCGTGGGTTGCAAGTTTTGCATGACGGGTCAAGGGGGGCTCTTGCGTCAGTTGAGCAGTGGTGAAATCCTTGCCCAAGTGGCGTTGGCGCGCACTTTGAGGCCCGTTAACAAAGTGGTTTTCATGGGCATGGGCGAGCCTGCGCACAATTTGGACAATGTGCTGGAGGCGATTGATTTGCTGGGCACGCAAGGCAATATCGGGCACAAGAACCTGGTTTTCTCGACGGTGGGGGATGCCCGGGTGTTTGAGCGCCTGCCTTTGGGCCGGGTCAAGCCCGCTTTGGCGGTTTCGCTGCACACCACCAAGGCCCAGTTGCGCCAAGACCTGTTGTCCCACGCGCCTGAGTTCCAGCCCCAGGACTTGGTGGCTGCTGCGGACGCGTATGCGCGCCAAACCGGTTACCCGATTCAATACCAATGGACGTTGATGGCAGGCGTCAACGATGGCGACGATGAAGTCGCAGGCCTGGTGGCACTCTTGAAAGGCCGCTACGGCGTGCTGAATTTGATTCCGTACAACAGCGTGCCCGATTTACCTTACCAACGCCCCACTTGGGAGCGGGCCGCTGCGATGGCCAGAACGCTGCACCAACAGGGCATTCTCACCAAACTCCGCCATTCGGCTGGGCAGGATGTGGATGCGGGTTGTGGCCAATTGCGCGCCCGCGCGGTGGCCGGTGCAAAGCCCCGTCAGGCGTGGGTGATCCACCCGGCGTAGTCCTTGTCGTCCAGGTGCGGCAAGGTGTTGAAGGTCACCAGGTTCATGCGTTTGGGGTTGAAGTTGAACTCACTGACCGCCGTGTTGCGGATGCGCAGGTTCAGCTCAATGGTGCTCTCGGGCGGGCAACCCAAAACATGGCCCACGGCAGTGGCAATCGGGCCGCCACTTGAGACCATCAACACATTGCCGTCGGCGTTGTGGCGCACATGGGCCAGCGCGCTGGCCACGCCGTTCACAAATTCAACATAGCTGGGCATGCCGTGCGGTGAGGTCACGCCTGCCATCCATTGCGTCAGGCCGTCGCGCAAAATCCGGAAGTGTTGGCGGTAAAGCGCCGGTGTCTCGGGCTTGGGCAAGGGCATGGGGTGAATGGCGGAGATGACGGCATGGCTGTCGTACTCGTTCAGGCCGGGCCAGACGGTGGGGTTCAGGTCTTGTGTGATGTCTTGGCCCCCGCTTTGGGCCATGCCTTCGGCAATGCCGACCAAGGTCTCGGCTTGCCGCTTCAAACTGCCACGAATCGTGGCCGAAAACTCTAGGCCTCGGCTGGCAAAGTACGCGCCCAGGCGTCGGCTTTGGCGATGCCCCAATTCACTCAGTTGATCGTAGTCATCTGCGCCAAATGAGGCCTGGCCGTGGCGCACGAGGTAGAGGGTTCCCATGTGCCGATTCTGGCAAAAGCGCCCAGGGCTTGCAGTCCCATGGGCGTCAAGCCAGCTTCAACCCAGCGCTTCCCAGCGTTCCAGGGCGTGCAGCAGCTCGTCCTCAATCGTTGCAAACCGGGTGTTGAGTTGCATGGCGCGTTGGGGGTCGCTGG
>CAIUTG010000094.1 GCA_903902035.1 uncultured Curvibacter sp. | reverse complement strand
GTGGTGAACACCAAAGGCAAGACCAAGCGTTTTGGCAAGTCCATTGGCCGTCGCGACAATGTGCGCAAGGCTTATGTCACGCTGCAACCAGGTCAAGAACTCAACCTCTCTGGGGAGGCTGCGTAATCATGGCTGTCATTAAAATGAAACCCACCTCACCCGGCCAACGTGCTGTGGTGAAAGTGACGCGCGATCACCTGTACAAGGGCGCGCCCCTGGCCTCGCTGTTGGAACCTCAGTTCCAAAAAGCCGGCCGCAACAACAACGGCCATGTGACCACCCGTCACAAGGGCGGTGGTCACAAGCACCACTACCGTGTGGTTGACTTCTTGCGCAACAAAGACGGCATTCCGGCCAAAGTGGAACGTGTCGAATACGACCCGAACCGCACCGCCCACATCGCCTTGTTGTGCTACGCCGACGGCGAGCGCCGCTACATCATCGCGCCCCGCGGTGTGGAAGCTGGCGCGACCCTGATGAGCGGCTCTGAAGCCCCCATCCGCGCTGGTAACACCTTGCCCATTCGCAACATTCCCGTGGGTTCCACCATCCACGCGATTGAAATGCAACCTGGCAAGGGCGCTCAAATCGCTCGTTCAGCCGGCGCTTCGGCGACCTTGCTGGCGCGTGAAGGCGTTTACGCTCAGGTCCGCCTGCGCTCGGGTGAGGTTCGCAAGATTCACATCGAGTGCCGCGCCACCATCGGCGAAGTCGCCAACGAAGAACACAGCTTGCGCCAATTGGGCAAGGCCGGTGTGAAGCGTTGGATGGGCATTCGACCCACCGTTCGCGGTGTGGCGATGAACCCGATCGATCACCCCCACGGCGGTGGTGAAGGTCGTACCGGCGAAGGCCGTCATGCAGTGGATCCTTGGGGTAATCTCACCAAGGGTTACCGTACCCGTAACAACAAGCGCACACAGGTCATGATCGTGTCGCGTCGTAAAAAGTAAGGGGTAGGCAATGACTCGCTCTCTGAAAAAAGGTCCATTCGTTGACCATCACCTGATCGCTAAAGTCGAAAAGGCTGTGGCGACCAAAGACAAAAAACCAATCAAAACCTGGTCGCGTCGCTCCATGGTCTTGCCCGATTTCATCGGTCTGACCATTGCCGTTCACAACGGCAAGCAACACGTGCCGGTTTATGTCACCGACCAGATGGTGGGCCACAAGCTCGGCGAATTCGCCTTGACGCGCACCTTCAAGGGTCACCCCGCGGACAAAAAAGTCCAGAAGAAATAAGGAATGACCATGGAAACACGTGCAGTCCTCCGGGGCGTTCGCCTGTCTGTTGACAAAGGCCGCCTTGTCGCTGATTTGATCCGCGGCAAAAAGGTCGATCAAGCTTTGAACATCTTGACCTTCACGCAGAAAAAAGCGGCAGGTATTGTCAAGAAAGTGCTTGAGTCGGCCATTGCCAACGCCGAGCACAACGACGGCGCTGACATCGACGAACTGAAAGTCAAGACCATTTATGTCGAGCAAGGTGCCACGCTCAAGCGTTTCACTGCGCGCGCCAAAGGCCGTGGCAATCGCATCAGCAAACCCACATGCCACGTCTATGTGACGGTGGGTAACTAATAGGCGGAACAGAGACTATGGGACAAAAAATCCATCCAACCGGTTTCCGCCTGGCGGTCAGCCGCAATTGGGCCAGCCGCTGGTACGCCAGCAACCGTGACTTCGCCGGCATGCTGGCCGAAGACATCAAGGTGCGCGAATACCTGAAGGCCAAGTTGAAGAATGCCGCTGTGTCGCGCATCCTGATCGAGCGCCCCGCCAAGAACGCCCGCATCACCATTTTCTCGGCCCGTCCGGGCGTGGTGATCGGCAAGAAGGGCGAAGACATCGAGTTGCTCAAGAAAGAACTTGCGGTCCGTTTGGGCGTGCCCGTCGCCGTCAACATCGAAGAAGTGCGCAAGCCCGAAATCGATGCCAAGTTGATTGCTGACTCCATCACCCAACAGCTCGAAAAACGCATCATGTTCCGCCGTGCCATGAAGCGCGCCATGCAAAACGCCATGCGTTTGGGCGCCTTGGGCATCAAGATCATGTCGGCCGGTCGTTTGAACGGCATCGAAATCGCTCGCACCGAGTGGTACCGTGAAGGCCGCGTGCCTTTGCATACCCTGCGCGCTGACATCGATTACGGCACCTCGGAAGCCAAAACCACTTACGGCGTCATCGGCGTGAAGGTTTGGGTTTACAAGGGCGACACCCTCGGCCGCAATGACCTGCCCGCCGTGGTCGAACCCCGCAACGACGAAGAGCGCCGTCCTCGCGGTCCGCGTCGTGATGGCCGCCCAGGCGACCGTCCGAACAGCGACCGCCGTGCGCCCCGCCGTACCGGTGGCAATGTGGCCCCAGCCGACGGCAGCGATAAACCCGCTGAAGCCGCTGGTGCCGATGTGAAAACCGCCGTTAAGCGCGTCCGCAAAGTCGCCGCGCCCGCTACAGCAGCGGACGGACAAGGAGAATAAATATGCTGCAACCTGCTCGCCGCAAGTACCGCAAGGAGCAAAAAGGCCGTAACACCGGCGTGGCCACCCGAGGCAACTCGGTGGCTTTCGGTGACTTCGGTCTGAAATCGACGGACCGGGGTCGTTTGACTGCGCGTCAAATCGAAGCTGCCCGTCGTGCCATTTCACGCCACGTCAAACGGGGTGGTCGCATCTGGATTCGCGTGTTCCCCGACAAACCGATCTCCCAAAAGCCTGCTGAAGTGCGGATGGGTAACGGTAAGGGCAACCCCGAGTACTACGTGGCTGAAATCCAGCCCGGCAAGATCGTTTTTGAAATCGTGGGCGTGACCGAAGAGTTGGCGCGCGAGGCATTTCGTTTGGCCGCGGCCAAGCTGCCTTTGCGCACCACCTTCGTCAGCCGCATGGTTGGCCAG
>CAIUTG010000093.1 GCA_903902035.1 uncultured Curvibacter sp. | reverse complement strand
ATCTAATGAACTTGCCAGACGCCTTGCCGCGCACAGAGGAAGAAGGCGTCATGCCTGGTTTTCAGGAGGTTGGAAAATCGCAGTTTGACCCTCTGGGCTTGAAACCTGGCCGTTACCAATTTCAATGTGCAGGCCTAGCGGAGCAGGTGTTGTCGATGTGCTTGCTCTTTTTACCCAATGAGTTGTTGCAAGTCGATCTCTGGTGTGGCGTGCGCCAAGGTCCGGCCAATGTGACCTTGTCCTTTGGCTTGTACAACCACTCGGTTGAATTTGGCGAACTCTTGGGCAATGGTTTTGACTCCCCCGCCCATCACCGCAAAGGTTTTGGCACCTTGGTGGTCAACACCGCGATTCAAGCAATTCAGGCCATCTATTTGCCCCATGCGAGGATCGAGGGCATTTTGTCAAATGTGGCCGAACAGTCTTTACCGGAACAGGCCCAAGCGCGGTTGACCAGCAGTCGGCGTGAGTTTTGGCGTCGCTTTGGCTTGAATGTGATTGAAGGCGAAGAGGGCATTGATGAGCTGCATGGCTTGGTTCGCCATTTGAAGTGTGTTCGCCATGGCTCGATTGAGGGTGAATTCAAGCGCTGGGTTCCGTTGGAAATGTTTCAATGGGTGAGCGCAAGATCTTGAGCAAGATGGGGCCTGAAATTTTGAAAACCCATTTTTTCTGGCTATAATTGAAGGCTGTGCTGAAAAGCCCGGGTCGTTAGCTCAGTCGGTAGAGCAGCGGACTTTTAATCCGTTGGTCGCGTGTTCGAGTCACGCACGACCCACCAATGTTCATGCGGGTTGCAGAAGTTTTTAGAATTTAAAAATCTCGGCAACTTTCGCATCCTTTCCCCACCCCCACGTCACTTGCTTGGTTCAACGGTTGGCCCTGGCGGGGTTATGCCCGAGCCACTGGCATGTCACTCCATTGGGTCGTGTATTGAGGGGTCCGCTTTTCCTGACGCATGGACCAGTCCCGATGTGCTCCTTTGCCAACCGAGCTACCCAGGTGAATGGTGCCCCGCCCAAAACGATCGTTGATGGCGTCTACCGCATCCATCAACCTACCGCAATTTTGGTTTTCCAGTGCGTCAAATTCAAACTCTTCCTGCGTCCGATTATTGGGTATCAGGTCCAATAATATGACCCCGGCTTTTGTGAATTGAGGCCCCGGCTCGTACATCTGAGTGATCCCCATGACCGCCGTCTTGACCAAGGCCCTTGAGTCTGCCGTGGGCCGTGGTAAATGCATAACGACACTTTTGGAAAACTTCGGGCCCGTTCGGAACGGTGATGTGTGGGCAAAGACATGTATCTGGCCAGCGAGGCTGGATTGACGGCGTAACTTCTCTGCAGCGCGGCTGGTGAATTCACTGATGGCTTCTGTGAGGTCGGACAAGGCTGTCACGGGATGACCGAAGCTCCTGGTGCAGGCAATTTGCCGCTTTTCGGGCGGGACGTCTTCCAATGCCATGCAAGGTTGTCCTTGTAGGCTAAATTTGCCCAGTCCCCGATAAATCAAAGTTAGGTCAGTAACCCAGCTCGCGCTGATGCCGAACAGCCAATACTGCGGCATTTTCACCATCGTAGCGGTACAGCACT
>CAIUTG010000092.1 GCA_903902035.1 uncultured Curvibacter sp. | reverse complement strand
ATTGCATATTCGTCTTCGCAAAAGATCTGAACTTTGCGGGAAGCAACTACCTTTGCTGGGCTTGTGAGTGTGAGTTCTCTATAGGCTAGGCCATAGTCAGGATTCTGCAAAATTGGAAAGTTGCTGTTTTGCGCAGTGGACTTACTTAGGAAATTAATGATAATTCGACCCGCATTCAAGTTTGCTGTATGCCTGAGGTACAAGTCTTGAATTAGATGCAGGGAGTGCGTTGACACCACTACTTGTACCTTATACTTTTCACTCCAGCGGTAAAGATAGTCCAGAAGTCGTAGCTGAGCGACGGGGTGTAAGCTGCTCTCGAATTCATCAATGCAAAGAATACCGTTGCCGGTTTTCTGGCCCGCTAAAACTGATCGCTGAAAACCAAGCAATCGATTAAATATCGCCCCGAGATTATCTTCACCCGACGAGATTGAGTGCCAGTCATATCGCGCCGAAGCACCGGATAGCGCAAAGGTTGTTTTTACCTTTTTCTGATGAACAGGGACAAACGCTTCGTAGTCTGTACTAGGGAAAATATTCTCATAAAAATCCTTCAAATCAGCAGACTCACTCACCGATAGTTCGATGGCAAGGTTTGCAGGAATCGCCTTGGTGTCGACCAAGGGAAATAGTCGCTTCAAGTTCAAGAAAGACGTGTTGTAGTAGAAGTTCCCGTCACCTTTCTCTGCACCTGACACCACGATGCGATGGCGGTTTGTTTTGTCCTCGACACGGTAAATTGACACCGGCTCACTAAGCACGTCGCCGGATCCCGTCTGCAATCTCATGTCGTAGCTGTAATTTTCCTTGTCAAATTCAGGCGAGAGCTTGAACACTTCTTTAAGAGGGGTTTTCAACTCCGCTCCGAACGCATCCTTTGCGTCGCTAGAAAAGGGGTGCGCCAACAATCCCATGAGTGAAGTCTTCATCGTGCCATTGCGGCCCGAGAGCACGGTTATGTTTTTACCCAAGATCAGTGACTGATCCTTAAGCGATCGAAAACAGTGGATCCGAATGCCTAGGATCGATTGAATTGCAATGTCTTTGTTATCCGAAAGTCCGAAGTCGGACTTTCGTTTACCAGTAGGTAGGCTATTCATTGTGCGTGAATTCTCGGTATTGACGTGCTCGTAAATTTTCTAGGTATCCCGGATAAAGATTAGCATAATGATTTGCCTGCACATATTTTCGGAAGTACGTACCCTATCTTTCCTCGTCATCTTGATGAGTTGGGCGACAGTTGCTTTGTCTGTCCGTCATTGACATGCCAGATAAACGCGACGCCTCGAAAAATATTTTGACACGCACGAGAAACAATACATCGCCCGATGCCACCCTTTGAGCGATGCCGCCTTCGAGGCTGCTAGAGTTTGAGGCCACCAACAAAGATTCACTCCGCACTATATGAGCCGACGCCTCCATGCCCTCGTTATAGGTAACGCCGCATACCCGAGCGTCCACGCTTTGAACAATCCAGTGAACGATGCAAAGGATGTTTGCAGTGCGCTTACGAGCTGCGGATTTGACGTGATCAGTTGTGTCGACTGCGATATCGCCAGCATGGATCGTTCTCTGAAACAGTTTCAGAACGAGCTGAAAACAAGTGAAGTCGGTCTTTTCTTCTTCGCCGGCCACGGCATGCAGATTGACGGTGAGAACTACTTGGCTGCCGTTGACACAAGCCGCACGGACGAAAGCGCCGCCAAGTACACGTCGATGGCTTTGAACCACGTCATCGAGGTGATGGAAAAATCCAATTGCGCAACGAACATCATTATCCTGGACGCTTGCCGCAACAACCCTTTCGAACGAGCCTGGACCCGCTCCATGGAAGTACAGGGTCTGGCATCAGTGTATGCACCCCGGGGTACCTTGATCGCTTTCGCAACCTCGCCCGGCCAGACGGCAAGCGATGGGGAGGGCCGCAATGGCGCGTACACAACGGCACTTCTGAAGCACATGAACACGCCGGACTGCTCAATCGAGACCATGTTCAAGCGCGTGAGAAACACGTTGAGTGCGGCGACCGGGGGTACGCAGATTTCATGGGAGCACACCTCGTTGGCAGAGGAATTTTTCTTTAACCTTAGTCTAGGCGTGCGCATCGACCTGTATGGCGACACCGCGCTTAGCGACAGTTTGTTCATACTTGACGAGGCCAAGAAGTCCAACGCAATTATCAAGGGCCTGAAGACTTTGAATTGGGCTGTCCAAAATTCCGCTGTCGGCGAACTCACCGTCGACGTGACCGACAAGGCAGGCACGGATTCGTTGTTTGTTGTGGGACGCAACTTGTACCAAGCGGCATGTGGCTCGTCTAACGCCGCCATGGCGTATTTGCAGGACTTCGCCAACAGCAGCGCAGGCATGGATGAGGCCAAGCGCAAGGCGCTGTTGGACGGCATGTTGTTCGAGATGTTCTACGACAGCAACGCAAAACTACGTAAAGACTTCAAGGTTCATATGTTCGAGCCTCTTTTTGCTCTTCAGCGCAACAAAGATCTGAAATCGAGCTTTGACTTTATTGCGGAGTGTCTGCTGCCCGACGCAACCCGGTTCTATTCAATCCCGGGCAAAGCGTTGGAGGTCGCTGTCGATGTCTCGACCCAGCCGAGCTCCGCTAAGAGCGGGCATCACATCCTGCAGACTGTCTACTATCAGGGAAGCGGCATTCTGTGGATGGAGGACCGCGACTATGAGCCTGATCCAGGTAAGCCACCGATGCGGAAGACACTTACGCTCGACCAATTCGAGAATCTATTGGCTGAGCAGATGGTTGTAGCGCCGCGCTTGCTGAAGATCAACTACGACTCATTCGTTGACACGGGGAATGAGACTATTGCTTTCCCTTACGGCTGGACCACGCGCAAGCGATAGGTGGTCAACAGTCAACGCCTGCATTTGTATTAGCAAAAGTTGGCTGAAGGCAAATACACCTTCGACAGATGTCGAGATTGTCGAATTGGCATCCAGGTGAGCTTTCCTGCGCATAGCTACGACTCACTCCTGCGCCTTCGGCTGCACCGTCTATCAGCTTGATCACGCTTGCCGTTAGCACACTGATCGGCGGCGAATGATCGTTACGCTGCAAAACCGCCACCGATCAAGCTGACTGGATTTGCCTCCGAATAGTCTCGGAAGATTACTTTTGCAAAATTAGTACTGAGACAGCAAAAGACTACCAATAGAGAGAAAAAACCAAGTTTTTATCCCCTTTGCTCATGCAGCGGCAAGGTCCAACTCAATCCCTGAAACCCGCATGAATACAGGCCCCAGCTCATGGACACGTCCACAAGCCAACAGAGAAAAAAGAGAGAAATGTGCTCTCTTAGGACAAAAACCAGGGAAATCTGACCCGTCGCGTCCACAAGGCAAAACGCGAAAGCCCGCAGAAACAGGGCTTTCCGGGAAAGAAAAAGGGGGACAGAGAAAGTCTGTCCCCCGTGTGTGGTGGAGCTGGCGGGATTTGAACCCGCGTCCACAAGTCTTTTTCGTACAGTTCTACATGTGTAGTCGTCTGATTTGGGTCTCGTCTCTTGCACCGCGCAGCGACACGCTGAGCAAGAAACCAGCATCCTTAAATCTCATTTGACGCCAAGGTGCCCGACGCCAAACCAGCCAATGAAAATAACCTCACAGCCTGGACGTCTTACGACACCCTTGCCCAGCCCATTGGCCTGCTGTTGTGAGGCTCACCGGTGTTTAAGCGGCGAGTGCGAAACGTTCGTCGTTTGCAGTTAGTTTTTTTGAATCAGTTTTACGAGCACATTCAGCTCGACATGCCCTGCCACGCGTCCGAACCCATGTCGATACCAGTGCAGCCCCAGGAGGATCTATTTTAGACCCTTTACGCCGAGTTTGGGGGTTTGGCTGTTGTCCACCTTTTGATGGCAGGCAATCCCCCAGGCCACTTCGATGGCACTTTCGGGGGGAACCTGGTGCCATTTGGCGTGGGCAAAGGTTTTGTCTGACACGGTTTTGCCGGTCCCCATGTGGTCACTGAAAAGGGTCAGCGAATCTTGCTTGTAGCGCATGTCCTTGCAGCTGAAATGGTAGTCTCCGGCCAGCGATTGCACCTTGGAGCCCATGGGGTCTTGTTGCTCTTGGAAGTAGTCCATCATCAAGCTCATCTTGGCGCGGTTGCCGCTGCGCTCAATGGACTCCATGTCGGCGTAAGAGGCACTCAACTGATCGGTGGTGATGCGCGTCCAGGCCGCCATGGCGGCGGGACTGGCCAAAATCAAAAACACGAGCAGGGCGCTCAGCAGCGCCGGACGGTGGGGCAGCGTGGAGGTGCGCATGGGTTCAGCGGGTGACAAGGACAAGCTCAATTGTGCGTGAAATGGGCCGGACGTTTGTTGACAAAAGCATCCATGCCTTCCTTTTGATCTTGTGTGGCGAACAGGGCGTGGAACAGGCGGCGCTCAAACATCACGCCATCGGCCAGGCTGCTTTCAAAGGCCCGGTTGACCGACTCCTTGTTGGCCATCACCGCAATTTGCGAGAGCGCGCAAATTTGCAGGGCCGCGCCCAAGGTTTCTTCCATCAATTTGTCCAGTGGAACCACCCGGCTGACCAAGCTGGCGCGCTCGGCTTCGTCGGCGTTCATCATGCGGCCCGTGAGGGCCATGTCCATGGCCTTGGCCTTGCCCACCGCGCGCGGCAGGCGTTGGGTGCCGCCAGCGCCGGGCATGACGCCGAGTTTGATTTCGGGCTGGCCAAACTTGGCGTTGTCAGCCGCAATGATGAAGTCGCACATCATCGCCAACTCACACCCGCCGCCCAAGGCGAAGCCGGAAACGGCCGCTATCACCGGCTTGCGCACGGCCTTGATGCGTTCCCAGTTGCGGGTGATGAAGTCGCCTTTGTAGGCGTCTTGGAAAGAGTAAGTGGCCATGGCCCCAATGTCGGCACCGGCGGCAAAGGCTTTTTCGCTGCCAGTGACGATGATGCAGCCAATGGCTGGGTCGACGTCAAAGGCGATGAGCGCATCGCCCAGTTCGGTCATCAACTGGTCGTTCAGCGCATTCAGTTGTTTGGGGCGATTCAGGGTGATGATGCCCACTTTTTCTGCTTCGGTACGGACCAGAATGGTTTCATAAGTCGGTGCGTTGGCGGCGGCTGGTGTCATGAGTCAAGTCTCATAGTTAACAGAAAGTAGTTCACTATACCGAAACTTGCCTTCAAAATGACAAAAAACAGGAGACACCTCATGAGCGAAAACCCCGCCGTTGAAACAACGGTTTTGTATGAAAAAAAGGCCAATCCAAAGAGTTCGGGCGCGGCAGTGGCCTTGTTGACCCTGAATCGGCCAGCGTCTTTGAACAGTTTCTCCCCGGCCATGCACGAGGCGCTGTGGTCGGCCCTGGATCAGGCCGAAGCCGATGACTCGGTGCGGGCCGTGGTGTTGACTGGCGCGGGGCGGGGGTTTTGTGCCGGGGCCGATTTGGGCGGTTTCAGCTTTTCTTCCAAGGAAGACTTTTTGCAAAAGTCGGATCCCGGTCCGGTGATTGATCGTTATTTCAACGTCACGGCGCGGCGTTTGCAGGCCTTGCGACTGCCCACCTTGGCCGCAGTGAATGGGGTGGCTGCGGGTGCGGGCATGTCTTTGGTGATGAGTTGCGATGTGGCGATTGCCTCGCCGCAGGCCAGCTTTATTCAGGCTTTCAGCAAAATTGGTTTGATCCCCGATGCGGGCAGCACCTGGTTGCTGCCACGCCGCGTGGGCTTGGCGCGGGCCATGGTGTTGGCCATGACGGGCGACAAAATGACGGCCGACCAAGCCTTGGCATGGGGCCTGCTTTGGGGGGTTCAAGACGACTTCTTGGACGCCACCCTGAGCCTGGCGCACCGCTTGGCGGCCATGCCGACCCAGGCCTTGGTGGCCACGCGCGAGTTGCTCAGGGACGGCATGTCCCGTGATTTGGACACCCAATTGAATGCCGAGCGCGACGCCCAATCTCGCTTGGGCAAAACCAATGACCACCATGAAGGGGTGGTCGCGTTTTTAGAAAAACGCCCCGCCGTGTTTCAAGGGAATTGAGTCAAGCCGCCGGGGCTTGTGTCCAGGCCGCCACCTGGGCCGCATCGGCGATGGACAGTCGCACGGTGTTCACCGAGGGCAAGTTCAGGGGCAGTCGCAGCACCCGTTGGTCTCGGGCCACCCAGATCACCCCTTTTTTGGCGGCACCCGCATAAAAAGACAGGTCTTCCAACCGCTGGAGGCGCCAGGTTTGCTGGCCCACTTCAAAAGCCAACAACTCGTCCCCAGCGGCCATGCCGGCTTTTTCGGCCGCCCCGCCACGCAGCACGGTTTTGAGGCGAAGTGCTGCGTTGTCTTCGATGCGCAGGCCCAGGCGTTGCGCCATTTGGGCGGGCTCTTGGTGCCAGGCCACTCCGGTACTTTGGAGCAAGGCCTGCAAGGGCAATTCGCTGGTGCCATGCACCCAGGCCTTGATTTCCTTGGCAAAAGAACGCCCGCCCAGCTCGGCCAGGGTGGCGGCAAAGTCCAGTTCTGTCATGGGGCCACCCTGGCCCGTTTTGGGGTCTTGGCAGCGTTGCCAAAGCCGACGCATCACCTGGTCCAGGTGGGTGCTTGCCGCCTTCTTTGTGGCACTGGCACTGCGCAAGCTCAGATCAAAGCAGAGGGCCACCAAGGCTCCCTTGGTGTAATAGCTGATGGTGGCGTTCGGGGTGTTTTCGTCTTGTCGGTAGTATTTGACCCAGGCGTCAAAACTGGCTTGCGCCACGCTTTGAAGGCGACGTCCGGGGGCTTGCAGCACCTGGTTCAAGGTCTTGTTGAGCAGCTTCAAATAAGTGGCGTCGTCGATCAAGCCGGCACGGCGCAACAGCAAGTCGTCGTAATAGCTGGTGAAGCCCTCAAAGAACCACAGCAGCTCGGTGTAATTTTCCTGGCTGTAGTCGTAGTGGGCCAGTTCTGCGGGGCGCAGCCGTTTGACGTTCCAGCTGTGAAAGTACTCGTGGCTGATGAGGCCCAGCAAGGTGATGTAGCCCTCGGGCTGGCGTTTTTCGTGCAGGCGCGGCAGGTCGCGGCGGCCACAAATCAGCGCGGTGCTGGCCCGGTGCTCCAGGCCACCGTAGTTGTCGTCCACGGCGTTGAGCAAAAACAGGTAATGCTTAAACGGCGGTTTTTCATTCTTGGCGGGGTGCCAGAAACGGATGGCGGTTTCGCAAATTTTCTGGGCGTCAGCCAACAAACGGCTGCCATCAAATGACGCGCTGGCACCCGCCACCACAAAGCGGTGCGGCACACCGTGGGCCTCAAAATGGCCTTCCCAAAAGTCACCCAGCTCGAACGGGGCGTCGGCCAGCTCGTCGTAGTCAGCGGCTTGGTAACGGCCAAAACCACGCCGATCGGTTTTGAGTGCGGGCAGGGCGGTGGCGACCCGCCAGCGACTTTGGTGGTCCACGTCGGGGGCCGCCAGGTTCAGGGTGTGCGGTAAGTGCGTCTGACCTTCGACCCGCAGGCAAAGACTGGTGCCATTGAAAAAGGCCCGCTGGCTGTCGAGCCAGGCCGTGCGCACCGAGGCGTCGTGGGCGTAAATTTGGTAGCGCAGCACCAAGGGCCATTCGGGCTTGGCCTGCACCACCCAGCTGCATTTGTCGCGCTGTCGGAAAGCCACATGGCGGCCATTTTGTTGGGCACTGAAGCCTTGCAGGTTCTTGGCAAACTCGCGCACCAAGTAGCTGCCTGGAATCCAGACCGGCAAACTCAGGGTTTGCTCGGCCTGGGGTGCGGCGATGGTGAGCGTCACCTCAAACAGGTGGGCTTGGCTTTGCTTGAAGGCAATTTGAAAATCAGGCCCGAGACCTGGCGTTTGGGGGGTGGGCATGGGTCAGTGGGAGGGGGGCACTTTTAGGTGGCGACGGCACCCAGCAAACAGCACAGAACCGACACCAAGGTGGCGCGAAAGCGCAGGGTCAACCAGGGCCGCAGGGCGGGCGTGATCCAGGTTTTGCGGTCAACTGTGTAGCAAACGACCAGCAACAGGGCCAGCACCGGCAGGCCCGCATAAGCAGGCATGACCACGGCCACCCAGGCCACCAGGGAAGGAACCACGCCCCAGACCAGGTGAAAGCCCGTGCCCTTGACCAAATGGGTCTGGTAATTTTCTTCTGGGTGGGCGCAGCGCTCGTTTTGAATTTCTTCAAACGCTATGCCCCAATGGATGCCCCCTAAAAACGAGCAAATGACGGCGCCGTAGCCCAACAAGGCAATGGCGACAAAGGGCTGAAATTCGGGTGCGACCAGCCACATCAAGGCCGTGAGCGCCACAAAGGGGATCAGGCCGGCATAGCCCAGGCGGTTGATCAGGTGGGCACTGGCGGAGTCGCTGAAGGGCGGTGAAAGCAAGGGGATAGAGCGAGACATTTTATTTTTTAGCGCTGGCCAGGGTCAGTTGTTTTTCAATGGCGTCGGTGGCGATGGCACCCGGCACCCGGCTGCCGTCGGCAAAAAACAGGGTGGGGGTGCCATTGATTTTGTGGGTTTTGCCAAAAGCAATGTTGCGCGCCAAAGCACTGGTATCGCAGGGGCTCAAAGGGGCGGCGGCTGGTTTTTGCGCGTGCATCCAATCATTCCAGGCGGCCGCCCTGTCTTTGGCACACCACAGGCGGCGCGCTTTTTCGACCGAGTCTTCGCCCAGAATGGGGTACAAAAACACGTGCACAGTGATGTTGTTGATTTTGAGCATGGACTGCTCAAAACGCTTGCAATAGCCGCAGTTGGGGTCTTCAAACACGGCCAATTGGCGCTCGCCATTGCCGCGCACCACGGTGAAGGAGTCGCTCAGGGGCAGCTTGCTGAAGTCGATGGTGGTCAGCTCCGCCACGCGTTCTGCGCTCAAATTGCGTTGGGCCTTGGTGTCAATCAATTCGCCCTGAATCAGGTAATTGCCCTGAGCGTCAGAGTAAAAAAGATCGTTGCCACTGCGGACTTCCCAAACGCCAGCCATGGGGGTTTTGCGCACCTCGTCAATCTCGCCGAGTTCGCTCAAGCGGCTACTCAGATTTTTGCGGATCACCGCTTCTTGCGCAACGGCGGCAGGACTCCAGGCCCAGGGCAAGGCCAATAAGGTCAGTGAAAGCAGCCAGGTCGCAGGGACGAACTTGGCGGGGGTGTTTTTCAGGCTCGGTTTCATGTCAATCCCATGGCAATTTTGGTCGCCCATTGTTTCAAGGGGCCGCTGCGGTCAAAGGTGCTCAAGCCCCAGTTGCGTGCGGTTTGGAGGGCAGCGGGGCTCAGTTCAAACAGCAATTGCAGACCGTCGGTGGTCCAGCGCATGGGCCAGATGGCGGCTTTGCGTTCACGCTCATAGGCGCGCAGCAACTTGAGGTCGGCCAAGCTTCGCCAGTAAGGGCGCTCACGCAGGATGCGGGTCAGCGCCACCACGTCACCCAGCCCCAGGTTCAGGCCCTGTCCGGCCAGGGGGTGGACGGTGTGGGCGGCGTCGCCTGCCAGGACCCAAGTGCCTGGGTTTTGACCACCGTTCTGGCCACCGTTTTGGCCCCAGGGGCCGCACCAATGATCGGCTTGTGAGAAAAACAAAGGCCAGGTCCCGCGCGCGCTGGTCAGCGAGAGCTGGCCGGGGTGATCTTGGCCAGCAGCCACGGTTTGAAGGGTCTGGTTCAAATGGGCCGTGAAGGCCTCGTCATCCAGGGCCTGTAATTCGGCCGCAAGGGCGTGCGGCACCGACCAAACCAGGGCATAGCCGTCGCCCTCGGGGCCGTCGGTGGGCAAAAGGGCCAGAATTTGATTTTCAAAAAACCATTGGTGAGCGGTTTGCTGGTGCCATTTGCTGGCGCGCACACGCGCCGCCAGGGCGGTTTGGGGGTAGGGGCGGCTGTTGTAGGCCACGCCCAATTCGGCCCGGGTGGCGCTTTGCCGTCCTTCGGTGATCACGGTCAAGGGGGGGGTGACAGGTGAGGGCGCGGCCTCCAGGCGGGTGATGCCGGGCTGATAGCGGATGGCCTCGGCGAGTTGCTGGCTCAGGGCGGGCGCTTCCACCATCCAGGCCAGGCTGACTTGGCCCATCTCAGGGGCAGAAAATGACAAATGGCCTGGCCGGCCTGCGCCGGGGCCACCGTGCACCTGCATGCGCGCCATCGGCGTGACGGCTGGGCCTTCGGGCCAGGCGCGCAAGTCGACAAGCAGGCTGTGGGTCGCTTCGTTCAGGGCATAGGCCCGCACGTCCGTGGTGGCGGGCATGGGGCCGCCCACCAAAGCCACGCGGAATTTTTCGCGCGCCAGCATCAGGGCCAAGGTTTGGCCGACAATCCCAGCGCCGCGCACACAGATGTCAAAGCTTTGCGTCATAGGGGCATTCTAAAAGCCCCCGGTGCCCCGTCCCCGGGCTGACTTAAAATGGCCCCTTGACATCACAGGCCCTTTCATGAACGCCCCCATCGCGATTTCTGCCCTTTCTGAACCCGCTCAAATCTCCAATCGGCTGCGCGAAATTCCGTACAACTACACCTCGTTTTCTGACCGGGAAATCGTCATTCGCCTGCTGGGCGAACGCGGCTGGGCTTTGTTGAGCGAATTGCGCGGCGAGCGCCAGACGGGCCGCTCCTCCCGCATGCTCTACGAGGTGCTGGGCGACATCTGGGTGGTGCAGCGCAACCCCTATTTGCAAGACGATTTGCTGGACAATCCCAAGCGCCGGGGGCAACTCGTGCAAGCCCTGCGCCACCGCTTGACCGAAGTGGCCAAGCGGCGACAAGCCACCGACAGCCTCAAGGACCAAGAGCGCGACGCCAAAGTGGTCGCGCTTTTGGGCATGGCTGAAAAGGCGGTACAGGCCTTCAGCGACAACTTTGAAGCGGTGGCCGCCTTGCGCCGCCAAACCACCAAGAAACTGCGCCGCGTCACGGCCGCTGACAACATCAAGTTCGACGGGCTGTCGCGGGTTTCGCATGTGACCGACGCCACCGACTGGCGGGTCGAGTACCCCTTTGTGGTGCTCACCCCCGACAGCGAAGCCGAAATGGCCGCCCTGGTGCGTGCTTGCATTGAGCTGGGTTTGACCATCATTCCGCGTGGCGGTGGCACGGGTTACACCGGCGGCGCGATTCCGCTGACCTGGCAAAGCGTGGTCATCAACACCGAAAAACTCGAGGCCATGACCGAGGTCGAGCGGGTTCAGTTGCCCGGACTTGAGGAGCCCGTGGCCACCATCTGGACCGAAGCGGGTGTGGTCACGCAGCGTGTGGCCGATGCGGCCGAGCGCGGTGGTTTTGTGTTTGCGGTGGACCCCACCTCGGCTGAGGCCTCGTGCATTGGCGGCAACATTGCCATGAATGCGGGCGGCAAAAAAGCCGTTTTGTGGGGCACGGCGCTGGACAACCTGGCCAGCTGGCGCATGGTCACTCCCGACGCGCAATGGCTGGAAGTCACCCGACTGAATCACAACCTGGGCAAGATCCACGACGCAGAAATGGCCAGCTTTGAGCTGCGCTATTTCGAGGCCGATGGCAAGACGCCGGTGCGCACCGAGCGCCTGGACATTCCGGGCCCATCTTTCCGCAAAGAGGGTTTGGGCAAGGATGTGACCGACAAATTTTTGTCGGGTCTGCCAGGCATTCAAAAAGAAGGTTGTGATGGCCTCATCACCAGTGCCCGCTGGGTGGTGCACCGCATGCCCGAGCACACCCGCACCGTGTGCCTGGAGTTTTTTGGCAACGCCAAAGACGCCGTGCCGAGCATTGTGGAAATCAAAGACTTCATGTTCGCCGAGCAAAAACGCAGCGGCGTGCTGTTGGCCGGGCTGGAGCATTTGGACGACCGCTACCTCAAGGCCGTGGGTTACGCCACCAAAAGCAAAAAAGGCAACGGCGGCCTGCCCAAGATGGTGTTGATCGGCGACATCGCTGGCGACAACGCCGACGACGTGGCCCGCATCACCTCCGAAGTGGTGCGCATTGCCAACACCCGCCACGGCGAGGGTTTTGTGGCCATCACCGCCGAGGCGCGCAAGAAATTCTGGGCCGACCGCAAAAAAACGGCGGCCATCAGCCGCCACACCAACGCCTTCAAGATCAACGAAGACGTGGTGATCCCGCTGCCCCGCATGGCCGAGTACACCGATGGCATTGAGCGCATCAACATCGAGTTGAGTCTGCAAAACAAAATCGAGCTGGCCGATCGCTTGGTCGACTTCTTTGAAGCAGGTCGCCTGCCTTTGGGCAAAACCGATGACCTGAGCGAGATGCCTTCGCCCGAGCAACTGCAAGACCGGGTGGCGCAGGCGCTGCAGGTGCTGCAAAGCGTGCGCGCGCAATGGCAAACCTGGCTGAGTGGCATTGAGCTGCATTTCCTGGCATTGCAAGACCACAGCCTGCGCGCCAGTTGGAAAACCCAGCTTCGTGCGCCCTTGCAAGGCATTTTTGTGGGCACGGCCTATGCGCCCATCCTCGAAGAAGTCAATCAGATTCATCAGCGGGTGCTGCGGGGGCGGGTTTGGGCGGCCTTGCACATGCATGCGGGCGACGGCAATGTGCACACCAATTTGCCGGTCAACAGCGACAACTACGCCATGCTGCAAACCGCGCACGGCGCGGTGGCCCGCATCATGGCGCTGGCCCGAAGCTTGAATGGCGTCATTTCTGGTGAACACGGCATTGGCATCACCAAGCTGGAATTTTTGAGCGATGCTGAACTCAAGCCTTTCGCCGATTACAAAGCCAAGGTGGACCCGCAAGGGCATTTCAACAAGGGCAAATTGTTGCGCGACACCAGCGGTGTGGCCGACCTCACCAATGCCTACACCCCCAGCTTTGGCTTGATGGGCCATGAGTCCCTCATCATGCAGCAGTCCGACATTGGTGCGATCGCCGATTCGGTCAAAGACTGCTTGCGTTGCGGCAAGTGCAAACCCGTTTGCGCGACCCATGTCCCGCGTGCCAATTTGCTCTACAGCCCACGCAACAAAATTCTGGCCACCAGTTTGTTGGTCGAAGCGTTTTTGTATGAAGAGCAAACCCGGCGTGGCGTGTCGATCAAACACTGGCAGGAATTTGAAGAGGTGGCCGACCACTGCACGGTTTGCCACAAATGCCTCAGCCCTTGCCCGGTCAAAATTGACTTTGGCGACGTCACCATGAACATGCGCAACCTGTTGCGCAAGATGGGGCAAAAAACCTTCCGCCCCGGCAATGCGGCGGCCATGTTCATGCTCAACGCCACCAACCCAGACACCATCAAATTGGCTCGCAGCTTGATGGTCGGCGTGGGCATGAAGGCCCAACGCTTGGCCCATGATGTGTTCAAGCGCGTGGCCAAGGCTCAAACCAAGGCCCCGCCAGCGACCGACAAAGCGCCCCCCCTGCGCGAAGAAGTGATTTTCTTCGTCAACAAAAAACTGCCCGGCAATCTGCCCAAACGCACGGCGCGTGCTTTGCTCGACATCGAGAACAAGGACTACGTGCCCATCATCCGCAACCCGAGCACCACCTCATCAGATTCCGAGGCGGTGTTTTATTTTCCCGGTTGCGGCTCGGAGCGTTTGTTCAGCCAGGTGGGTTTGGCCACCCAGGCCATGTTGTGGCATGCCGGCGTGCAAACGGTGTTGCCGCCGGGCTATTTGTGCTGTGGCTACCCGCAGCGTGGCAGCGGTCAATTTGACAAGGCCGACAAAATCATCACCGACAACCGGGTGTTGTTCCACCGCGTGGCCAATACGCTGAATTACCTGGACATCAAAACCGTGGTGGTCAGTTGCGGCACCTGCTACGACCAGTTGCAGGGTTACCAATTCGACAAAATTTTCCCCGGTTGCCGCATCATGGACATCCATGAATTTCTGCTCGAAAAAGGCATCACCCTGAATGCCCACGATCAGGGGGCTTACCTCTATCACGACCCTTGCCACACGCCCATGAAGCTGCAAGACCCGATGAAAACGGTGCGCGCCTTGGTGGGCCCCGATGTCTTGAAAAGCGAGCGCTGCTGCGGCGAATCGGGCACTTTGGGCGTCACCCGACCCGACATCGCGACGCAGGTGCGTTTTCGCAAGGAAGAAGAAATCCGCAAAAACGAAGTGGCCTTGCGTGAGCGCGTCATGGTGGCTGGTCACCCGGACTCGAAATCAAATGTTCAGGACAACATCAAAATCCTGACCAGCTGCCCCAGTTGTTTGCAGGGCCTGAGCCGCTACAGCGAGGACCTGAGCAACGGTTTGCTGGAGGCCGATTACGTGGTGGTCGAGATGGCGCGCAAGATTTTGGGCGAACAATGGATGCCTGAGTATGTCAAGCTGGCCAACGACGGCGGCATTGAGCGGGTGTTGGTGTGAGTGCCGGTCTTGTTGCCCCAGCGGCGGTGCCCATCGCCTTGACGGTTCATGCCCAATCCCAGGTGTTGGAGGTGGCGTTTGACGATGGGGCGGTGTTCAAGCTGCCGTTTGAGTTGATGCGAGTTTACTCCCCCTCGGCCGAAGTGCAGGGCCATGGCCCGGGTCAGGCGGTTTTGCAAACCGGCAAACGCGGCGTGACCTTGACGGCCTTGGAGCCGGTGGGTCACTATGCCGTGCGGCCCCATTTCAGCGATGGTCATGACAGCGGCATCTTCACCTGGCCCCTGTTGTACCAACTGGGTCGTGACCAAGTCGCTTTGTGGGCCGACTATGAAGCCCGCCTGGCCGCTGCCGGCGCGGGTCGGGACGCCAGAAAACAGGCCACGTTTAAACTCGAAGAACTATGAGCACCACCCACTTTGGATTCCAGTCGGTTGATGAGACCGAAAAAGCCCGCCGCGTGCGCGGCGTGTTTGATTCCGTGGCCTCCAAATACGACGTCATGAACGACCTGATGTCCATGGGCTTGCATCGGGCCTGGAAGGCCTACACGGTGATGGTCGCCAATTTGCAACCGGGTCAACAAGTCCTGGACATTGCGGGCGGCACTGGCGATTTGGCCATGGCCTTCGCCAAAAAAGTTGGCCCCACGGGCCGGGTGGTGCACACCGACATCAACGAGGCCATGCTGCGGGTCGGGCGGGAACGCTTGCTCAACCAGGGTTTGGCCTTGCCCACCTTGGTCTGCGACGCCGAAAAGCTGCCTTTTCCTGACGCGCATTTCGACCTGGTCAGTGTCGCCTTTGGCCTGCGCAACATGACCCACAAAGACGCGGCCTTGCGCGAAATGGCGCGGGTCTTGAAACCCCGGGGGCGTTTGTTGGTGCTGGAGTTTTCCAAAGTTGCCGAACCCCTGCGCAAGCCCTACGACTGGTACTCCTTCAAGATCCTGCCCAAACTGGGCCAGCTGGTGGCCGGTGACGCCGACAGCTACCGCTACCTGGCCGAGTCCATCCGCATGCACCCCGATCAAAAAGAACTCAAAGCCTTGATGAAGGCCCAGGGTTTCGGCCATGTCGATGTGCACAACCTGACCGCGGGCGTGGTGGCCTTGCATGTGGGGGTCAAATGCTGAACCTGTTTTTGAAGAATTTCCAGCCACCGGCCTGGCTGGTGGCCGAGGCCCAGCAAAAAGCCCTGCTGTTGGTCAACCATGTGTTGATGCAGGAGCCCGAGGCCCTGGCCCGCATTGCCCGCAACCAGGGGCGCAGCGTTTGCGTGATGTGGCGGAATTTCTCCGTCCCGCTGGTGGCCACCCCGGCCGGTTTGTTCGAGTGGGTAGAGGCGCCCCTGACCCTCGGACGCGCGCCCGATTTGACCCTGACCCTGCTTGAAGAGTTGCCTTTGAATTTGCTGCAAACTGCGCTGGCGGGTGAGAAACCGCAAGTTCGCATTGAGGGCGATATCCAGTGGGCGGCCGAGCTGAATTGGCTGGTGGACCATGTGCGGTGGGACCTGGAGGAAGACTTGTCTCGCCTGGTCGGTGACGCCCCCGCGCACCTGCTGGTCAGCGGGGCACGCCAGTTGACCCAGGCCTTGTCTGCTTTTGTAGCCCGGCGTCAAACATGAGTCGAATTTTTCGCGGTTTCTTTATCTTGTCGGCGGTTTGGCGCTTTGGTCTGGATCAAATTGTTCTGACCAGCTTTGGCCCGATGTGGCTGCGCCAGTGGGCCAGCAAACTGACTTTGGGGCGCAACCTCAGTGCAGCGCGGGGGGTGCGGTTGCGCCAGGCCTTTGAAAGCCTGGGCCCCATCTTTGTCAAGTTTGGCCAGGTGTTGTCCACCCGGCGTGATTTGTTGCCGTTGGACATCGCGGAAGAGCTGTCCTTTTTGCAAGAGCGCGTGCCCCCCTTCCCAACCGAAGTGGCCGTGGCCACGATGGCGCGTTCTTTTGGCAAGCCTTTGGACCAGGTGTTTGTTGAATTCGACCCCACCCCGGTGGCCAGTGCGTCCATTGCGCAGGTGTATTTTGGCGTGATCCAAACGGCCACGGGTTTGCGTGAAGTGGCGATCAAGGTCTTGCGCCCTGGCATGTTGCAGGTGATCGAAAAAGACCTGGCCCTGATGCGTTGGCTGGCCAGCTGGGTGGAGCGCCTGAGTGCCGATGGCCGTCGCTTGCGCCCGCGCGAGGTGGTGGCCGAGTTTGACAAATACCTGCACGATGAATTGGACCTGGTGCGCGAGGCTTCCAACGCCGCCCAATTGCGCCGCAACATGACCGGCCTCGATCTGGTGTTGATTCCAGAGATGTTTTGGGATTTTTGCCATTCCGATGTGTTGGTGATGGAACGCATGAAGGGCGTGCCCATCAGTCAGGTGGACAAACTGCGCGAAGCGGGCGTGGACATTTCCCAGTTGGCTCGCGATGGTGTGACCTTGTTCTTCACCCAGGTGTTTCGCGACGGGGTGTTCCATGCCGACATGCACCCGGGCAATATTCAGGTCAGCCTGGACCCGGCCACTTTTGGGCGCTACATCTCGTTGGACTTCGGCATTGTGGGCACCCTGACTTCGGTCGACAAAGAGTATTTGGCGCAAAACTTCTCGGCCTTTTTTCAGCGCGATTACAAACGTGTGGCCGAGCTCCATGTGGAGAGCGGTTGGGTGCCCAAAAACACCCGGGTGGAT
>CAIUTG010000091.1 GCA_903902035.1 uncultured Curvibacter sp. | reverse complement strand
TCAGCATCCAATCGAGAATCTCGCCAAACAGCGAGCGCTGGACCCGGGAGAAAAGGCGTAAAGGAGTTTTAGCCGGGGATTTTTTCAAGGCAATAACCCAAGCCGCGAACGGTGGCGATGCGGATCGGTCCGCGCTCAATCTTCTTGCGCAGCCGATGCACATACACCTCGATGGCGTTGTTGCTCACCTCCTCGCCCCACTCGCACAGCCGCTCCACCAATTGTTCTTTGCTGACCAAGCGACCCGCGCGTTGCAGCAACACTTCCAGCAAGCCGAGTTCACGCGCGGACAGGTCCACCATCTTGCCCTCAATGGTGGCGACCCGGCCCGTTTGGTCATACACCAGCGGGCCGTGTTTGATGGTGCTGGTGGCCCCGCCCATGCCCCGCCGGGTCAGGGCGCGCACGCGGGCTTCCAGCTCTTGCAAGGAAAAGGGTTTGGCCATGTAGTCGTCTGCCCCATAGTCCAGTCCTTTGACCCGTTCTTCCACGCTGTCGGCAGCGGTCAGGATCAGGACGGGAAAAGTGGCCCCCCGGCTGCGCAGCTTTTTCAGCACTTCCAGGCCGTGCATTTTGGGCAGGCCCAGGTCCAGAATCAGCAGATCAAACTCGTTGTTGGTCATCAGCGCCGCGTCGGCTTCGCTGCCGCTGGCCACGTGGTCCACCGCCGCCCCGGAGGCCCGCAGGGTGCGCAACAGGCCATCGGCCAAGACTTGGTCGTCCTCAGCAATCAATATCCGCATGATTTGTCTCTCCTTGGCTGCGCTGGGCCCAGTTTATTTTTGAACATTTTAGGGGTCATTGTGCATAGGCCTCCAGCCCCAAAGCCACCACCGTGGCCACCTCGGGGCCCACCGCGCTGCGAAATTCGGCCTCGGCCTGACGCACCGCGTCTTGAAAGGCTTGCAGCCAGCTCAAGCCGATCTCGGTGAAGTGAACCTTGCGCGCGCGGCCATCGTGCGGGTCCATTTGCCGCGTCACCAGGCCCCAAGCCTCGCATTGCTTGACCAAATCGCCCATGGCCTGTTTGCTCATCCCGGCCTGGGCGGCCAAATCCGTGAGCCGTGAGCCTTTCAGCGACAGGTGCCGGGTGATGTGGATGTGGGCCGCACTCACCTGGCCCCGGGCCGCCAGATGGGACAGGGCCAGCGGCACCTCGATGTTGTGGGCCATCAGGGCCAGCACCCGCTCATCAAAACGGCGCAGGGCATGGCCCATCAGATGGCCCAGATGGGTTTTGCGCCAATGGTCGTGTGGGTGGCTGGGGGTCAAATCCATTTGGTCAACTAAACTGACTAAATATTTCGATTATTCAACAAAAGAAGCACGTAAACTACTGTTCAAGCATCCAGTTATTTTCTGGGTCCTCGATCAACTCATTGTCATCATTGGAGAATTTATGGAAACCGCTGTTCGCACCCCCGCTGCCAATTTGACCCCTGCCCAGGCTGAAAAAGCCAAAGCCCTGCAAGCCGCCTTGGCCCAGATCGAAAAACAATTCGGCAAGGGCACCATCATGCGTTTGGGTGAGGGCGAGGTCATTGAAGACATTCAAGTGGTGTCTACCGGCTCTTTGGGCCTGGATGTGGCCTTGGGCGTGGGCGGTTTGCCGCGCGGCCGCGTCGTCGAAATTTACGGCCCGGAGTCGTCTGGCAAAACCACCCTCACCCTGCAAGTCGTGGCCGAAATGCAAAAACAAGGTGGCACCTGTGCCTTCGTCGATGCCGAGCACGCTTTGGACATTCAGTATGCGCAAAAGCTGGGCGTCAACCTGCAAGACCTGCTGATCAGCCAGCCCGACACGGGCGAGCAGGCCTTGGAAATCGTGGACAGCCTGGTGCGCTCGGGCGCGGTGGATTTGATCGTGGTCGATTCGGTCGCCGCCTTGACCCCCAAGGCCGAAATTGAAGGCGAAATGGGCGATTCTCTGCCCGGTCTGCAAGCCCGTTTGATGAGCCAAGCGCTGCGCAAACTGACGGCCACCATCAAGAAAACCAATTGCATGGTGATCTTCATCAACCAGATTCGCATGAAGATTGGCGTGATGTTTGGCAGCCCTGAAACCACCACGGGCGGCAATGCCTTGAAGTTTTATGCTTCGGTGCGTTTGGACATTCGCCGCACCGGCACCATCAAAAAGGGCGACGATTCGATTGGCAATGAGACCAAGGTCAAGGTGGTGAAAAACAAAGTGGCCCCCCCCTTCAAAACGGCTGAATTTGACATTCTGTTTGGCGAAGGCATCAGCCGTCAGGGCGAGATCATTGACATGGGGGTCGCCGCCAAGATCGTCGAAAAATCAGGGGCCTGGTATGCCTACAACGGCGAAAAAATCGGCCAAGGCCGTGACAACGCCCGTGAGTTCTTGCGCGAAAACCCCGATCTGGCTTATGAAATTGAAAACAAGGTTCGCACCGAGTTGGGCATTGCTTTGCTGGCGCCTGAGGTGGGGGTGGCGGTCGCCAAAACCAAATCTGCCAAGGAGTTGGCGAAAGAAGCCAAAGAGGCCAAGGACAGCAAAGACGGCGTGATCGCGGGTTGAGCCCCCGACGGCACCGACCCCATGGGTTTTGAAAGAATCTCGCTCAAAGGCCGGGCGTTGCGCTACCTCTCGGCGCGCGAGCATTCGCGCCTCGAGCTGGCGCAAAAGCTGCAACCCCATGAAGAAACACCCGGTGAATTGGCCCAGGTGCTGGATGAACTCCAGGCCAAAGGGTTCATTGACGCCCAGCGCGCAATCGATTCTGTGGTTTACCGCCGGGCCGCCCGCTGGGGGGCCGCCCGCGTGCGGCAAGAATTGCAAGCCAAAGGCTTGAATGGGGAAGCGGCGCAAGCCGTTGAAGCGGCCCTGGCGGGGCTAAAGGAGACCGAGCTGGCACGGGCCCATGCGCTGTGGTTGCGCCGCTTTGGAGGGGCGTCGCCGGACGTGGCTGCACGCGCCAAGCAAACCCGATTTTTGCTGGCCCGGGGTTTTTCAGCCGATGTGGTGCGCCGCGTGGTCAGCGGACGGGTGGAAACCGAAATCAGTGGGGCGGGTGAAGCGTTGGCACTGAGCGACAATCGGCCGCTTGATTTTGTGAAACACCTTGTGGAACCCTCAGATGAAAATTGACAAAGACACCGCCGTTACTTTGACCTTCAAGGTCACCACCGCGCAAGGCAAAGTGCTGGACGACAGCCAAGAGCCGATGGTTTATTTGCATGGCGGCTATGACAACACGCTGCCCAAAATTGAAGAAGCTTTGCAGGGCAAGGCCGCCGGCGACAAAGTGCGGCTCGCGCTCCAGGCCGAAGAGGCTTTTGGCGCGCGCGACGAAAGCCTGGTGCGGGTCATCCCCAAAAGCGAATTCCCCCCGGGCATCAAGGTTGGCGGCAGCCTGCAAGGCCCCAATGACAAGGGAGAGCCCCAGGTTTACACCGTCATGAAGATCAAGGGACCCGAGGTGCACCTGGATGGCAACCACCCTTGGGCGGGGCTGGACTTGGTGTTTGCTTTGAATGTGGTCGCAGTCCGTGCCGCCACGGCGGAAGAAATTGCCCACCGCCATGTGCATGGCGAGCATGGCCATCAGCATTGAGCATTGAAAAAGCCGCTCAACTCCAGCGAGTTCAGAGCGGCTTTTAAGCGGCGGATGGCGGTCCGCTGGTTGGGGTTTACTTCGCGATCACACGAACCATTTCAAGGCACTTGTTGGAGTAACCCCACTCGTTGTCATACCAGGACACGACCTTGACAAAGGTGCTGTCCAAGGCGATGCCGGCGTCGGCGTCGAACACCGAGGTGCAGGGCTCGCCCCGGAAATCGGTGGCCACCACCTTGTCTTCGGTATAGCCGAGCACACCCTTCAAAGCGCCTTGCGATTGGGCCTTCATTTCGGCGCAAATCTCAGCGTAAGTGGCGGGGCTGTTGAGCTCAACCGTCAAGTCCACCACCGACACATCCGACGTGGGCACGCGGAAAGACATGCCGGTGAGCTTCTTGTTGAGTTCGGGAATCACCACGCCCACGGCTTTGGCCGCACCCGTGGAGCTGGGGATGATGTTTTCCAGAATGCCACGACCGCCGCGCCAGTCTTTGTTGCTGGGACCGTCCACGGTTTTTTGGGTGGCGGTGGCAGCGTGCACGGTGGTCATCAAACCGCGCTTGATGCCCCATTTGTCGTTCAATACCTTGGCCACGGGGGCCAGGCAGTTGGTGGTGCAAGAAGCGTTGGACACAATGGCTTGACCGGCGTAGCTGGTGTGGTTCACGCCATACACAAACATGGGGGTGTCGTCTTTGGACGGCGCCGACATCAGCACTTTTTTGGCGCCTGCGGCCAAGTGTTTTTCAGCCGTGGTTTTGTCCAGGAACAGGCCGGTGGCTTCGATCACGATGTCGGCACCGACTTCGTTCCACTTCAGGGCGGCAGGGTCACGCTCTTGGGTCAGGCGGATGGACTTGCCGTTGACCACCAGGGTGTTGCCCTGCACCGACACTTCGCCCTTGAAGCGGCCGTGCACGCTGTCGTACTTCAGCATATAAGCCAGGTACTCGGGCTCCAGCAAGTCGTTGATGCCGACGATTTCGATGTCGTTGAAATTGGCCACCGCTGCGCGAAAGACCATGCGGCCGATGCGGCCAAAACCATTGATACCTACTTTGATTGCCATGGAAAAGTTCCTCGAAGTTTAAAAATCAGTTTTTCTTGCCCAGCACGACCTTGACGGTGTCGGCCAGGTTCTCTGGCGTGAAGCCAAAGTGCTTGAACAGCACGGGGGCGGGGGCAGATTCACCGTAAGTGTCAATGCCGACCACCGCGTCCACACCGTATTTCCACCAGCCATCGGTGCTGCCCATTTCCACCGCCACGCGCGGTAAATCCTTGGGCAAGACCGATTTTTTATAGGCCGAGGTTTGACGGTCAAACACGCTGGTGCTCGGCATGGAGACCACGTTCACAAACAGCTTTTGTTCGGCCAGCAATTTTTGCGCTTGCAGTGCCAGCGAGACTTCGGAGCCGGTGGCGATGATCACGGCCTTGGCCTTTTTCTTCAAACCCAGGTCGGCCGGGGTGGACAAAACATAAGCGCCCCGGCTGATGTCGCCCAGGTCCTTCTTCGGCGCGTAGGGCAGGTTTTGACGCGACAGCAGCAAGGCGCTGGGGCGGTGTTTGCTTTCCAGCGCAACAGCCCAGGCCACCGCCGTTTCGGCGGTGTCGGCCGGACGCCAAACGTCCAGGTTGGGGATCAGGCGCAAGCTGGCGGCGTGCTCAATCGACTGGTGGGTCGGGCCATCTTCACCCAGGCCAATGCTGTCGTGGGTGAATACATGGATGACACGCTGCTTCATCAGCGCAGCCATGCGGATGGCGTTGCGGCTGTAGTCGCTGAAGGTCAGGAAGGTGCCGCCGTAAGGAATGAAGCCGCCGTGCAAAGCCACGCCGTTCATGATGGCGGCCATGCCGAATTCACGCACGCCGTAGTTGATGTGGCGGCCACCATTGGCGTGACCTTCGGCATCGAAGCGCAGGCTGGGCGTGCTCTTGGTGTTGGTCAGGTTGGAGCCCGTCAAGTCGGCCGATCCGCCCAGCAACTCTGGCAAGGCGGCGGTGAAGGCTTCCAAGGCCAATTGGCTGGCCTTGCGGCTGGCCACGGTTTCGGCTTGGGTGTGGGCTGCGATGACGGTGTCCACCGCGGTTTGGGCAAAGTTCTTGGGTAAGTCGCCCGCCATGCGGCGTTGGAGTTCGCTGGCCAACTCGGGGAAGGCGCTGGCGTAAGCCGCAAAGCGTTGCGTCCATTCGGCTTGAGCCGCAGCCCCCTTGGCCTTGGCGTCCCAGGCGGCGTAGACATCGGCGGGGATTTCAAACGGGCCATAAGGCCAGCCGATGGCCGCACGGGTCAGGGCAATTTCTTCAGCGCCCAGGGCCTCGCCGTGGGCTTTGGAGGTGCCAGCCCGGTTGGGTGAACCTTGGCCGATGTTGGTTTTGCAAATAATGAAGCTGGGGCGGCTGGCCTCTTGCTTGGCTTGCTCAATGGCCGCCAGCACGGCGCCGACATCGTGGCCGTCAATCGGCCCGATCACATTCCAGCCGTAGGCCGTAAAACGTTGGGCGGTGTTGTCAATGAACCAGGGTGTGACCTGACCGTCAATGGAAATGCCGTTGTCGTCATAAAGGGCAATCAGCTTGTTGAGTTTCCAGGCACCTGCCAAGGCAGCGGCTTCGTGGCTGATGCCTTCCATCAGGCAGCCATCGCCCAGGAACACATAGGTGTGGTGGTCAACCACCGCATGGCCGGGGCGGTTGAATTCATGGGCCAGTAACTTTTCAGCCAGTGCAAACCCCACGGCATTGGTGATGCCCTGACCCAAGGGGCCGGTGGTGGTTTCGACGCCAGGGGTCACGCCGACTTCGGGGTGGCCTGCGGTTTTGGAATGCAGTTGGCGGAAGTTTTTGAGTTCGGCCAGGGGCAAGTCATAACCCGTCAGGTGCAGCACCGAATAAATCAGCATGGAGCCGTGGCCATTGGACAAAATAAACCGGTCCCGGTCCATCCAATGGGGGGCGCTGGGGTTGTGCCGCAACGCATTGCCCCAGAGGGCGACAGCCATTTCGGCCATGCCCATGGGGGCGCCGGGGTGTCCCGAGTTGGCTTGTTGGACGGCGTCCATGGACAAAGCGCGGATTGCGTTTGCCATGTCCTTTTGCGTGGAACTGGTGGCCATACAGGAGTTCTCCAAGGTGAGGCGAAAAAGAGCGGGTAAGCCGACGATTTTAACGCCTTGGTGTTCATTGACCGAACGGGTCGGCCGCCTCTTCGCGGTATTCTTGGCCGCTTGCTTGGTCCATTTTGAGGGTGCCCCATGAAGAATTTGCCTGCCTTGGTGCTGGCCGCAGGTCGCGGTGAACGCATGCGGCCCTTGACCGATGTCACGCCCAAACCCTTGCTGAAGGTGCGTGGCAAGCCCCTGCTGCAATGGCATTTGGAAGCCCTGGCGCGTGCGGCTTGTCCCAAAGTGGTGATCAACACGGCCTGGTTGGGCGAGCAGATCCCGGCGACTTTTGGCGCGGCTTGGGACCCGGCCCGTTCGGGCTCTCCTGGGTCCGCCATGCCCTTGTTGTATTCCGACGAGCAAGCCGATTTTGGCGGTGCCTTGGAAACAGCGGGCGGCGTGGTGCGGGCCTTGCCCAGGTTATTGGCCGACGGCGAGGCCGCTTTCTGGTTGGTGGCTGGGGATGTGTATGTGCCCGAATTTGAGTTCGGGGTCGAGAAAGCGCAGGCTTTTTTGGCCTCTGACGATTGGGCCCATTTGTGGCTGGTGCCCAACCCGGCCCACCACCCCCAAGGTGATTTTGGCTTTGCACAGGTCGGTGGCGTAGGGCGGGTCTTGGACCAGGGCGCGCAGGGCGAGCGTTTCACCTACAGCACGATGGGCTTGTACCGAGCGGCGTTTTTTCAAGCCCCCCAATGCGATATCCCTTGGGGCAACCCCCAGGGCCTGCGCGCGGCGTTGGCACCGCTCTTGCGCCGCGCAATTGCTCTGGGTCGGGTCGGGGCCACCGTGTACCGAGGGCCATGGACCGATGTGGGCACGCCCGCCCGCCTGGCTGAACTGAATCCAGGCCCATGAGCGAAGGGGGTCATTGTGTTGCCCAGCCGGTTTCTCGTTCAAAATGGGGCACTGATTTTTTTAATCGCTTTGTCATCTGCAACTTCTTGAAAACATGACCTCACCCATTGCCTCCCTGACCCACGCTGATCTTTATGCCCAACGCCGTGCGGCGGTGGCCCGTGCCATCGGCCCACGCGGCTTGGCCATCATCCCCACCGCTTTGGAGCGCCAACGCAACCGGGACAGCGATTTTTTGTTCCGGGCCGACAGTTACTTTTACTACCTGACGGGCTTTACCGAACCGCATGCCTGTCTGGTCATCACGGGCGATGGGCGCAGCACTTTGTGGTGCCAGCCCAAAGACACCGAGCGCGAAATTTGGGACGGCTACCGCTTGGGGCCAGAGGCCGCGCCTGCCGCCTTGGGCTTGGAGGCGGCGCAGCCCATCGGCACTTTGGACGATCAATTGCCCAAAATGCTGGAAAACCAGGAGGCGGTTTTTTACCCCTTTGCCATCCACCCAGGCTTGGAGTCACGCGTGGCGGGCTGGCTGAACAAAGTGCGTGATCGGGTGCGCTATGGCGCGCTTTGCCCTGAGCGGCAATTGGATTTGTGCGGCATTCTGGATGAAATGCGTCTGATCAAGGATGCCCAGGAGCAAGACACCATGCGCCGTGCGGCCCAGATCAGTGCCCAAGCTCACATCCGTGCCATGCAAACCAGCGCAGCGCGGCTGCGGGCGGGGCAGGATTTGCGCGAATACCATCTGGACGCCGAGCTGCTGCATGAGTTCAGAAAACAGGGCTCGCAATACCCGGCCTACAGCTCCATCGTGGCGGGCGGCGCCAATGCCTGTGTCTTGCATTACCGCGCCGATGCCGCGCCCATCCGCGACGGTGACCTGGTCTTGATCGACGCGGGTTGCGAGCTGGACGGCTATGCCAGTGACATCACCCGCACCTTCCCGGCCAATGGCCGTTTCACGGGGCCACAGCGGGCGGTTTATGACCTGGTGCTGGCCTCGCAAGAAGCGGCGGTGGCGGCCACACACGCGGGGGCCCGCTTCACCGATCCGCATGAGGCCACCGTGGCCGTGCTGTCGCAAGGTTTGCTGGATTTGGGTTTGCTGGACAAAAACCAGGTCGGCACGGTGCAGGACGTGATCGAGCGCCGCGCTTACTTTCAGTTCTACATGCACCGCACTGGCCATTGGCTGGGCATGGATGTGCACGACTGCGGCAGCTATGTGGAACCTTCGGAGGTGAACGATCCTGGCTTGATGAGCGTGCGCAAAGACCCGCTCTCTGGTGAAACCATCACCCAAAGGCCGAGCCGCATTTTGCGGCCCGGCATGGTCTTGACGATTGAGCCGGGGCTGTACATTCGCCCGGCACCGGGCGTTCCCGAAGCGTTCCACAACATCGGCATCCGCATTGAGGACGATGCCATCGTGACCTCCAGCGGCTGTGAGCTGATTTCACGCGGTGTGCCGGTGGCCGCCCTTGAAATTGAGGCCCTGATGCGGGCTTGAGTGGACGGCAGTGAATTCAGTTTTAACCCCTTGAGGGGAAGTCAATCCTGACAGCCAGCCTACAATCCGCCCCAGGAGTAGCGACATGACCCAAGACAACAACGCCTCAAAATCCCCCGAACGTGCTGCGCAAATTCGCCGCGCTGCTTTGGAGTACCACGAGTTTCCAACCCCGGGCAAGATTGCCATTTCTGCCACCAAGCAACTGATCAATCAGCATGACCTGGCCCTGGCTTATTCGCCCGGCGTTGCCGCGCCTTGCGAGGAAATCGTCAAAGACCCCAATGCGGCTTATCGGTACACCAGCCGGGGCAATTTGGTGGCCGTGATCACCAACGGCACAGCGGTTTTGGGTCTGGGCAACATCGGCCCGCTGGCTTCCAAGCCGGTGATGGAGGGCAAGGGCGTCTTGTTCAAGAAATTCGCCGGCATTGACGTGTTCGACATCGAAATCGACGAGCGCGAAAACCTGGACCGACTGGTTGACATCATTGCTTCCTTGGAACCCACCTTTGGCGGCATCAACCTGGAAGACATCAAGGCCCCGGACTGCTTTTATGTCGAGCGCAAATTGCGCGAACGCATGAAGATTCCAGTCTTCCATGACGACCAGCACGGCACCGCCATCGTGGTCGGGGCGGCCATTTTGAATGGCCTGAAAGTCGTGGGCAAGGACATCAAGCAGGTCAAACTGGTGACCTCAGGGGCCGGTGCGGCTGCCCTGGCGTGCTTGAGCTTGCTGTTAAAGCTGGGCTTTCCCCGGGAAAATATTTTCGTCACCGATCTGGCCGGCGTGGTCTACCAAGGCCGAACCGAGTTGATGGATGAGGACAAGGCCCAGTTTGCGCAAAACACCCCCGCGCGAACCTTGAGCGAAGTCATTGAGGGGGCCGATATTTTCCTGGGCCTGTCGGCGGGCGGTGTTTTGAAGCCCGAGATGGTGGCCAAGATGGCTTCCAAGCCCCTGATCATGGCCCTGGCCAACCCCAACCCCGAGATCACGCCTGAAGAGGCCAAGCGCGTGCGCGACGACATCGTCATGGCCACGGGCCGCACCGACTACCCCAATCAGGTCAACAATGTGCTGTGTTTCCCTTATATCTTTCGGGGTGCGCTGGATGCGGGTGCCTCCACCATCACGGTGGAAATGGAGATTGCCGCCGTCCATGCGATTGCTGAACTGGCGCAAGCCGAGCAAAGCGAGGTGGTGGCGGCCGCTTATGTGGGTGAACCCCTGAGCTTTGGCCCGGAATATTTGATTCCCAAGCCTTTTGACCCCCGTTTGATGATGATGATTGCGCCGGCCGTGGCGAAAGCCGCCGCTGACAGCGGTGTGGCCACCCGCCCCATCACCGACATGGAGGCTTACCGCCAAAAGCTGCAGGCGTTTGTGTATGCCTCGGGCACCATCATGAAGCCCATTTTCACTGCCGCCAGACGCGCCACCAAAAAACGCGTGGCTTATGCGGAGGGTGAAGAAGAGCGAGTCTTGCGGGCCGCGCAGATCGTGGCCGATGAAGGCTTGGCTCGTCCCACCTTGATTGGACGGCCTGCGGTGATTGAAGAGCGCATCGCCAAATTTGGCCTGCGCTTGCAAGCCGGGGTGGATTACGACGTGGTCAATGTCGAGCAGGATGACCGCTACCGTGACTTCTGGCAGACCTACCACGGCATGACCGAGCGCAAGGGCGTGACCGTGCAGTTTGCCAAGATCGAAATGCGCCGCCGCCTGACCCTGATTGGGGCCATGCTGCTGCACAAGGGCCAAGTGGACGGCCTGATCGCTGGCACCTGGGGCCAAACCAATATGCACCTGCACTACATTGATCAGGTCATCGGCAAGCGCGTCGGCGTCAATACCTATGCCTGCATGAATGGTTTGCTCCTGCCCGAACGCCAAGTGTTCCTGGTGGACACCCATGTCAATTACGACCCCACCGCCGAACAGCTGGCCGAAATCACCCTGATGGCGGCCGAAGAGATGCTGCGTTTTGGCATCACCCCCCGCGCAGCCCTGCTGTCGCATTCCAATTTTGGCAGCAGCGACATGCCCAGTGCGGTCAAAATGCGCCAAACCCTGGCCTTGTTGAAAGTCCAGGCGCCTTGGCTGGAGGTGGATGGTGAAATGCATGGGGATGCGGCCCTGGACCCGGCCACTTTGGCTCAAATCATGCCCAGCAGCACCCTGACGGGCAGTGCCAATTTGCTGGTCTTGCCCAACATCGATGCGGCCAACATTGCCTACAACCTGCTCAAGACCGCCGCCGGTGGCAACATCGCGGTGGGCCCCGTCTTGTTGGGGGCTGCCCAGCCGGTGCATATTTTGACGGCCACTTCGACGGTGCGGCGCATCGTCAACATGACCGCTTTGACGGTGGCCGACGCGAACGCATTGCGCTGAAGGGCGACGAACTGGTTCACCGCAGGGATGAAAAATTCCTTGCGTTGTGAATCAATTTGGGTCAAAATCACCGATTGATTTTTCAGGGTTTACCCGAATTTTCCAGGCTTTTTCTTGGGAAATGCCGGTGCAAAACCCTGCTTTTTTGGGTCGCTTCTGATCATGGCAGCGACCCCTTTTTTGAGACCCATGAGAAAGAGACGCGGAGATGGATACGCCACTTCGTAACGTTCGACCCAATATCGTTCAATCGATTCGGGCCTTTCGTGTGCCCGACTTGCAAAGCGCAGCGCAAGAATTAGCGCACCATTTTTTGTATGCCAATTTGGCCGAAGCGCAGTCCAAACAAGATGTGTTGGACATGATTGCCACGCAATTCACCTTTCCGGTGCAGTCGGGCAAAAACTTTGATGCCTTGTCGGATTCTTTGACCGACCCGTTGTACAAATCTGGGGCCCAGCCTGGCTTTGTGGTGGTGTTGGAACAAATTCCGGCCCACGCCAAATTTGACAAAGAAGCCCGTGAACAGTTGTTGGACATCTTTCGGGATGCCGCCGATTTTTGGGGGGATCGAAAAGTGCCCTTCCGATGTTTCTATTCTTTTCTGTAGCCCGTTCTGCACAAACTAGCCAAGCAGAACGGGCGAATGAGGCTGAAGTCCCTGCCCCCTTGACGGGGTTGGAATTGACCCCTGAGGGTGAAAAAATGCCCACCGACAAACTGGTCGATGTGTCGCCCATGGCCCTGCGCATGAGCAGTCCCTTTAACTCGGCGTATTGGTTGTCAGCGGCTTAACGGCGGCCTGTGCCAGGGCCACATACTCAGCGACCGGCACTTCCTCGGCCCGGCGCTGGGTGTCAAAAGCGGTGTCAATCTGGCGCTCCGTGAGCCATTGACCCAGGGTGTGGCGCAGCAGCTTGCGACGCTGGCTGAAGGCCACGCGAACCAACTCGGACAACACCGGCAAGGCCACTTCAGGGGGGTGTTCCAGGGGCACCATGCGCACCACGGCGCTGTCCACCCGGGGCGGCGGGTCGAAACATTCAGGACCCACCAAAAGCAAATTTTCCATGGCATAGCGCCATTGCAGCATCACGCTCAAGCGGCCATAGGCGGCGGTGGCGGGGGCCGCGACCATGCGCTCAACCACCTCTTTTTGCAGCATGAAGTGTTGGTCGCGGATGGCCGTGGCTTGCGCCAGCAGGTGAAACAAAATGGGGCTGGAAATGTTGTAGGGCAGGTTGCCCACCACCCGCAATTGCGGGACGCTGGCGTCTGCGCACGGGGTGGACCCACACAGGCTCTGCGCCAAGGCCACGAAGTCAACCTTGAGCACATCGGACTCGACCACATGGAGTTGAGGGTGCTCACGCAGTTGGCGTGCCAAGTCGCGGTCCAGTTCGATCACGGTCAAATGGCCCAGGCGCTCGACCAGGGGCTGGGTCAGGGCAGCCAGGCCCGGTCCGATTTCGACCATGACTTGCTGGGGCTGCGGTGCAATGGCTTGGACAATCTCCTCAATCACGCCGGAATCGGACAGGAAGTGCTGTCCGAAGCGTTTGCGCGCCCGGTGCTTCATGGGGCGTCACGCAATTCAACGTAGGCGCGGTCGCGCAGGTCTTGCAAGTAAGTGGCGTAGAGTTCGGCGGCTTTCTTTTCCTTCAGCGCGTAGCGGGCCATTTCACGGCGGTCGTGTTCGCTCAAGGGGACTTCGCGTCGCTCCAGCAACTGGATCAGGTGCACCCCGAAGCGGGTCACCACGGGGCGACTGATTTCATTCGGGGCCAGGGTGTTCATGGCTTCTTCGAATTCAGGCACAAATTGGCCGGGGTTGGCCCAACCCAGATCGCCGCCGCTGGGGGCGCTGCCATCCTGTGAGAACTCTTTGGCCAGATCGGCAAATTGGGCTTGATTGGCATTCAGACGGCGGCGGAAATCGTTGAGTTGGCTGATGGCGTCGGATTCGCTCAATTTGGCGCTGGTGCGCAGCAGGATGTGACGGGCGTGGCTTTGGGTGACGGTTTCAGGCAAGGCGTTGGGGTCGTGTTTTTCTATGACTTTCAAAATATGGAAGCCGGCCCCCGAGCGCACCGGGCCTGCCACGCCGCCCACGCTGAGTTGGCGCACGCTGTTGACAAACAGTTCCGGGTAGCGATCAGAACTGCGCAGTCCCATGACGCCGCCCACCACTTTGTCGTTGGCGGTGTTGGCTTGTTTGGCCACGAGTTCCAGATCGGTGCCCGCTTGAACTTGAGCCCCCAATTGTTTGGCCTTGGCTTCGAGCCGGGCCACTTCTTCGGCGCTGGCTGATTCGGGCACCACCACCAGAACCTGGCCCAGGTTCAGCTCCAGCGGGCCGACGGCGGTTTGGCGTTGTTGCTCTTTAAGAAAATTGTCGATGTCCCAGTCGGTGATTTTGACCCGGGGTTCCACCTCGCGCTCGCGCAGCCGCGTCATCATCAGTTGGTCACGCAAATCGCCGCGCAACTGGGACTCCGACAGGCCTTCCTGGCGCAGCCGCTCACGCAGTTCTGGCAGGGTCATGCGGTTTTGCCGTGCCACATTCTCTTCGGCTTGGGTGATGGCCCCTTCTTCGATCTTGATGCCATTGTCTTTGGCCTCTTGCAACTGGGCTTTTTCGCTGATCAGGCGTTCCAGCACCTGTTTGCGCAGCTCGGCTTGGGGTGGCGTCGGGCTGCCCTGTTGTTTGATTTGTTGCATGACCCGGGCCATGCGGGCCCTTACCTCGCTGTCGGTGATGGGCTCGGAGTTGACAATCGCCGCAATGTAGTCGACGGGGACGTCAGGGCTGTTGGCTTTGAGTCCTTGGGCCAGGATCGACAAAGGGGCCAGGAGTGCGAGCCAGGTCAGCAGGTGTTTGATTTTCATAGCATTCAGAAAGCAGCGAGGGATGACAATGCGCCACTCAGTCGTATTCGCCAAAGCGACTGGGTTGCAGGGTTTGCTCCCGCAAAGGTTGGTAGCGCTGGATATTGGTGCGCAGGCTTTGCAGGGGATTGGGTCCTAAACGGGAAAATCCAACAAGTTCCAATTGAAACATAATTTGGGTGTTGGACGAGATCACCGAGCTGTTCAAGCGCTCAATCACAATTCGGCCGAGCCAGCAATCGGCATCGTACTCAAAGCCCACCAGGGTGTTGACCAAGGCTTTGTTGATCACGTCGTAGTTCAAGCGGCCCACCGTGTACCAGCGGTTCGGACCCAGGCCCGCACCGGCCCCTTTGTCTCTGCCTTTGTCGCCCCACAAATCGTTGAGCGGCCATTGCCAGCTGGCATCGACTTGCTGGGCATTGTCCCGGTCAAACAGATAGCCCGCATTGATGACGCGGTAATTGCTGGGGGCGAAGCGCCCAAAGGCCGAGTAGCTGGTGGTGTTGTGGGTGGCGGTGTTGTAGGCCAGGCTGGCGTTGAGAGACCACAAAGGGGACCAGTTGAGCGCGCCCCCGGCAAACAGGTTGTTGACCCCGGCTTTTTCAGGCGCTCCCCCCGGCAAATAAATGGTCTGAGGGCTCATCAAGGTGCGTTCGGCCAAACCCAGTTGCGCCAGTTGGGAGCCGCTGGCGGGGTCCAAAATCCGGCTGATGGCCCCCAAAGTCAGCTGGTGGCTGCTGGACACGCGGTCGTTGCCCACAAATTCGTTTTCAGAAAAAGCGCTTTCAAAAGTGAACAAATTGACCGCCGAGTCGTAATTGGGCAGGCCGTTTTGATTGGTGTACGGGGTGTTCACGAAGAAGGCCCGGGGTTCCAGGGTTTGTTGGTAATTCTGGCCAAAGAGGCGGGCGTCGCGCTCGAACACCAAGCCACTGTCCAGGCTGAAAGTGGGGACGTTCCAAGAGGCGGTGGACGTGCCATTGGGCAGCGGGCTGTCAAAGTCGTAATTGGTGCCGTGCCAGATCAATTTGGGCGTGACAAAGCCACCGGGAATGGCCCAGGTATGGGAAACCTGGGTGATCGCGTATTGGCGGGTGGCGTTGACTTGGTTGGTCAGTGTGGGGTCGGCCACGAAATGGGTCTGGTTCAAGTCGATTTGCAGGTCCAAACCCCCCAGGTTTTGCTTTTGATAACGGCTCGAAATTTCCGGGGTCTTGTTGTAGGGCGGAATGATGATCGAGCTGGCCTCTTGTTGGACTTGCCAACTCAGATTGCGCAACTGAGCTGAAAAATCGTCTTTTTGCCAGGTCACGCTGAAGTCGTTGGGCAAGAGCCGCTGGGTCAGGGGACTGCCCGCATGGATGTTGTTGGCCCAGTAGTTGTCGTCGCTGACCCGGTTCAGGTTGAGGTTGAGGCCCAGTTTGCCAATGCTGTCAACGCCGGTGTCCCAAAACCCGCTGTGCAGCCAGCTGTAGCCCCAGCGCTCCCGGTTTTCCAGGTTGTCGTGAGGCATCAGGTCATAGAAAATTTGACCCCGGTAATCATTTTCGAGGTAACGAAACTCGGTGTTCAGGTCCAGGCCGCGCTTGGTCATGATGCCTGGCTCCACGGTCAGGTCGCGATTGGGTGCCAGATTCCAGTAATAAGGTTGCACCCAACCCAGACCGTCACGCGAGGAGGTCATCAGGGTCGGGGGCAGCAGGCCAGAACGCCGCGTGTCGTTGAGTGGGAAGCTCATCGATTCAGATTTCAGCAGGGGAACGCCATAGAAGGTCAGTTGGGCGTTGCTGGCGGTGCCGACGTTGTTGTCTTCGTCGATTTGGAGGCTCTCGGCGCTGAGCAACCACTCGGGCATCCAATCCGGGCCAATGCGGCGACGGCAAGTGCTGTAGGTGCCGTTCTGGACGATCAGGTTGTTTTCATCGAGAAAATCAGCGCGGCTGCCTTCGCCATGGGCCTTGTTGCGCAAAAGATCAAAGCTGGGGTGGGTCACAAAGCCTTCAAAGGCGTCCACCGACATTTGCAAGGCATCGCCCCGGTAAATCGAGCCAGCGCGGTTGAGGTAGACCTGACCCTGGGCCCGGGCCTCGTCGGTGGGGGAGAAATACTCGAAATGGTCCGCCCGCAAAACGGTATCGGCATGGCGCAATTCGGCGTTGCCATCGACTTCCGTGAGCAATTCGTTTTGCGAGCTGATGCGCTCGCCACTGATGAATTGAGGCCGCTCGGCGCGCTGGGCCGGGGTCAGAACTTCCTGTAATTTGGGGGTGGTTTGCAGCGACAGGCCCTCTGAGTCGCTTTGCGCCAGGGCCGCCTCAGGCAGGAACAAGACCATGAGCAGCGCAAGGGGCACGCTTTTGCAGCGCCCCAGCAAACGACTTTGATCAAAATTCCAAGGGATCCAACGGGCGGCCATGAGGGAGACAGGTTTTAAAATCGGATTATCCATGACTCTGCCCACCCAAGCCCACCACGCCATGTCTTTACCCAGCGCATCCGCCAGCCCCCCTCTCCGACAAAAGGCATTGGAGGCGTGGGTGCAAGGCCTGGGGGCCAGTCAGGGCTTGGTGCCAGACAGTGTGGTGCTGGCCTCTGCCGACGCCAGTTTCCGGCGTTACTGGCGCGTCACGACGGTCTCGGGCCAGACCCGCATCATCATGGACGCGCCGCCGGACAAAGAAAATTGCGCCCCTTTTGTGCACGTGGCCCGATTGATGGCAGCGGCAGGCTTGAACGTGCCCGAGGTGCTGGCTTGGGACGAGGCCCAGGGCTTGATGTTGTTGAGTGATTTGGGTGTGCACACCCTGATGACGGCCTTTGCCCCTGAAGCGCCCGCCACATCGGGGGCCTTC